>CAXMOU010000085.1:0-3493 GCA_964195465.1 uncultured Rickettsiaceae bacterium
AGGAAATAGACCAAGGAGAAGCGAACCTAGAGTCGTCAAACGAAGACCAAAATCTTTTCCTAAAATGCAAAAACCTAGAAGTTGTTATCATCTGAAGGTGGCTTGAAATATGGATTTTAAGCTTAAGTTAGTGCCATTGATATAAGGAGCTATTTGTTGCATCGTCAACAATTGTAATTGTAACTGCATAGCTAAATCTCGTTGATCTTTCTGCTCTTGTAGAGTTTTCTCATTGTCTGAAGCTTTTGACATTTGTATTTACCTTTAAAAATTAAAATTCGGAGCTCTGTTATAATAACTAGCACCAACAAATGCAACATTAAATTTTAATCTACAGGTGCGTCGGTAGGGTCGCCATTGATGAACTTTTGCAAATTAACATCCTCGGCCTTGTCTAGATTCGCTATATCGCCATGCCAGGTAATTTTCCCCTCATATAGGAAAGCTACTTTTTGAGCTATCTTACGGGCACTTTGCATATCATGAGTTATAGTGATTGTTGTTGCGCCGAGCTCATCACGCAGTTTAACTATCAAATCATTAATTACATTAGACATGATTGGGTCAAGCCCCGTTGTTGGCTCGTCTAAGAAAATCACTTTAGGGTCAGTACACACAGCTCTAGCCAAAGATACACGCTTTTGCATACCACCAGAAAGCTCGGATGGGTATAAATCTAAAACGCGCTTAGGGAGACCCACAGAATGAAGCTTCTTGATGGCTAAATCTTTCACATCCGCCTTGCTTAAATCATATAATTTTTTAGCAAAAAACGTGATGTTATCCTTAACGCTCATAGAGTCAAACAACGCACCAGCTTGGAATAAATAACCGCAGCTTTCCAGCATCTTCAAACGAGCCTTGCCAGATAAATCGATAGATTCCTGGCCATCATATAGAATACTACCAGAATCTGGTACAAGCAAGCCAATCATAGCCTTTATAAGCACAGATTTACCGCTACCGGAGCCTCCTAAAATCACTAAGGAGCTATCTTTTTTCACCTCAAGATCAATCCCTTTTAGCACATGGTGCGAGCCAAATGATTTATTTACTGATTTGAGCTGGAACTTAAATTCTTGGGACATTAGTTAAAAAATATTTCTGTTATCAAATAATTGCTGATTAAAATCATTATAGACGAGCTCACCACAGCAGCAGTAGTGGCAGAACCAACCCCGCGCGCACCCTTGCCAGAGTAATAACCATGATAGCAGCTCATAATGGAAATTATAAAACCAAACGCAGCAGCCTTCACAAGGCCAGATATAACATCCATAGACTCAAGGTGTTCTACGGTGTTGATTATGTAGCTAGAGCTATTAAAGCCAAGCTTATACGTACTAACCAAATAACCACCCATAACGCCGATAACATCACCAATCAACACCAAGCACGGCATCGTAATCACAGCCGCAACCACCCTTGGTACAACTAGATATTTTATAGGGTCAGTCGAAAGAGTATATAATGCATCGATTTGTTCTGTTACTCGCATGGTTCCTATTTCTGCTGCAATAGAAGCACCCACCCTGCCAGCTACCATCAAGCCAGCAAGCACTGGGCCAAGCTCACGCGTAATAGAGAGCACCACAACTGTTGCAATTGAACTCTCTGCTGAAAAACGCGAAAAACCAGTATAGCTCTGCAGCGCTAGCACCGCGCCAGAGAAAAAAGCAGTCATAGCAACTACTGGCAATGAATAATATCCAATAACCAATAATTGGCGCGCTATCAAATTCAAATAAAGCGGCCTCTTCGACATACCCGATAAGGTCCTAGCAATAAAAATTGCAATCGCACCAATTGCCTTAGTAAAGCCTATTGATCTAATACCGATATTTCGTACTACAGAAATCATGTTTTATCTTAAATTTACTTATGTTTAAATCAATTATATATTCTTTCGTATCTATTTCCAAGGCTAGTAAGCACTTCATAAGCATTTGTTCCAGAAGCACTTGCAACATCTGCAAGCGTGCAGTGCTCGCCTATTATCTCTACCGGAGCACCTAAAAAGCAATATTCAGATGGAACAGAAGATATATCCACCGTGACTAGATCCATTGAGACTCTGCCAATAATTGGTGCTTTGAATCCATTAATATACACATGCCCTTTATTGCTAAGCGCCCTAGATAACCCATCTCCGTAGCCAATAGATATAGTTGCAATTGGGCAACTTTTATTGCCGCCATTAGTGTAAGTATTGTTATAACCAACAGACTCGCCAATTGGTAAATTATGCACTTGTATTATAGGCGCAAATAATTTAACTGGGTTTTTTATAGCGATTGTTTCTTTCATATTAGGCATTGGATCTATGCCATATAATGCCGCGCCTGGTCTCACTAAATCAAAATGATATTCTGGGCCTAAAAAGACTCCACTAGAATTAGCTAAGCTTTGCTTTACATCGCCAAATTTTTGCGAATATTCTTTGAAGCGCGACAATTGTAGGGCATTAAATGGCTTGCCCACCTCCTCTGCTGAGGCCAAATGGCTCATAACACACAAGATATCAAGCTTGTACATATCCGCATCTAGATCAAGAGCTTCGAGCTCAGATTTTGGCATCCCAAGACGGTGCATACCAGTATCCAAATGCAAAAAACAAGGGAGTTTACGATTAATCTCAGAAGCAAATTCTTGCCAAATTTCTATTTGCGACAAATGATTCAGAACAGGCACTAGGCCATATTCCATGAATGTTCCTAGTTCATTTGCGAACACTCCATTAAACACATATATATTCGCATCATGCCCAATTATACCGCGCAAAAGAACACCCTCCTCGCATGAGGAAACAAAGAAATGCCTACAACCAGCTCTCTTTAGTATTGGCGCAACATGGCGCACGCCAAGCCCGTATGCATTCGCCTTAACAGCAGCACCAACATCAGAGTTTGGACATTGCTTTCGTATAAACAAATAGTTATTTTTAATGGTATCTAGAGTTATCTCTAATCTACATTTAGCATTTTGTAATGGCTTATGGGTCATTTTTTATAACATTCAATCAGTTTGTTCTCGATTTCTGGTATTACAAAAGCCGAGATGTCTCCTCCCATACTAGCAATTTCCTTTACCAACTTCGATGAAATAAACTGATTCTTCTCCGATGCAGGTAGAAAAATAGTTTCAACTGTATCATCTAGCCTTGAGTTCATACACGCCATTTGAAATTCATACTCAAAATCTGATACAGCCCTCAGGCCTCTAATTAAAAACTTAGCGCCAAGCTCACTGGCAAATTTTACCAACAAACCATCGAAACTTCTAACCTCTACATTGTCAGCTATGCCATATTTATCCAAATATATCTGCGCCATTTCGCAGCGCCGCTCAAGCGACAAGTTAAGCCACCTATGGTGGCAGCCTAGTTCTGAGTATATTTGCCATCACATACTATAAAATGCTATTATGTATGTTTATGCTACAATAGGTGACTTATGGAAATAGTTGGCAGAGGCGTGTCTATAAAGAACATCCT
>CAXMOU010000086.1:0-3369 GCA_964195465.1 uncultured Rickettsiaceae bacterium
GGATGTTCTTTATAGACACGCCTCTGCCAACTATTTCCATAAGTCACCTATTGTAGCATAAACATACATAATAGCATTTTATAGTATGTGATGGCAAATATACTCAGAACTAGGCTGCCACCATAGGTGGCTTAACTTGTGTATTACAAGAAATGCATTTGTAAGATTTATCTCAATCACCTAAACCATTTCATAATAAATCTCACGGCTCGTTTCATGAATGGGCTAAAAATCTTTTCTGTGTAAAAGCTTCCGGCGATTCTTTTGTTAATTTCATTGAGCGTTGGGTAGGGGGTGATGGAGCTTGTTAGGGCTGTTAGTTTTAGTTTGTTTTGGATTAGCATGACCCATGGGTAGATTAGCTCTCCTGCGCTGCTGCCTAATATACTAGCGCCTAGAACATAACCTTTTGGCGAGGCTAGAACTTTTATCATGCCTTCTGTTTGTTTTTCTGTTTGCGCACGATCATTTTCGTCAAAACCCATACGAAGCACTTTATGTGGAATGTTTTGTTCCTTTAGCTCGGCCTCTGTGAATCCAACATGAGCAAGCTCTGGGTCAGTATATGTTACCCAAGGGGTGGCGCGCGTTTCTACTTTTGTTCTGAGGCCAAAATTGTGTTTCGAATGGCGATTCCAGCATGATATCCCGCCACATGAGTAAACTGATAACCGCCCGTGCAATCACCAAGAGCATAGGCTTTTGGGTTGGAGGTTTGCAAGTTCGAAGTTACTTCAATGCCGCGTGGTGAGAATTTTATATTTGCCGATTCTAGATTGAGGTTTTGAATATTTGGCCTACGTCCTGTTGCAACAATAACATGAGAAGCTGTGATAGTTTTTTTCTTTCCATCAGATGTTTTGTAATGAATTTGCGTCTCTTGATCTATTTGCGTTAGGGAAGAGATTTCTACATTTTCATTTAACTCTATTCCTTCAGAAATTAGAATATCTTTTAGTTTCGAGGTAAGTTCCGAATCGTCTTTTGGAAGTGAGGTGAATGCCTCAAGAACGGTGACTTGGCTGCCAAAACGCAAGAATGCCTGGGCCATTTCTATCCCGATTGGTCCGCCGCCAATTACAACAAGATGCTTGGGTAGCTTGGTTAGGTCAAAAATAGTTTCGTTCGTAAGGTAAGGAACCAGGTCCAGCCCTTTAATAGGCGGAACAAATGGGGAGCTGCCAGTTGCAATAATAAATCGCTTTGCTTTTATTAAATAGGTATCTGTTTCAACGGTAAGCTTATCTGCGAATTGACCTTGTTCCAGAATAACGTTGACCCCAAGCTTTTCAAATCGTTCTACAGAATCGTTAGGAGCGATTGAGTCGATTACTTCATGAATATGCTTATGGGTTTTTTGGAAATCAATATTAGCTTTTGGAATGGACCAGCCAAAATCTTTGCTTTTTAAGATTTTATGTCCAATTTTTGAGGCAGCGATAAGAGCTTTAGAGGGAATGCAACCATAGTTAAGGCAATCTCCTCCCATTTTTTTGGCCTCTAGCAAAATAACAGAAGCTCCCATTTGTACGGCCCCAGCTGCAAATGATAACCCGCCAGATCCTGCTCCGATAACGCAAAAATCTGGGCTTAGGATTTTCTTTTTATTCATAGAGCCCCTCTAATTAATTACCCAATAATACTAACCTTCTCGGAAATGAGTTTTGAGTTTGGTATTAGGTGCGTGCCGTCTTCGTTTTGCAGGGTGGCGTAGCGCATGTCTATGTTTATGACTTTGCCAGTGATGCCCATAACTGTGATTCTGTCTTGTAATTTGAATGGTTGGTATAGCATTATCATGGCGCCTGCTATGCTGCTAGAGAGCACGTCTTTTAGGGCGAACCCTAATGCAAAGCCAGTTAGGCCAAGGCCGGCTATGATGGCGCTTACATCCACGCCAAAAGTACCAAGCGCGGTGATGATGGCAATTATCCATATTATAACTTGAAGTAATTTTGCTATGAATAGGATTATGTGGCGCTTTGAGCTGTAGCTTTTTTGGTTGGAGATTTTGTTAAATAATAATCTAATTACTATAGATAATATAATAAACGGGATTATAGAGGCTAGCCCCAGCGCGAACTGGGGGGCTAGTAACTCTGCTTGTTCTAATAAAATGCTAAAATTTTCCATAATAAACTAAGAATTATTTAGAGTTAGAGTCAGCGCGTATTTGCAGTATCATTGCTTTAAAGCGTTCAACCGGAATTAAGCCGGGAATGAAATTGCCATTAACAATGTAAGAAGGCGCTCCGTTTATTCCAAGGCCTTTGGCTAGCTCAAAATTCTTAGTGATTAGTTGTTTTAGCGCGTGGCTGTTCACTTCATTTTCTACTATAGAATAGTCGATCCCGTGTTTGGACATTAATACCTTTACAGAGCGTTCATCTATAGACTTCATGCTCATTAGATCGTTGTGGATTGCTGGGAATTTTTCTTGTGATATTTTTTGCACAGCAAGCGCAACTTTCGCGGCATACATAGATGTTCCGCCTAAAATTGGGATAGGGCGCAATATAACTTTAACATTCGGGTCTGATTTTACGATATCGTTAGTGTATTGATTCCCTTTGCGGCAGTAAGAGCAATTATAATCATAAAATACTACGATTTTTATGTCACCATCTTTGTTACCAAAAAATGGTGGTGAATCAACATTTTCGATTTTATCTTTGTTTTTGGATAAATATTCTGATGTCACTTTGGCTGACTCTTGTAATTTTTTCTTTTGCATCCCCTCTAGAGATTGGATGATTTTGCCTGGATTATTTAAGATATAGTCCTCGACGATTTTCTCTATTTCCTGCTTTGAAAGTGAGTCAGAATTATTGCTGCTAGCCGCGGCAACCGGCGCGATGTCTCGCAGTGAAGCCGTGGCCTGTGGAGGATTGTTGGATTGTTTATAAGCAAACAAAGCAACTAAAGTTATAAATATAATAATAAGAAAAGAATTGAAAATTTTCTGCGCCATAATTTTTTAAATATTTTTTGATTAGACTATGTTTTTACAAGAAAAATACCGCTTTGGCAAAGTAAAAACATCACCAGCACTTAAGGAAAATCCCATAGTAACAAAAAACATTACAAAAATAATTTGACATCACGGGATAGTTGAAATAGGTTAACCGTCCTACTTAATGGATATAATATGAAGTTAAGTTTAACTAATGGTTTGGGAATTCAATTTAAAATAGAGGTTAAAATGCCAGGTAAGTATAGTGTTGGTAGACACGGTCACCTCATGAACGATTCATTAATAAGCCAATAAACTTATGAAGATAATTTGGAGACCATCCGATCATTTTCATGAGCATAGGTCTAGACTCTCTTTTTCCCTTCATATTGGTCAAAATATTTAGTATAAATCTC
>CAXMOU010000087.1:0-2985 GCA_964195465.1 uncultured Rickettsiaceae bacterium
TGGGGTTGTTGAATGAATCAACACTCTAAGCGCAAAACACCCCTTTCCCCAAATTTTAGGCGGCATTATCCAATGGTGGTATAGTGAGCTCTGCAAACATATTTAATATCTTGCATTTGAGCATAATTTCGTTTTTCTGTGACTCGACTTTCCTAGACGACAAACTCCCAGTGAATGTAGTTTTAAACCTACTCATAGTAGACTCGGCTCTATTGCGCGCCCAGTAATCATATTTATTAGCCCAAGCATATATGCCCTTTTCTTGGTATGTCAAAACATGTTCATTTCGCTTGAGTATATGCGGCTCAGTGGATTTAAGATCAATGGCAGAATTGCCTCTGGGCAACGCCACTAGCTCAATGTCATTATCTAGACTTTTCTTATGCGAATCTAGAGTATCGTAAGCTCCATCACCCAATACTTTATTGATCTTATCAGGCAATGCATCAATTAATTGATCAAAAACTTCGCAATCATGTACATCATCTGCAGTAGCCTCCGCACCAATGATTTGCATCGTTTCGTTATCAATCATTAAATGAACTTTTACCCATTGTCTGCGGTCTTTTTGGCTATGTTTTTTACGATTCCACTCACCCTGACCATGAATCTTTACTCCTGTAGAATCAAGGCTTGCAACATGACCACCGCCACTATCTTTGCATACAGGAGGTAGCTTAATCTTCATCTGTCTTAATTTAATACTCAATGTAGAATAATCTGGTACATCTAGATCTAATCCCGCCATTTCTACCAAACTTTGAGCCAGACCCTCCATCGCACGAAGAGGTAATTTAAATACAAATCTTAACGAGAGCAGAGAAGTAATCGCAGCTTCACTATACTTTGCTTGACCTCCTCTTGCTCGAGGAGTCTCTTTATCATATTTTACATACCATGTATCGGCAAAGTCTTTTGTTATAAATAAGGTTATTTTGCCTCTGTTAACCATAGCTATATCGTACTTTGACCAATCTCTTTTTGGTTTGATATTACTTACTGCCATTATCTACTCGAATATTATTTGAAGAAAACTTATTCTATCAAATATTGCATGATTTTGGGGTAAAATAATTCAAATTATTTGATTCATTCAACAACGGGACTATAACACGAAAACAGCGGGATTACTACAGCCACGGGGCAAGCCCCATGGTTTTGCGTTTGCTTAATAAAAGGCATATTATGTCAATAATTCAGATAGAACATTATGAATTCTTTCATGAGAAAACAAGGTAATTACACTTGATTATGGCAAAAACCAGCACAATTAATATCAAATCTATGACCACAGCAAAGCGTTAGAATCAGGAATAAACTTATAGTTTTAATAAACCTGATGTATACTCATAGAGTGAAGTATGCTATATTTAAATCATAATCACCACCTGTTATATTACGCTTCCTCAACCCACCAGCTTCAGCTGGTTGTTATTGAGAAAATGTAAAAAAGATAGCCGATTTACGTTAGCGACCTGCCTCCACTGGCTTCATTTCATAGTGAAATGGGCGCAATAATATAATAACACCAAGAACATTGGTGTGCAATAGTGATTCATGTCTCAAAATAATACAAATAAACCCTTCTTAAAGCTTATTTTAAATAAAATACTTATAATGACTGCTATTGTCAATTTTTTATCAACTACAGCTAATGCCATGACAAGGGATAATTTGAAAGAAAAAATAGGATTCTTTTATAGTCGTTATTACCATCATACTAGCCCTCTTATAAATGACAAAGAGACAACGGTTGCTGTTACTGGAGCTAGTGGATATATTGCATCCTGGGTTGTTCTGGATTTATTATCTAGGGGCTACAAAGTGAATGCGACTGTAAGGCAATTAAATTCTGATAAAGTAAATCACCTTAAGCTGCTTGGTGAATTGCATCCTGGAAAAATTACATTATTTGAGGCAGATTTATTAATAAAAAATAGTTTTGATAATGCAATATTAGATGTTGATTATGTAATACATGTAGCATCACCCTATTTTAGTGATTCAAACAATAACAAGTCGAATTTAGTTCAACTCATTGAGACGGCAAGTCGCGGTACGATTAATGTTCTCACATCTGTAAATAAAGCGGCTAATGTGAAGCGCGTTATATTAACTAGTAGTATCTCTGCTGTGGTTGGTGATTATAGCAAAGTATCTTCTGGTAATGTAAATGAATTAATGTGGAATACGACTGATTCTATATCCAATGGACCCTATGCATATTCTAAAACTCTTGCAGAAAGGGCAGCTTGGGCAATACATGACTCGCAGAATAGATGGGATATGGTATCAATCAACCCAGTTGGCGTTTTTGGCCCTTGCTTATCCGAACGTACAGATTTTACTAGCTATAATTTAATTAAAAGCTTTATAGATGGGAAGTACAAACATGGTGTGTTTGATTTAACCATTGGGTTAGTAGATGTAAGGGATGTTGCCAAAGCGCATGTAGATGCAATTAGCTCAACTATTCAACCCAATAGATATATCTTAATAGAAGGGGCCTATACTCTTAAAAATATCGCTGACATTATAGAAAATTTTGGTCAATTTCAATTGCCTACTAGAGTGTTTCCAAAATGGGTAGCGTATATAATAGCTCCATATATTGGCCTTGATAGAAATTATATCAAACATAATGTTGGTTATACAATTAATATCAAACCCAACAATAAAATATTAAATAGATATTTACCAATCCAGTGTACTTTTGAAGATCATATTAAACAGATATTGATGAAGTCTAAATAGTGTCTGAACGAAAAGGCTCTTCTGCGTTTCTAATGGGTAAATTGAGCGTACTTATGGGGTTGTTGAATGAATCAACACTCTAAGCGCAAAACACCCCTTTCCCCAAATTTTAGGCGGCATTATCCAATGGTGGTATAGTGAGCTCTGCAAACATGGCTCTGTCCACATGATTGTGTAAATTCTGATAAGTTATAATTAAACAAATTATAATTTAAGAGGAAAAACAATGAC
>CAXMOU010000088.1:0-24408 GCA_964195465.1 uncultured Rickettsiaceae bacterium
AGGAAATAGACCAAGGAGAAGCGAACCTAGAGTCGTCAAACGAAGACCAAAATCTTTTCCTAAAATGCAAAAACCTAGAAGTTGTTATCATCTGAAGGTGGCTTGAAATATGGATTTTAAGCTTAAGTTAGTGCCATTGCCCCTTGCACCACTTCCTTTTCAGCGCGATCAACAGTTCTATCTTCTTTGATTTGTGGGTTAGCGAAATCTACCATGTTATTTTTACATTATTATTAATACAATTTTATTATATTAATATTTTATATAAATCGCTAGTTTTATTTGCTGAATATCACATTATTTAGTTTATCCATTGATAGGATGAGGAGTCGTTGAAGATTTTGTGTAGGAACTTATTGTTTAGTGCGTGGCTTGTTTTGAAGCCTTTGATGTTGCCAATTACTTCGCCGCCAGAAGAGAAAAAATCGCCTAGCATATCAAGCAGTTTATGGCGTACGAATTCATTGTCATGACGCAAGCCCTCGTGGTTGAGGATCACATCATTATCAATTCCAATCGCGTTATCTAGCGATGCGCCTTGGGCCAGGCCCTTGCTTTGCAAATAGTCTAGCTCATGCACAAAGCCAAAAGTTCTGGAGTCTGCCAGCTCTTCTTTGAAGCTTTTATCTGGAGTAAAAATATGTTGCTGCTTGCCAATAGCAAGGCTTGTAAAATCTATAGTTAAATCGATATGAGAGCGGTCTGATGGGGTCGCGAATATTACGCAGCCATTGTCGCTAACGCAAATATCTTTTAGTATCTTCAATTGTTTTCTAGGGGCTGATGATGCTTTGATGCCAGCGCATTCTATCATGAATACAAATGGTTTGCTGCTGCCATCCATGATTGGAACCTCTGGGCCGTCAATCTCAACGGTGATATTATCTATTCCGCATCCCCAAATAGCAGCCATTAAATGCTCGATAGTGGAGATTTGGACATTAGCGATATTTTTGATGGATGTGGACATGGTGGTGTCAAAAACATTGGCATATGACGCATAAACCACATTATCAACATCAGAAACATCTGTTCGTATAAATACAACGCCACTATTAACAGGCGCCGGCTTTAGCGTGACCTGAGTCTTGTTACCCGAATGAACGCCTATACCATAGCAGCTGATAGGGTTCAAAATAGTAGTTTGCATGTTCATTAAATATGCCGATACATATTAGTTATATCTGACATGGTATATATTTACATAGTATGTCTGCAATGAAAATTTTGTTACTAAATGTTTCGTAGCGTGCGATTTTTTGAAAAAAACACTAGACCAGAAAGCAAAGTTTTGCTATAAGTGTGCTTGATATAAGAAATGCTCGTTTTGTATTTCTTGTATTTGTATATTGTTCCTCGGTAGCTCAGTGGTAGAGCAAACGGCTGTTAACCGTTCGGTCGCTGGTTCGAGTCCGGCCCGAGGAGCCATTTTATAAGAGCATTCTTATTTATCTAAAAGCATCAAAATATAAGCACCCGTAGCTCAACTGGATAGAGTACTTGACTACGAATCAAGAGGTTAGAGGTTCGAGTCCTCTCGGGTGCACCATTCTAATTTATTGCTGACATCACTCAATAATGTTTTCTTAATTATATCATCTCTGGACTAAATAGACTCCTTGTAGCGTCTCATGTTTAATTATTGTGTAACAATGAATTATTATGTGCTACGATCGGTTTTTAGGTTGAAGTTTGGTTGTGTCCATAATATGAAAAAACTAATTGTAATATTAGTATTATTATATAGTTCTGTTGTAACTTGTTATGGCAGTAATGGGGTTGCTTTTTTGCCTAGTGGCTTTGTTTATTTGAGCCGAATTGACCCTTCAATAAAAATAAATTTGCGCTATCACCTTGATGAAAATTTTGTTGGTGAGTCTGTTCAGGGATGCAGTTGCAACAAAGCTATTGTAACAGATGAGGCGGCAGATGCTTTGAGGAACGTACAAGAAGATTTAATCATGTATGGTTATTCGCTTGTGGTATATAATGCTTATTATCCTAAAAAAACCTATAAGAAGCTCGCTAGTTGGCAACAAACAGATTTAATGGATGATAGAAAAGATGATTATTATCCGAATATAACTAAGGCTGGAATCATAAAGGCTGGGTATATTAAAGTAAAATCTGCGCACTCTAGAGGTAGCACTGTTGATGTTACTATTATTTCTCTAAAAAAGAAGCTGCGTCATGATCATAAAAAGGCGAAGAGGTCTTATAAGGGGCAGAAAGATATAATTTACCTCGATGATGGTACCGTTGATATGGGCACGGCTTATGATTTTTTTGATCCATTATCAGCATATTCTAATCAGGCTGTTCCTGCTGCTGCAAGAGAGAGCCGGCAAATGCTGAGAGAGGCAATGCAGAATCATGGATTCATCCCGAATGAGAAGTTTTGGTGGCAGTTTACTCTGGTGCGCGAGCCTTACCGCGACAGTAAGTTTGACTTTGATGTCTAAGCCTTGCGGATCTTTCTTAATTTTTTCCAATTTTTATTTTACAAATGAGTTTTGTCCACTATAATCGCAGGCAATATTAAAGGTAATGGAATCATTTTATAATGGATAAAAAGCGCAAATCTATTTTTCTATCTGCTGTGTCTGGTAATGTATTAGAATATTACGATTTCACTGTATATGCTGTATTTTCATTGACTATTGGCAAGGTGTTTTTTCCAGAAAGTTCACATTCTGCTCAGATTTTATCTAGCCTAGCTGTGTTTGCTGTTGGTTTTGTGACGCGCCCTATAGGTGGTATAATATTTGGATATATTGCGGACAGGTACGGCAGAAGAGTGTCTCTAATTACCTCTATGATAGGCATGACTGTTCCTACATTTATCATAGGCTTGATTCCTGCTTATTCTGAAATAGGCTATTATGCTCCAATTATATTGGTGATTATGAGAATGCTGCAAGGCTTGTGTATTAGCGGCGAGGGTGCGGGGGCTGCGATATTTATTCTAGAGCATTACGAAAATTTACGCCCTGGCTTTACAGCTGGCGTAGTTCATTCCTCGAACATCGCAGGAACGTTGCTGGCTACTTTGGTTAGTATAATACTTTCTATGGTTATTCCTGATGTTGAGTTCGCATGGAGGCTTGCATTCTTGCTTGGCGGCGTGATGGGTTTGGTTGGATTTTATTTCAGGCTTAGAGTGTCTGAGACTCCTATTTTTACTATGCTTGCTGAAAAGAAAAAGACTTTAAAAGCTCCGTTTTTTCACGTTATCAAAACAGCTAAGAAGTCGATGTTTATTACATTTTGCCTTGGTGCTTGTGCTAGTAGCGTAGTGTATTTGGTAAAGACATATATAAACATATTCCATTGCGATGTTTTGGGCTTTGATGACATAACAGCAAAATCATATTTAGCTTACTCTGCTGTTGTAATGATGATAACAATGCCAATATCTGGTTATATTTCAGATCATATTGGCCGCTTTAAGATGATTGTTATAGCTGCATCTGCTGTTGTTATATTGGCACTTCCGTGCTTTATGCTGATCTCATGCGAGGATATGCTAAGGCAGCTAATTGCACTTACTATACTTGCTATGCTTGGTGGTTCGCTTGGGGGGACTGCTTATATCTTTATTATATCTTTGTTTACTCCAGAACAGAGATTCTCTGGCGTGGCATTTAGTTATAATTTAGGAATTGCATTATGTGGTGGTACATCTGCTGCTATTTCTCGTTGGTTACTTGAGGCAACAGGGCTTTATTATGCTCCAGCATTCTATATTATGCTTACTTCTAGCGTATTCTTGATAGTTGTGTATCTGATGCGCGATACTGTGCGGAAAGCATTGAATGCTAATTTAAAACACTAAATGATGCGAAGCTTTGCTCTAGGAATTTTTGCTGAATATGTAGCAGGTTTTTTCTACATGCTACGTTTTTATCGTATCCTGCATCGTCGTATGAAAACATATGTTGGTGAGATTGACTTAGTTGCAGTGCGCAGCAGGACTCTAGTATTTATAGAAGTCAAAGCCCGCAAAAATGGAATTCATGAAGGAATAGTTTCAGATAATCAGCAAAAAAGAATCAGGCGCGCTGCTGAGTTTTTCTTGAGTAGAAATCAAAAATACCAAAAATATAACATACGCTTTGACTTAGTGGTTATTCAGCCATATTATTTTCCTGTAATTATTAAAAATGCATTTTAGAGGTCAGTTTATATGACAGATAAAAGAAAGGCCACATCCGAATGGTTCACTTCCCTTAGAGATCAACTATGTTCTTCGTTTGAGGAAATAGAAAAAGACTTCGCAAAGGAAAATGATCTTACCCCTGCAAAGTTTGAAAGAAAATCATGGGATCGCCCAGGTGGTGGCGGCGGCGTGATGTCTATTATGCGCGGCAATGTATTTGAAAAAGCTGGAGTTAATATTTCAACTGTGCATGGCGAGTTTTCTGAGGAGTTTAGAAAAAAAATACCAGGCGCTGAGAAAGATCCAAAGTTTTTTGCTACTGGCGTTTCTATAGTAGTACATATGTGCTCTCCGCTTGTACCTGCTATGCATTTTAATACTCGTTATATTGAAACAACAAAAGGCTGGTTTGGTGGCGGTGGTGACTTGACTCCTGTTTATCCAGATGATACTGAAACAAAGCAATTTCATGATGCATTTAAACATGCGTGTGATTTGCATGACCCAGAATATTATCCGATCTTTAAAAAGAAATGCGATGAGTATTTTTACCTAAAACATCGCCAAGAAACGCGCGGTGTGGGAGGTATATTTTACGATTATTTGCAGAATGGATTTGATGAAGATTTTGCATTTACCAAAGATGTTGGCAAAGCTATTCTTGAAGTGTACCCAAAAATCGCTAGAAAGAAAATGAACCTCTCATGGACAGATGAGCAAAGAGAGGAGCAGTTAATAAAGCGCGGTAGATATGTAGAATTCAATCTATTATATGATCGCGGCACGAGTTTTGGCCTTGCTACTGGGGGGAATGTAGAAGCGATTTTAATGTCATTACCACCAGAAGTAAAATGGCCGTAATAATCTATTCCTGAGCAATAATCTCATCAATTGAATTACATACAATCTTCATATCTTGCGGGCGGGATAGGCCGTGGTTTCCATCTTTGATAAATTTGGTGACTACATTATTATGGGCGATTTTTTCGGCCGCGCGCTGCGATATAGTAAATGGAACATCAACATCTTTCATGCCGTGAATTAGATGCACGCTGCATGGGATATTGATTGAGTCTTTAGTTAGCAGCAGATGTTTTCTACCATCTTGGATTAATTGGGTGCTAATTGGGTATGAATAATCGCATTTTGGGTCTGAGCCTTTAAACTCGCAAGTGCCGTGTTTCTCCAAGGATTCTCGTTGCTGCTTGGTGGTTTTATCCCATATTAGTTCTTCGGTAAAATCTGGAGCGGCTGATATAGTTATTAACCCTATGATTTGTAGGTTATTTATTGCAGCTAGCATAGAAATCCAGCCACCAATGCTAGAGCCAACTAGAATGATTGGGCCATCAGAGAGTTCCTTGATAACTAAATTTAACCCCTCAAGCCAGCTGCTGATGGTTTCTTCGGTAAAGCTCCCAGATGCATCACCATGACCAAAATTATCGAACCGAATAAAATTATATTCTTTATCTGCACAATATTTTTCTATATAAAGAGCTTTATCGCCATTCATATCCGACATTAATCCGTGGTGGAAGATTACATAAGGTGCTTTCTTTTTTGTCGTAATGAGTTTATTATAAACGACGAATTTTTTATTGTTTGGACTGTGTAAAATATTCATAATTCTTGATTTAGGTAATATATCTATGGATACAAAGTATCATAAAAAAACTATTCTGCAAGTAGTGCCTGCTCTTGTTTCTGGTGGAGTTGAACGTGGTACGTTGGAAATTGCCAAAAAAATTGCAGAAACTGGTTATAATTCTATAGTGATTTCCGCTGGTGGGCCTTTGGTGAAGGCGCTAGAGGAAGCGGGATCAACACATATCACTATGAATGTTGCGAGCAAGAACCCCATTACTATTTGGTTCAATGCACGCAAGATTGCTAATGTGATCCGTAATAGAAATGTTGATATTATTCACGCCAGGTCTCGCGCTCCGGCTTGGAGCTGCTATATGGCAGCAAAGGCCACGGGCATTAGTTTGATTACTACTTTTCATGGCATTTATAATTTCAAAGGCGCTTTGAAAAAATTCTATAATAGCATTATGACTGAAGGAAAAATGGTCATTGCTGTATCGAATTTTGTGCGTCAGCATATTATAGACAATTACAAAATCGATGAGAAAAATATCACAGTGATTCATCGTGGTGTGAATCATGAGGAATTTTCTTGTGAGCATGTTTCAGACGAAATGCTTGCCAAATTTAGAGAAAAATACAAAGTCCCAAAAGGCGCCACAGTAATGTTGCTACCATCTAGAATGACTAGCTGGAAGGGGCACATGGTGCTAATTGATGCGCTTGAAAAAATCAAGCATTTGAATTTTTATTGCATCATGGCTGGTGACCTTTCTAGGCATCCTGCCTATATTGAGCGCATGAAGAGTAAAATCAGTAAATATAAGCTGCAGGGCAAAATACAGCTATTTGGCAATGAGCCTAAAATGCTTGGACTATACGGCATTGCAGACATAGTGCTTTCAACCTCGATTGAGCCAGAAGCATTCGGGCGCACTATAATTGAGGCGCAATCAATGGAAAAGCTGGTGATTGCTACAAATATCGGTGGTGCTTCTGAGACGATTGAAGATAATGTAACTGGCTTCCACGTTCCCCCTGGTGATAGCGACGTGCTAGCTGCAAAGATTGAGCATTGCCTATCATTGCTGGGCTCAGATGAGGCGAAGAAGATCACAAAAAATGCAAGAAAATCCACTAGCGAAAAATTCTCGCTAGATATGATGTTAAAAAATACACTTTCAATATACGACAATGTAGAATAGTAGATATATTTTCTACTATTTGAAATTGTTTAAAATGAAAATTTTATTTATCCATCCTAATTTTCCAGGCCAGTTTAAGCATATTGCTACGCATTTGGCTAAGAACCCTGAAAACGAGGTGGTGTTTGCATGCACCTATCCTAACAAACTCGATATTCCTGGTATTAGGAAAATTATTTCTAAGCCAGACTCTCCTGAAAAAGGCAATAAAATACACCGATATGTCGCTGGTTTTGAAAAAGCCACTTACGCCGCGCAGGGTATGTGGAGGTTATGTAATGGATTGAAAAGATCTGGTTTTGTACCTGATGTAATATATGCTCACCCTGGCTGGGGGGATGGAATGCTTTTAAAGGATGTATACCCAGATGTTCCCTATATTGCCTATATGGAGTTTTACTACAAGGCTTTCGGGGCTGATATGCATTTTAACCCTAATGATAAAATCGATGATGACAAAGTAGCGCGCGCGCGGATAAAAAATGCTACCAATTTAATAAATCTTACGAGCTGTGATTGGGCAATTAGTCCAACTCAATTCCAAGCAAACTTGCATCCAAAGGATTTTCATCATAAATTCTCGGTGATCCATGAAGGGGTGGATACTAACTTACTTGACCCAGATATAAAACCGACGGAATTATTATTACCAAATGGTGCAAAGCTTCCAGCTGACGTAGAGATTGTTACTTATATTGCCAGGAATTTTGAGCCGTATCGTGGTTTTGAGCAGGTTATGCGTGCGATTGAGATATTAATGCAAAAGCATCCCAAAGCGCATTTTTTGATGATTGGCGGCGACGATGTGAGTTATGGAGCAAAGCTTTCTGGAGGCAAGACTTATCGCCAGAAAATGCTGGAGGAGCTTGGTTTGGACGATGGGCGCATACACTGGTATGGAAAGGTGCCGCATAGCCAAATGATAAATATTCTAAAGCACTCAATGGCACATATTTATATGAGCGTACCGTTTGTGCTTTCCTGGTCTTTCGTAGAGGCAATGGCCCTTGGCTGCCCTATTGTAGCTTCTGATATTTCAATGCTGAGGGAGGCAATAATTGATGGGCATAACGGATTGATGGTTCAGTTTTTTGAACCAGAAGATATAGCAGAAAAAGTATCGATCCTGCTAAATGAGCCAGAACTCCGAAAGAAATATAGCGCAAATGCTAGAAAAACAGCTTTGGAAAAATATAGCTTAGATAAAGTTCTTCCTGTCTATGAGAAGCTGATAAGTGATATTGCAAGCGGTGCTTGCGTGCCTGAGGACTGCGAAAATCTAAAGATTAAATTTTTAAGTTAAAGTTGTATTTTGTCGTTGCAATTTAAGCGCTAGATGAATATTATCCCTACACATTAAATATAAAGTAAATACTTTCCTTATGGCCCAGACCGTTTTACCGCTTGAGATAGAATACTCAAATTTCAATTATGATAATTCAGCGCAAAAAGAAACAGCAAAAGCAGCTGAGCAGATTGTTAGTTCTATAAAAGAAAAGCAATCATATTACAAGATATTTGATATCAAATATGCAAAAGCTCAAGCCAAGCTTTGCGCGCCCCATGCAAAGGTAATTAACGATAATTATACAGACTTGATTGTTATTGCTATGGGCGGTGCTATGTTGAATCCTGCTACTGCAATTGGGCTTAGTAATAGGCGGGGCGGTGCGACTAAAATTCATTTTTTGTATAATACGGATCCTCTAGCATTGCAGAATCTACTATCTAAAATATCGCTCAAAAACTGCGCAATATTAGCTGTGAGTAATTCTGGTGAAACTCTTGAAACCATCGCTTTAGTTGGAGTCATGATAGCTGAATTTGAAAAAGCTGGCATTGCAGATTTAGGCAAAAGATTTTATTTCATTACCAACCCGCTTGAGGGCAAATTATACAAAATCGCACAGAAAATTAATGCAACTATTCTGCCTCATACAGAGAAAATCAGCGGTAGATATTCTGGCTTAACTAATGTTACTAGCTTTGCTGCGCAAGTTGCTGGGATTGATATGGATCAATATTTGTCAGGCGCGAATGTGGTTATAAATGATTTCTTAGAGCAAAAAGAAAATAGCCAATCTGCAATATCGGCTGCTAATATATTTAAAGCAAGTAAGCCAATGATAATTAATATTGGTTATTTGCAGCAATTTGATTCTTATCTTGAATGGTACTCGCAGATAATTTCTGAATCTTTGGGCAAAGACGGGCAAGGCATAACCCCAGTTCGTGGCCTTGGTCCAAACGACCAACATAGCATGCTGCAATTATATCTAGATGGCCCCAAAGACAAATTATATAGCTTGTTCTACATTAAAGAATTATCGCAAGAGCTTCAAGGCTATAATACATGCTCATTAAAAGAGCTGGATTATATCTCAAGCAAAAGCCTGGCAAACATTCATAGCGCTAATTTTGAGGCAACAAAGCAAGCTCTGATTAATCGCGATTTGCCAGTTAGAACTGTGATTCTTAAGGATCTATCAGCAAGAACGATAGGCGCCTTAGTAGCGCACTCAATGCTGGAAGTAATAATGCTTGGGCACATAATGCAGGTCAACCCATTCAATCAGCCAGGCGTAGAGCTTATTAAGACTAAATCCAGGCAGATTGTTCATGAGCTTTAATTGAATCTAGCGATTCTTTTTCTTCTTCGCTTTGTTTGGGTCTGTATCGTCTATGTTAATTAGACTCTTGCGCTTTAGAGGAAGCTTCTTTTTATATTGCTGCTCTTTCTTTAGATAGTTTTGGCTAGCTTGAGATAATTTGCGATAAAGAGTTCTTTTTTCTTTATTTAGTTTAGCTACATCTTTTCTATATTCTATAACTTCATCGCGGATTTCTGGTGAGATTTTAGCTACGTAAGCTTTATAATCATCGATTACTTTCTGGAATTCTGCTGGGCCGCGTAATTTTGCCTTTGGAGCATCCTTAGCTGCAATAGCTATGCTGCTAGAAAACAAAAGAATCAACAAACTTACTATAATATTTTTCATATCCACCTACATATATAAAGCTAGTATTTTACTGAAATAATTGATATATCAATACATATTCAATTATCATGAACTTATTATCACAATGAACAACCCTTTTAGTCAACCAAAAACCACTCATAAGATTCACTTTGAAACAAACTACAGCTCAATAGAGCTTTTTGAGGAATTTTTCCCAGAAGATACACTCGGCATATGCGCATATGAAGTGGAGTCCGAAACTGTTGACTCAATGCCTGATGATAAATGGAGTATGGAAGCTTATTTGGCAAAAGAACCAGAACTTGCTGCTATAGAAAAAGATTTAAGGGAGTTCGCGGCAAAGCATGGTTTGGAGATTCTGAGTAAAATATCCATAATCCCAATAGAAGATAAAGACTGGGTGAAGGAATATGAAGAGCAGCAAAAACCAATCGAGATTGGTAGGTTTTTCATTACTTCAAGGCAGCAAAAAGCCGAATGCCCACAAAGCAAAACTCCTATATTTATCGAGGCATCAAGAGCATTTGGAACAGGCGACCATGCAACTACTTCGCTATGTATTCAAGCTATGGAGTCGCTTAATGCAGAGAATATCAATAGTATTTTTGATGTTGGTACTGGTAGTGGAATCTTGAGCTTCGTTGCAGAGAAAATATGGCCAAAAGCAAATATCCTAGCTTGTGATATTGAAGAAATATCTATAGAGCTTGCTAAAGATAATCAGAAAATTAACAGCTCCAAAATAGATTTCTATCAAAATACAGAAGATAGTCTGAACATACCGAAAAAATGGGATCAATCATTTGATCTAATAGTCAGTAATATATTAGCAGCCCCGCTAATTGCAATGGCTGATAGCTTCCTGCAATTATCTAATGCAAATACAAAAATAATATTGTCTGGGTTTTTAGACTATCAATCAAGTGACATAGAAAAAGCTTACCGGGAAGCTGGGTTCTCTGTCATAGAAAAATTGAGCCAAGATAAATGGATCACTTTAATTCTGGGGCGCTAATTAACGAGACATAGATTGGTCCTTGTCTTTGCTAGTTGCTCTTCCTTTTACGATGTCCTGAACTATTTTTGACTCTGTAGAAACATCATGCTTATATTGCATGCCATTTTTTATGAGTGCTTCACCAGCTTGGTGGAGTTTGTCTTGATCGCTACTGGAAAAACGATTCATTACTTGCTCTGTAATATTTATAACAAACTGCCAAGAAAGTTCGATCTTTTCTTGTATAGTAAGAGATTTATCTTCATCTGTTTTTGGATGCTCTTTATTGTAAATCTTTTGCGCTGCTGGATCCTTCACCACTACGCGCTCTGGTTTTTTATGATTACCACGTATTTTCTTGAGCATAAAAACAGCAGCAACACCCAAAGCAACTAGAAGTAAGACATTAATTATCGTAGACATAGATATAACCAATAATATTCGTATTTATATTATTTTACTACGTGCGATAAGTCTATGCTATATAAATAAGCAACTATAATCAATTAACAATAAAAATGTGGTGCAGTTACAAATAGAAAATTAATCACCCTTGTTTGCTTTAGAGAATAAATTGAAGAAATTCTCTGTTGTTTGCTGCGCAACTTCTGCCGTGCTGATGCCTTTTATTTGGGCGATAAACTCTGTCACATAGCGAGTGTATGAGGGTTCGTTAGTTTTACCACGTTTTGGCACTGGCGCTAAATATGGGGAATCCGTTTCCACAAGCAGTCTATTTAGCGGAATATGTTTTACCGCTTCTTGCAAATCTACTGCATTTTTAAAGGTTACAATCCCAGAAATGGATATATACATTCCAAGATCCAGCATTTTACCTGCAAATTCTTTGGATGCTGTAAAGCAATGGATTAAGCCTGGGAAGTCTTGATGCTTCTTGCCGCTGGCTATTATGCTTTGAGTATCTTCTTCTGCGTTCCGAGTATGCACAATAATCGGCAGGTTATTTTCCTGCGAGGCTATAATGTGTTGCTCAAATGAGGCGCGCTGCATTTCGTGGTGAGACGGCTCCTTGTTGTAAAAATAATCAAGACCAGTCTCTCCTATACCAATTACTTTTGCATCTGATGCTAATTGCACTAACTTAGATGCTGGCGTTACTTCCTCAACTTCGCTTGGATGCACTCCAACTGAGGCAAAAACATTATCATATTTTTTGGCGATATTTAGGATGTTCTCAAAATTATCAAGCCTCGTGCAAATTGTTTGCAGATATTTCACATCAGACTCAATAGCCCTTTGCACTATTTTATCAATCTCGTCATATTCCGTAAGCATGTCTAAATGGCAATGCGAATCTACTATAATCATGATTTTACCTCAATGCGCGGGAATACTGGTTTTGGTTCGTTAATTCTTGCGCCAGGCTGCAGAGCGAATTCTTGGCTTAGTTTTACAAAATCTCTCTGATCTTCTGGAACATTCAATTGTTCTAGCATTCTCTGCGCAGCATCTGGTACGAATGGTTGCAGCATAATAGCAATATAGCGTATCATCTCTAGCAGAGAATATAGAACCTGGTTCATTTTCTCTAGATCAGTTTTGCGCAATGCCCAAGGTGCCTCAGTGTCAATATATAGGTTGGCTTGATCTGTTATGCGAATTATATTATCTAGCACTTTATTGATTTGGAACGACTCCATTTTAGTGACATTATTTTTCACAATGGAAAGTATTTCCTGCATCAATTCGCTTTTGTAGAATTCTGCGATATAAGACGAGTCCACTTGCGGTATTTTCTGTTCACAATTTTTATAAACAAACGAACTAGTGCGCTGCAGCAAATTACCGATCTTGTTTGCTAGCTCACTATTATTTCTGGTGACTAAATTCTCTTTAGAGAAATTCCCATCATTTCCGAAATTAATCTCACGCATTAAGAAATACCTTACTTGATCTAGGCCAAACTCATCTATCAAAGCAATTGGGTCAATAACATTACCAAGAGATTTTGAGATCTTCTCGCCCTCATTAGTCCACCAACCATGTGCGATGATAGCTTTAGGCAATGGAATATCCGCAGCCATCAAAAAAGCCGGCCAATATATTGCATGGAAGCGTAATATATCCTTCCCCACAACATGCGCAGAGGCGGGCCAAAATTTAGCAAAATCTTCTGTTTTTTCAGGATACCCAAGCGCAGAGATATAATTAGTTAAAGCATCTAGCCATACATACACTACGTGGTCATCATTACCAGGAACAGGAACTCCCCATTTAAAACTAGTGCGAGAAATAGACAAATCTATCAAGCCAGATTTTACAAAGCTTATCACCTCGTTACGGCGTGATTGCGGCTGAATAAAATCAGGATTATTTTCGTAATATTCAAGTAATTTATCTTGCCATTTAGATAAGGCAAAAAAGTAGCTGGATTCTTCTACCCATTCAACAGGAGCGCCAGTTGGGGCCAGTCCATCCTCTGTTAATTCGCTCTCTGTATAATAAGCTTCATCGCGCACGGAGTACCAGCCAGCATATTTATCCAAATAAATATCGCCTTTTTCTTCTAATCTCTTCCAAAATGCAGTCACGGCCTTGGTGTGGCGTGAATCTGTCGTGCGAATAAAATCATCATGCGATAAGTTCAAAGCAGTCGCCATATCACGAAAAGCCTTGGTGTTTTTATCCACAAATTCTTGAGGTGGAACACCAGCCTTTGCTGCTGACTTCTCAACCTTCTGACCATGCTCATCCGTACCAGTTAAATACTTTACATCCCTACCATCAAGCCGCATAAACCGCGCTGCAACATCACAAGCAATGCTAGTATAAGCATGCCCAATATGAGGCACGTCGTTCACATAAAATATAGGAGTGGTAACGTAAAAACTATCAGATGACATTTAATATTCGTGGTTTGCTTTAAGAATATAAGATAATACGATTAAATGCGTGGATTATCAAGTTGTAAGAATAAATTATATCTATCAAAAATACATAAATAATTATTTTGTAAGTTTGATTATATCGCTTAATAAATTTATTGTCGCATTATCTGTATGATTGTTTTCTTAAAGCAAACCCCTTAGAAATTCAATCTAACTTTCATAGTACCTTGGTGAGAAACATATTTATTAGCAAATCTAACATCATATCCAATGGCATATTCCCATTTATCATTAGTTTTTGCATTCATGCCAAAACCTATATTATACACGGACTTAACTTGTTTGGCACTTCTTGGAACCAGACTTGCTCCTGCAACGCCATCTTGCCTTATATCAACATCAAGCTTTTTGTTGAGTAAGCCATACCTTATATTACCGTGAATCTCTGGTACTAAGGTAATATTGCTTAATGTATGGTGGGCAGTTAGTCTAGCACCGAGTATTGCTTCAAGCTGACTTGTTCCTTTGCGTGTAATGGATAGGTTCTGGGACCTAGTTCCTGTTTCTTTGTATTTAATTCCATTTAGCCTATTAAACTCAAAACCAAATAAAGGAGTGAATACTAAATTATCACGAATTTTCTGATTGTAACCGGTTAAAGCTTCAACACCCCACGAAGTGGCATTATAACTAGCGCTGGCAATGCTAGTTTGTCCAAATTCATTTCTTATCTCTGTGTTTTTAATTTTGCTTCTACCAATAGAGCCAACTCCCTGTACAAACCATTCTTTGCTTATCTCATATGTTCCATAGCCAGAAAATATATACGAGTCAGCTTTTGTACGGTCACCAGCATTTTGATGTTTATGTTTTATATCAGTATTAATTGCACTTAGGGCTACTCCTAATGCAGTTTTATCATTAATCAAAGCGTCAAAGCCTAGAACAATACCATAAAAAGAAGATTTGTACCCTGGAGTGTTATTCCTAGACCCTTGTTTGCTTATTCCGTAAACTGGACTAACCCAAGCGCCATATTTATTGATCTCACTACCTGCAGAGACACCTGTTATATATTCATTAGAATCGGCGAAATCGGTCTGTACAAATGTTTGCAGTGAGCCGGACATTGTTTCCGCCCTATTACTAACTACCTGAGTGGACTCCTGAATAGCTAGATTTACTGGCGCCGTGGCTATTGCTATTGCATCTGAGTTTGTTAGTCTTTCAATGGCTTGAGTAGCAGCATCACCGCCTTCATTAGCGGCTATATTAAGTATATCTTCTAAAAGGTCAGGGTTGTTTGCAATGACATCTACATTATCATTTTGTTCAACAGCTACTACATTTTGCAAGATATCTACTACTTTTGCCTTGCGTGTTTGGGTTAGTACACCGCTGCCACTATTAAAACTCCAAATTACAAATTGATTGCCGGAATTAATGATGGTTTTGTCTGTTCCATTTAGAGTCAATGCACCGCCATTTTCAACAAACATATCCACTTCCCTAGGTGCGCCTTCTAGTGGCAATGGTGTGTTTGGGGCTTCTGTAATATTGAAAACTAGATTTTTAGAGTTTGTAAGATCAATAGAATCATCCGCGCTTGCCATTGCAATATGACCAGCATTTTTGCCATCAAATGTAGTATTGATAATTATATCAGCATTTGCATCGTCATGAACCGTAACTCCAGCAAGCGTGAGTGTTTTGTCATTAAGGTTCAATATTGGCTTTTTTAAATGCATTTGAGACTCGGCTGCAGCAGCAAGGCCAAGGCTTGTAAGAGTTATATTATCCGTAGCAGTCAAGGTTACATCACTTATACGTATTTCTCTAGAATAAACATCAGCTGCTAAATTGATGTTATTACTATTATCATTATTTAGGCTAGTAAAACGCACATCTTGTAACCATCTAGCATCTTCGCCTATTGCTTTGGCAATAGTTAAACCTGTTGCGCTACCATTAAATGTAACATTATTCTCGCCATCAGTGCCTGTGATAATCGGAGCCGATACCTGGATATCAGCAGCACCATTACCAAATGTTATTATTTTATTGCCTTGATCATCAAGTAATATATCGTCAGCTGTTACATGCCCATTGAAAGTAGCCGTTGAGTTACTAAATAAAATTCCATGTTGTCCATTTTTATTAGCCGTTATATCACCTTCAAATGTAGCACTCCCATCTCGCAAATATATTCCAGTCCCTGGATTTTCATTTGCAGTTACTGAACTATTAAATTTTATAGTGAGACCTTTAACTAAATGCACTCCAGACCCATTATTTTCATTTGCAACTACCGCGCCATTAAATGTAGCAGTTGAAGTATCTAAGTTGATTCCATACGCATTATTTTGCTTAACCGTTACATTATCTTCAAAGGTTGCAGTGGAATAGTGCAGAAGAGCAATTCCGTTGCCGGAGTTTTTATTTGTTGTGACTGCGGCTTTAAATGTTGCAGTTGAATAGTCGAGATGTATCCCATAATTTCCATTTTGATTAGCAGTCACTACCCCATTAAAGGTCATGTCTGAATGGCTGTTGCCATCGATTCCGTTACTAATATTTTCATTAGCCATTACAATGTCGTTGGCTATAATTGTTGAATCAATTGTATCTTTGATTCCTATATCGTTTTTATTAACAATAACGGCTTTATTAAATATTAATGTAGATCTATTAGCGACAATACCTTCGTTTGTATTATTGCCTGATGTAACTACACCATCAAATGTTATTTTTGACCGGTTAATGTTGATTCCTTGATTATTCTTGCTAGCAGAAAATGTATCGTGAAATATAACTTCTTTTGATTGAAATAAATCGAGCCCTCTATTATTTTCATTGGCAGTGACAGAGCTCTTAAATGTCATTGGGGAGGCGTTGGAATGAATCCCAGATCGTCTATTGTTGTTAGTAATAACAGGGGCATTAAATAACATAGTTGAATTAATGGAATAGATGCCCATATCAAAGCCCTTATTAACAGTAACATCGTTGTTAAATGTTATTGTTGAGTCCTTAGAATCGAGAGCTCCTACCTTTAAATTCGAAGGGTTTATGTGAGTAGTAATAGTAGTGTTGAATGTAATATTATCTACCGTTCTTAGAACAATCGCTTCTTCTATTGGGAGGTCGTTTTTTGCACCTATGCCATTTATAATGTCACCATTATTACTATAATCATAGCTAATACTAGCATCAACAGTTGCTATGTTAGCAGAAGAAATTATTAGCCCAGCTAAAGCTGATGAGTATAGTTGTCTTTTTCTTATCATAGTATCAAACACATTTGATGAATTATATAGTTGATATTAACCATATATAATATAATTTGTAATATTTTTATGCCAATGAGGCTGATACATACCATTTTATTACTCATGTTGTGGTAAAATTGGCGATTCATTAGCTTTCTTTAGGCCGTAACAATAATTTGCAACTTTAGTTGCATATGACTTTTGCTTTTTTTACTCCAAATCCCCTTCGTCACCATGCGGTGTTTTGTTCCACTTAAATGGGGATTTTATTATTTCCCATATGGCTCTGTAGCTGGCGATTGTGTGTAGCAGAAAATAGAGTGGCCATAGAATTAATGTTATCCATTCTAATATAGATAAGCGCCAAAGGGGGCGGTCTTTGGTTAAAATGAAATATGCTACTGCGTACATGTAGGCAAAAGAAAATACGCTATTAACTAGCCATAGATAATATATGTATGATGGCAGTTCAAACATTAGGGCTAGGAATATCCATGGAAGGCAGAAGAAGCTATATGTGGAAAGTCCTACAAAAGTATAAACGGTGAATATTTTTAGAATATTGAATTTGCGATAATCTTTTTTGGTTTTTATAAAGACAAAAAGCGTTTGGATGAATCCTTTTATCCAGCGGGAGCGCTGGGCTATCCATACGCTAACATCTGTTGGGGCTTCTTCCATGGTGGTGGAATTAATCAGGTGCACTTTGTATCCATTTAGATAAAATCTAATTCCTAAATCTGCATCTTCTGTTACGTTATACGCATCCCAATAACCAACCTCGCGTAGCTTACCCACCTTAAAATGATTGCTGGTACCGCCAAGAGTTACTAGCAGATTCATAATGCTTAAGCCTTTTAAAAGGCAATCGAACCATAGGCTATATTCAAGACTGAAAAACTTAGTCAATAGGTTCGTGTTTGCGTTGTAGAAATTTAGCTTTGCCTGCACGCACACATAGCTCTCTGGCAAATTATTGAATGCATAAAGAGCCTTTAGAATTTGGTTTGGCTCTGGGATATCCTCTGCATCATAAACTGCCACATATTTTCCGCGTACATACGCCATAGCATAATTAAGAGCTTTAGGCTTAGTGCGTGGCAAGCTATATGGTACTTTTATTACGTGGATATATGGCGGTAATTTATGTGTTTGAATCGTCCGTATAGTTAAAATATCATCGCTCTCAACAATTAATTTTACATCCAACTTCTCTTTGGGATAATTCAAGTCTTGCATAGATTTAAGAATAGCCAATATTTTACGTTCTTCTTTATATAGCGGAATGAGCACAGAATATATTGGCATATCGTCGCTTATTTTGTTTATTGGAGATTCTTTATCGGACACTATTCCGCGAATAAATAACAATCCTTTTAGAGCATTTTGGAGTATGTATACGAAATTATTTATCAGATTAAATATGTTGATGAAGAATAAGCATAGCCATAAAAAAACAATTGCAAAGCCAGACATGCTTTTAACATAATCGATATTCTTTGCAGAAGCGTCAGGTAACGTGCGCTCTAAATAGTTTGTAGCTTTATCTGTATTGTTTTTAGAAAAGCTACGCTCTAATATTATATAAAGATCATCCTGGCTGATGCGCCAAAGTTTCCGTAAACATAGATGCTTGTTCTTAATAACAGCAAGGTTGCTAGCGGCGTAGTTTAGGTTGCCTTTTTTGTCTTTAAAAGAGAAATAGCCTTCCTTGAAATATTCGTTGATTTTGGAATAATTTAACGCTTCGATATTCTCTGTTTCTAAATCAACGCAAGGCAATTGATTGAAGTAATCTTGATTTATATTGTGAGCCATAAAGAAAGAATCGGTCCAGACATGGTATACATTTGATCTTCCATACTACCTTTCCAGAAATATCCCAGCTGGACGGTGAATGTTTTTCGCTTTAGGTTATCTAAATAAAATTCTTTTGCAACCGAAATTTGTTCGTAAAGTGTTTTGTTATAAAGATAATTATCAAATTTTGCTTTTTCATATTCAATGTAATTAGTGAAAATCATTCCATCATTAAATCTAACCCCATCTAGCATAGCAATAACATAGCCTGGGTTTTTGCTAGCATCGTGACGCACGTATTTTCTAGCGCTAATACTAAATTCTTGGAAGGAGACATATTTAGGCTCTTTGTCTTTTTTCTTTTCATCGATTTCTTGTTCTTTAGAGTAACCAACTATCAAAGCTGCATCAAAATAACGACCAGCTTTTGTTGCTGTATATTTTGAGTGATGTATTGTAGGAGAAAGAATAATGGACCAGCTATCATTTTTGAATAGTTGATATTTATAAAATACATCTAGGCTTTTACCTTCGCTAGTTTTCTTGCCTGGGGACTCTAGAGTATAGTTAGAAGTGATTTTAGCGAATACATCGTTAGTATATCCAATTTTAACGCCAAAGCTTTGAGAGTCCGTAGCTCCATATTCTACATCGAAAAAAGCCATGCTATCATCACTAAAAGATGACAAATATTTTGCCTCTTCCTCTAGATCTTGACTCTCTATTGTTAGCTCTTCAATTGCAGCTCGTTCGAAAGCGTTAAGATTGCCATTTTGAGATAAGGCGTTACGTTTTATTTTAGCTTTTAGATCATTGTGGTCTGTAATTTGTTCCTGCAAAGAAATGAAATAATCTGACCGCTCATTGCGATGTTTTCTAGATGGTTTATCTATCATTCCATATGTCAAATGATATTGATACTGCCCAACTTCAGGAAGCCAGGCATTTGCGTTTGCTGCGTTGTTATAATTTAGAATCGCGCAGGACAATATTAATATTAGATATTTTCTCTTAGCCATGTAAATGTTTTTTTAAACCATCCCGCTTCCCCGTAGCGATCAGATTTAAAGTAATTCTTTTGATATTGCAATGATTTTGATTTAATCATACCAATAACACTCGAATATGTGCATGGGTTATAGTTTTCAGCAAAGCCTGGGATGTTTTCTGGCTTGGCAATACGCACTTGCCTTTGGAACATCTCTGCAGCTAGGCTTTTGGTCCCAGGAAGAGCGGCGCCACCACCTGTTATAACCATTCTTCTTGCTATTAAATGATCCATAGAGGCTTTGTCGTATTTTTCTTGGATTTGAGTAAAAATCTCCCGCATACGATCATTTATGATATTAGATAACTGACTAGCGGTGATTGATAAATCTGCGTCGTAATTGCTCTCTGGCTCAAATTCTTCCAGGCGTATAGTTGCGTCTTTTATTAGCAAGCTTGGGTTCGCGTTACCAAATAATATTTTTAACTTATCGGCAGTTTCCATGCTAACAGAAAAAGCTTTTGCGATATCTGTTGTAATGTTCGCCCCGCCAAGCGGAACATGTCCTACATAAGCCAGTTTGCCTTTCCAGAAGATTCCAAAGCTTGTGATGTTACTGCCAATATCAATAATGATCGATCCCATTTCTTTATCATCATCGCTAAGGCAAGCAAGGCCGGATGCATAGATAGCAAGCACTATCTCGCTAACTTCAACATGGCATTTAGCCAGGCATTTTGTGAGGTTAAGTAGCATTAAAGAGTCGGCAGCTATTATGTGCAATTGGCACGAAAGTGAGCGCGCGTGCATTCCTATTGGGTCCTCGACTATTTGATTATCATCAATAGCAAATTCCATCGGAAAATAATGGATGATTTCTTGATCTTTCACCTTAAACTCAGCAAGCCCTTTATTGATAAGCTTTTTTATATCTTGTTTTGAAATAGGCTGGTTTCCGAGCTTCACTGTGTGGCTGATATAATAAGATTTAACGCGCGCACCAGAAAGCGAAATCGCAACTTCCTTGATGCTTTTATCGCACTCTTTCTCAAGCGCATATAATGCATCAATGATGCTATTCTCTGCCAGTTTCATGTTAACAATATTCCCAGCTTTAAAGCCCTTAGAATATTGTAATATCTGTGCATTAACCTGCGCGTAGCCTTGCTTATTAATATGCGAAGCAATAGCCGAAATCTTGCTACTACCAATATCAAACGCAATAAAATTAGACGATTTTCCCTTCATTGTTTTATAGTTTAGTTAAGGATGAGTTTTTATATAGATCAAATATACTATATATTCAACAATATTAATATTTTTTATCTTGAAAATGCCAAAATAATCTGTTATTAACCTTAACTGTGCGGGACAGGTGTCCGAGTGGTTTAAGGATCTGGTCTTGAAAACCAGCGTGCGTTTACGCGTACCGTGGGTTCGAATCCCACCCTGTCCGCCATCTAATAAACATCTAACAATTGTTTGAATTTTCTAGCTAATCTATATGTTCTTGGCATCGTCAAGTTAACGAAGCGAGTGTATAAAAAGGCGATAATCTTGAATTTTAGGTAGCAAGAAGCCCTAGAGCAGCTTCGTTCCAAATTGACTTAGCTTCCTTAATTGAAAGGGTATAGCTTTGATAGACTAGCCTAGAGTTGAGGCAAATGTTTGATTTTGGCAAACCTACTTCTGTGAGCGTCGCATAGAATTTAATTTTGTGGTTTGGGGCTATATATTTAAAATCCGGTTCGCGCAACAACACCACAGAACCCTAATCGTCCCCTAAAACTACAACTTGACCATTTTCATTCTGATCTAAACCATCCACTAGACAGTCATTTAACACGGACTGATCTTGTAAAGCGTGTTCACATGCGCCCCCAGGAACAGCTTTAGACCAGTTGTTAACCTTGGTATGGTTGCATATATCAGTAAATATTATTAATATATTATCGTTACTATTCTTGTGCATTTCCTGAGCAATTAATCTATCATCACCAAGTGCTTTTGTTTTTAGTGTTACAATGCCTAAATCCTTTCGAAATTTTATACCGTTTACTCCTAAGCTGTTAATAGAAATGAGTTTTAAATTATCAAGACCACCTTTTGGAACACTACCTATGATGTCATCTGCAATTTTGATATAGATATTACTATGCATAGTAGTTTTTACTGAAATCACATCGTTTATGTTTAGACACTCGTCACCTACTTGCCAACTCTGAACAGAATTCGATTGATCCACATTATGTAATTGTTTTATTTTCTCCTGAGTCAAAGCTTTTCTCTCTTGGAAATATCTGTGTATAAGCTTTGGGTCACTTATAAAATTGCCTACAACAACATCTAGATTATCAAAATAATTATGATTTAAGCTTGAAATAAGCTTCAAGGCTATTTCTGATGATTTTTTGCACAAATCTCTGATTTGTTGAGCCGACTCCTCATTTTTAGTTACAAAATACTCCAATAATAGAATTTCTAAATCTTCAATGCCTTTTGTAGATTCTTGCTGCTTTAGTTCGTTTAAAGTGTCTTGTCTTTTTTGATTTAATGTAGCAACTTGTTCCATAATATCATTAAAATCAACTCCAACTTCAACTTTTTCTTCCTTTGCTTCTTCAGCTTTTAATCCTTCTGCATCCAAAGAAGCAATTAAATTCATCAATTTTGTTGATTGCTCATAATAAACTTGGTTTGCAAGCAAATTCTGCATATCAATGGAGTATTGCATTGCCTTAGATAAGCCAAATGACATGTTTTGCATTAAACCTACTGTAGTGTTATGATAGTCACTACCATTTTCTATTAAATATTCTGCAATCTCCATATTATTCCTAGCGAATGAAAGCGCATTATATAACATCTTGGCTGACGCTTTTATGGACATTTGGCTATGATCTATCGTCAAGTTGACATTTACCCCTGCCTCTACTAGTATTTTAACAGCTTTTATGTCACCAGACTGAGCGAATAACATTAAAGGTGTTGCAGTTTCAAACACACTAAAGCAATACACTTTAGTGAGCGCATTAAAATTATATAATCCAGTTTCAATCATTAGTGAGAGTAAATCATGGTTTTTACTACAAACTAAATGTTCCAAGATAGATGTTTTTTTATCTGTAAAAACATCTAATTCAACAGTATCAAGGTGAAAACTTTCTCTCTTAATTAGCTCGTTTGCAATAAGATGCTTTATAGTTCCTTTACTCGATTGCATTAGCAATGCTAATGCAGGAGTCTGATCAACTCCTAAAGAATGAAATTTGCCACCTGGATGTAACTGCATCATTTTGAGTGCTATAAGTTCTGCATTAGGACTAGAAATCATTAATAACGCATTAAATAAGGTAGTTTTAGTACAACGAATTTCACCATACATACCATTTACAATTATCTTTGTTGTAACTGCACCGCAGCTGTGTAAGTTTGTACTGTGTTTTAGATGGTCTGGAGTAGTAGTTGCATTGCTATGAATAAAGAAATCCGCGTCCTTTCCTTCAATAGTAGTATGTTGTACTATCACTGGATATTGTGCAATATAATCAATCTCATTGGATAAAGACTGCAATTTGTCTTTTACATCTCGTGCATTAAAATCTCGTTGACTCATTTCTTTAATTAGCTTAATAGCAAGCATTTTGGGACGTTGAGAATTCCTATGTTTGGCCATGATTTAACTCTTTTGTATAATATGTTGACGAACTATAACCCAACTTTGCAACTAATTCAAGGGGGCGCGGTGTTCCTGATTCTAACTATTTGCTGTGGCGTTAGATTCTTGACTATATAACGCCTGAAATACTAGATTCCTACGCTTTAGAAAACAACTTTAACAGATGCGACAGAATCATATATATTCTTAATGCACACTTCTACAAAAAACGGAGTAGGGCGTCGGTCTATTTACGGTAACTCAAAATAGACCGACGCCCTACTCCGTTTTTTGTAGAAGTGTACATTAAGTATGTATACTTTTCTCATTTTTTCTTTGATTCGAAGACGGGTAATTTTGTTACCTTCATCTTCAACTTCTCTTTTGTTGCGTTAGGTTTAAGAAGTCACCAGCCGTTAATATAGATTAATATATTCATTGACTTAGTTGTTTTTTTATGCTAAAATTGCTTAAGATGTTTTTAACGCAACAAAAATCAATGGAGTCGATGTATGAAGAATAATGTTTATAAAAAAATACAAGATGCTAAAGATGCGGGCTTTACTTCTGTTAATTTAACGCAGAATAACATCGCAGCACACGCACCAGCCACTGCTGCCGCATTTAAAGATACGGGCATTACTTCTGTTTCTTTAATGCGGAATAACATCGCAGAACACGCACAAGCCACTGCTGTCGCATTTAAAGATACGGGCGTTACTTCCGTTAATTTAATGGATAATCAAATCGCAGAACACGCACCAGACACTGCTGGGTGCATTAAAGCTTCAAATGCGACAGATCTAATGTTCTATCTTATTATAGTATTGTGTAGTATATTCAATCGGAGTTAGAAAACCAAGTATTTTTCTTGGTCTATTATTTAGCTTATTTTGAATTTTCTTTACCTCT
>CAXMOU010000089.1:0-39928 GCA_964195465.1 uncultured Rickettsiaceae bacterium
AAATGGTAGCCCTAACCGCCATAATGCGTAAAATTATTACCATTGCAAACGCTAAATTACGTGATCTTTTAGAGCAAAACAAGGCTTTGATAATTTAAATTTTAAATTATTTGAGGTTTTCTTGTAAACATAGTTGATCCATTTGAGCTCGCCGCCGCCCCCACCGTTCCATGGATAGCCGCGCTTCGCTCGCAATGACGGGATGGGGTCTGCGCCGCGCTACGCTCGCAACTCTTTTAGGTTTTCTTATAAACATAGTTTATGAACTCAGGTTAACTAATTTGTAGCCAGTTCTTACACGCTAGCGCAAATCTTGTTTAACGCCTCAAAAGACCTATCCAAATCAGCATAATCTACCGAGCGCAAAACCAACGAGGTTCCGTGCACGCCGTCTTTGGTGAACGGGTAACTTCCCATATCTACATTTGGATATTGTTTCTGAAGCTCTGCAAGTTGCACTGCAATTTTGCTCTCGCCCAGCATTACATCTATAGTTCTAGACTCCACAATAGCGCCTTTCTGCAGCTTTGGCAGAACAGATTGAAGCATAGCCCTCATGATGCTTGGAATGCCAGCCATGCAAAAAACATTGCGCGTAGCAAAGCCTGGAACCATAGTTGCCTCATTGTAAATCAGCTCAGATGATTCTGGGATGAAAGCCATCTTCTCTCTGGCTGGATTCAATTCCTCACCACCGCCTTCATAATGTTTTTTCAGTATCTCGTATATTTCCTGATTGCGAGTATATGGCACCTCGAACGCAGCAGCTACAGACTCCGCAGTAATATCGTCATGAGTTGGGCCAATACCGCCTGTGGTGAACACATAATCATAGCTAGAACTAAACTTACGAACCATCTCAATAATCATCCGCCTGTTATCTGGGATAGTGCTAGTCTCCACTAATGTTATTCCCATTTCGCTAAGACGCAATGCTATTTCTTGAGTATTAATATCCAGAGTCCTCCCTGAAAGGATCTCGTTACCAATAATAATAATCGCCGCTGTTGGGTTTGCCATAATATTCATCCGTTTTATATTTTAGAAACAGTATAAGCTCTCAAAAAATAAAAAAAAGAGCCAATGTAAAACAGAGGCCCTTTTTATTCAAATTATCGTTATTTTTTCAACTATCTTCTATTCCCAAAAAAACGTAGCAGGAACAAGAACAAATTGATAAAGTCTAAATACAGAGTAAACGCACCCATAATAGCTGTCTTTTGGCCCATTTCACCGCCACCAGCAGCATAATACATTGCCTTTAATTTCTGAGTATCCCAAGCAGTTAAGCCCATGAAAATTGCAACACCAATGAAAGATAAAGCAAAATCAACAGCTGAGCTTTGTAGGAAAATATTAATCACAGATACAACTATCAAGGCGATAAGACCCATAACCATAAAGGAACCCATTGAAGTAAGATCACGCTTAGTGGTGTAACCATATATGCTCATAGAACCAAACACAGCGGAGCAAATAAAGAACGTACGCACCAAAGATTGGCCAGTATATATAAGGCCAAGAGAAGAAAGTGACATCCCCATCAAACCTGCATATAACCAGAACACCATTTGAGCAGTCTTAGCAGACATCCTAGCCATTCCCATAAAGAAGAAAATAGCGATCCCAAGCGGAGCAAACGTAATGATAGTACCCATCATATGGCGACCAAAAATCTCACCATTAGGACCAATATCATACATTAAATTCATCAATGGCGGGAAGTTTAAAGTCCCAAAAGCCATAGCACCCGTCAATATAAGAGCTAGTGCCATATAGTTATATATCTTTAGCATGTAGCTTCTTAGGCCTTCATCAAAGCCTTTTTTGCTATCTCTACTAGCAAACGATTTTGTATAATCAATCATTTTTACCTCATGAATAATCTATTACCTATATACAATATAAACTCTGTTTCAGAGTTTTTCAAGTAGCATTCCCAAAAACAGCACGAATCCGATATAATTATTAATTTTAAACCGTGCAAAGCAGTTTTTCGGGTCACTAACATCCAGAGAAATTATGGCCCAAGCAGCAATAGACGTAGATGCAGCCAGAGCAATAATTGAGAACACACCCAAAACATCAATAGTAGCGAAAGCAAACAACAAGAAAAATAAAGAATAAAACAAACTAATATACATCTTATACGCTCTATGCTCGAAGAAAATAGCCGTTGATTTTATACCCACTTCTTTGTCGTCCTTAATGTCTGAAAAAGCATAAATCGTATCATACCCAATGGTCCAAAACCCGCATGCAATATATACGACCATCGCTTCATTAGAGATATCGTCCGTAATAGCAGCATAGCCAATTAAGCAGCCAATATTAAACGTAATCCCCAAAAACACCTGCGGAAAATAGGTGATTCTTTTCATGAGAGGATATAAAGTAATAAGCAGCGCTCCAATAACCCCAACACCTATTGAAGTTATAGTGAGAGAAAATAATATACCAACAGAGCCGCAAAGCAATATAAACAATATTATCATAGCCTGAAGCATAGAAATCGCTCCGCTAGCTAATGGCCGATTCTTAGTTCGCTCAACGCGCTTATCTAAATCACGATCGAACACATCATTTACAATGCACCCTGCCCCGCGCGTTAGGATGCTACCAAGAAAGAAAATAGGCAAATATATAAGATCCGCTGGTTTGTTATAAGCAAGTAGCAACCCATATGCAGCTGGGAAAAATGACAACAAATAACCCGTAGGCGTATGAAGCCTAATTAGGTTTGATATATCAAGAAACGTGATTGATGAAATTTTGTTTGGCATTTTGACGCTATTTGTAATATGATTTTGACTTCTAAATATAGTAACATAAATATAGTAACATGACTAAGTTTCCAAAAAAATACAAATTTAATGAAAGCGAAAAAAAATGGCAAGATTATTGGCAGGATCACGGAGTTTATCTGTGGGATAAAAATGAGCCAAGAGACCGCACTTACGTAGTAGACACGCCTCCGCCAACAGTATCGGGTCAGCTCCACATTGGTCATGTTTATAGCTATACACATACAGATTTTATCGTACGTTACCAGCGCATGAAGGGCATGAACATCTTCTACCCAATGGGTTTTGACGATAATGGCCTGCCGACTGAGCGCTTGGTAGAGAAAAAGCGTAAAGTTAAAGCTTCCAAAATGAACCGCGAGGAATTCATAGCTATCTGCAAAGATGTTGTTGAATCCGAGGAAGAAAAATTCCACTCCCTATTTAATAGCATAGCGCTTTCAGTTGATTGGAATATTGAATATAGAACTATCAGCGATACTTCTTGCAAGATTTCGCAAATGTCTTTCCTGGATTTAATGCAAAAGAATCAAATCTACCGCGACTCACAGCCAATGCTTTGGGACCCTGTAGACCAGACTGCTCTTGCACAGGCGGATATTGAAGACCAAGAAAAAACCACCTTCATGAATGATATACAATTCACAACAGAAGATGGCGCCCCCATTACAATTGCAACAACGCGTCCTGAACTGCTTGCTGCTTGCGTGTCTGTATTTTTTCACCCTGATGATGAGCGTTATAAAAACCTAGAAGGCAAATTCGCTATTTCACCTCTATTTGGCGTGCGCGTACCACTTCTGGCGGACGACATGGTGGACCCTGAAAAGGGCACAGGCCTTGTAATGTGTTGCACATTTGGTGATCAAACCGATATTTTATGGTGGAGAAAACACCAACTAGCAGCAAAAGTCATTTTCACTAAATGGGGAACTATCGACGAGATAGGATTTGACGAACATTGCATAGATAAAACAAAAGCTGAAAAATTCGCTGCAGAAATCACTGGCCTGAAAATTAAAGCTGCCAGAGAGAAAACCATCGAACTATTAAAAGCTGAAGGGCTGCTTCTTGGCCAAACGGAAAAAACACAAACAGTAAAATGTGCCGAACGCTCTGGTGCTCCGCTAGAAATTCTTACCACACCACAATGGTTTATTAAATCTATAGAGCACAAAGAAGAGCTAGCCAAAAGATCAGAAGAACTAAACTGGTATCCACACTCAATGAAGATCAAGCTAGATAGCTGGATAAACGGTGTGGCACTTGATTGGTGCATCTCTCGCCAGCGCTATTTTGGCGTGCCATTCCCAGTTTGGTATTCAAAACGCATAGGCGAAGAAGGCAAGCTGCTACTGCCAACGCAAGACCAATTACCCGTAGACCCGCTGCGTGACTTGCCAAACGGCTATAGCAGGGAAGAAGTAGAAGCAGACAAGGATGTAATGGATACATGGTCAACAAGCTCTGTATCGCCACAGCTGAGCTCGCATGGTATTGCAGATGGATTCATGATAGATAAGGAGCGCCACGCAAAATTATTCCCTGCAGATTTGCGCCCTCAAGCGCATGAAATACTTCGTACTTGGGCATATTACACAATGCTAAAAGCTCAGCTACATGAAGGAATATTGCCATGGAAAAACATCATGATAAGCGGCTGGTGCTTAGCTGCGGACAAAAGCAAAATGTCCAAATCAAAAGGAAACATCTTAGTTCCAGAAACGCTTCTAGCGCAGCATGGAGCAGATGTCATACGCTACTGGGCTGCTAGCTCTCGCCTTGGTGCAGACACCGCTTATTCTGAAGATGTAGTTAAAAATGGCAAGCGCCTAGTGAATAAACTATGGAACGCTGCCAAATTCGTATCACAACATTTTGACAAAATCCCAGAATCGGACAAAAAACTAGACCTAAACGAAGTAAAAGCAAAAATCACCTCTGATTTTGACCAATATTTCGTAAAGCAATTATCTGAGTTAGTAGAATTTGCATCAGCGGAATTCGACAAATACGAATATGCTGTAGCCATGGAGAAAATAGAGCAATTCTTCTGGTCTGTTTTCTGCGATAATTATCTAGAGATAACAAAAACCCGTGCATATGACGAAGAAAACAACAACCCAGAAGGCGCCCTAAGTGCCCGCTTGGCTTTGTATCACGGCCTAAAAACCTTACTGAAGTTATTTGCTCCTTTCCTGCCGCACATCACTGAAGAGATCTATCAATTGCTTTATAATGAAGACTCCATCCACGCGCGCCACCAATGGCCAAAACTTAAGGTGAATTTTGCTGGGCTAAAAAATGCTGAGTCAGAAAACTTACTTGCAGTACTAGAATTAGTACGCAAAATAAAAGCCAAGGATAATCTCTCAATCAAAGCGCCTATCAAATATATTGAGGTTGCTGGCGGTAATTTATCGGATAATTTGATTTCAGATTTAAAGAATGTAACATCCAGCGCTGAAATTAAAATCGTAGATTCATTGAGTGATGATTCTCAAGAATTATCAGAGGGCGACATAAAAATACACGTGGTTTATGAAGGATAAAGCTACGCCGCTACAAATTCTAAAAAATACTTACGGTTATCCAAATTTCCGTGGGATGCAGGAGGAGATCATAAATCACGTGATCTCCGGCAAGCATAGCTTCGTGCTTATGCCCACAGGAAGCGGGAAGTCTCTGTGCTATCAGATACCGTCATTATGCCGCGATGGGGTTGGCGTCATCATCTCCCCGCTGATAGCCCTAATGCAAGATCAAGTAAGCGCTCTGCAGCAGCTAGGAATTAACGCCGCTGCGATTAATTCTGGAATGTCCTTTTCAGAAATTGATCATGTAAAAGATATGATTATGGATGGCTCGCTAGATATGCTATATGTAGCGCCAGAGCGACTGCTGATGGAGGATTTTCTCGAGCTGCTTTCAAACACAAAAATCGCCCTATTCGCTATTGATGAAGCGCACTGTGTTTCGCAGTGGGGGCATGATTTTCGTCCGCATTACACGCAGCTATCTGCCTTGGCTGAAAAATTTCCTGACGTGCCGCGCATAGCACTAACAGCAACTGCAGACACGCCAACACGCAAGGACATTCTAGAACGCCTAAATCTCAGCGATGGTAAAACTTTCGCCTCTGGATTTGACCGCCCGAACATCAATTACAGCATTATAGAAAAAAACAATGCCAAGCAGCAAATTCTGAGTTTCATCAAAACAAACCACATGGGTGACAATGGAATAATATATTGCCTATCACGCAAGAATACAGAAGAACTCGCAGAATGGCTATGTGAGCAAGGCTTTAACGCGCTGCCATATCACGCTGGTATGAATGCTAAAAAGCGGGAAGCGAACCAAAGCAAGTTCCTGCGCGAGGATAATATCATCATGGTTGCAACCATAGCCTTTGGCATGGGAATAGACAAGCCCGATGTGCGCTTTGTAGTCCATATGAGCATCCCCAAAAACATCGAAGCTTATTACCAAGAAACTGGCCGCGCAGGGCGTGATGGCCTGCCTTCAAACGCTTTAATGATATACGGAATGGGAGATGCGGCCTTGCTGCGCAGCTTTATCGAATCCTCTAATGCGCCCGAAATACAAAAACGCATAGAACACCACAAACTAAACGCCCTACTTGGCTTATGTGAATCCGCCCGTTGCCGCCGCCAAATACTGCTTGAATATTTTAGTGACTCCTGCGATCCATGCAACAACTGCGATACTTGCCTTAGCCCCACTGAAACATTCGACGGCACTATAGCCGCGCAAAAGGCTATATCCTGCGCATACCGCACTAACCAAATTTTTGGAATGGGATATCTAATAGATGTGCTACTTGGTAAAAGCAATGAGCGCATGGTGAATTTTGGCCATGATAAAATCAGCACTTTCGCCATCGGCACGGATTATAGCAAAAATGAATGGCAAAGTATTTTTAGGCAATTAATAGCACAAAACCTGATAATGGTAGATGTTACTGGCCATGGTAGCTTGAAGATCACCAAATCTGGAATAGACTTCTTAAAAAACAAAACCCAGCTAAATTTACGCAAATATACTAACAAACTAAAGGCCAAAAAAGTCAAGCAGGCCAAGATTGTAGCAGAGATTTCGAATGAGTCTGATCAAGAATTACTAACGCAGCTAAAAGCTAAAAGAACCGAACTAGCCAAAGCTCAAAATGTTCCACCTTACATAATATTCCACGACAAAACCCTAATAGAGTTCGCCATAACAAAACCCGCAGATAGCAACGCAATGTCCCAAATAAGCGGCGTTGGTCAGAAAAAACTAGAGCTATATGGTGATAAATTTTTAGATGTGATTAAAGCTGGTATTTAGGTTTAGCAAAGTAACACCACCTACCTCCTAGCGGATCGCATACTATCCAGAAGGCAAATGCACAAGAAGTCACTATTTCCCACTTTCATGCCAAAGAAGTCCCACCCCGACCGTCATTGCGAGCGAAGCGCGGCAATCCAGGAAGCAACTTGCTCTTAGGCGCGCTTGCATGTATAGCCGCGTCGCTTGCGCTCCTCGCTATAACGGAGCGGGTGTGAACTCCATGGCATCAGAAATCATCGTAAGATCAAATCAATTAAGCACAAAAAAAACACCCGCCAACAAAGTGACGGGTGTTTTTTTGTTATCCTGTACCCTCGTTGTTATCCTGTACCCTCGTTGTCATTCCCGCGGAGGCGGGAATCTAAAGCCGTGTAGACTCCTGAGATTCCCGCCTCCGCGGGAATGCAACTAGTGCGCGGGAATGTGACAACTAGGCGCGAAAATGACAACTAGTGCGCAGGACGACAACTAGGGCGCTGGAACAACATTGTGTTAGTAACAACGCACTAAATGTAGATGCTAAAGTTGCTTATAGGTTAACTCTTAGCTTTATAGTACCAGTATGTGACTAGAATTTTTTAGCTATTCCTAGATCATATCCAGCTGAGATTTCGTACATGTCAGACTGAACTGCTTTTACAGATGTACCAACATTATAGTAACCTTTTGTAAGCTTTTCAGACGGAGTAGCGATAGCGTCGATACCGTCAACAAGCTTTACTTTTGTGTCTGAGTTTTTGCTGCTAAATGCATAATTACAACCGATTTCTGCTTTAGAAGCGATTGTTGTCACCTTAGTTTTTCCTTTAGTAATATTATATCTATATCACCAGTGTCCGCACCAATAGTTATACCTTATGCGTCACCAAGCACGTATAGGCCGCAGCTAGAGCATCGGATTCGTCAAAGCTCATCTCTTTATTACTTCCGGAAATTATCATCTGAACCATATGTTTCACCTGCTCTTTTTGCGCATGGCCAACACCTACTATGGTTTTTTTTATCTTGTTTGGGGCGAATTCATAGAATGGGATTTTAGTGCGGCCTATTACGGCCATTAAGGCGCCGCGCACATAACCGAGCTTCAGGGATGAGCCGGCATTAACATTAATAAACGTTTCTTCCATAGAGATTAAATCTGGTTTATACAATTTTATTACTTCATCTATGCTTACTGCAATATCTGCAAGGCGCAGATGCAAAGGGGTTTTTACATTGGTTTTAACCAACCCGCTATTTATGTATTTTATCTTAGGTGATTCTGAGTGAATCACGCCCCATCCAAGGCAAGTCAAAGCTGGATCTATCCCAAGTATTATCACCGCGCTACCACCCCTTCTTTTTTAAATGTTTGATACAGAACAGGAATAACGAAGATAGTAAACATCGTACCAACAAGCATTCCGCCCACAATCACAAGGCCAATAGAATTACGCGCCCCAGCGCCCGCGCCAGATGCCAGAACCAAAGGAATCGCGCCGCAAATAGTTGCAATACTCGTCATCAAAATTGGGCGCAAACGAAGCTTAGCGGACTCAATCACAGCCTCTGTAATTTGCGATCCTTGCTCACGCAATTGATTAGTAAACTCAACTAGCATGATAGAATTCTTGGTTACAAGGCCAATAAGCGTAATCAAACCAATATTACTATACATATTAATCGAATCACCAAACAGCCACAATGCAAGCACTCCTCCAGTCATAGAAAATGGTACAGCCATTAGGATCAGCAAGGAATCTGAGAAACTTTCGAACTGCGCAGAAAGAACCAGATAAATAAATAGCAGCGCGAACATGAAAGTAATTAGCGTATCGCTTTGCGAATCATTCATCTGATCAATCTTCCCGCGGAACTCTATTTTAGTATTGTTAGTATCTAATATATCGTCCGCTATTTCTTGCAGGATTTTTGCCGCATCACCAAGATTCTCGCCCTCTTTCAAAGAGGAAGTAAAGCTAATAGCCCTTGAATTATCGTAATGCTTATACGACTTCACGGTGATGGTTTCCATAACTTTAGCTATGGTTTCTAGCGGCAACAACGTCCCATCGCCAGACTTAATATGGATTTTCTTTAGGTCAGAGGGCTCATTACGATCTTGAACATCATAGCGAATTACAACATCATAAATATCGTTACCCATACGGAAATCACCAACCGTGCGCCCCGCTATCAGATATTGCACAGTCTTTCCTATTGTGTCTATATCCACCCCGTAACGGTAAGCTTTCTCGCGATCAACAATAATATCAAGCGTAGGAGTCGACGCCTTAAAATCGCGCTCAGGATTTTCGAATATCGGATTTGCCTGCATCATATCCAAGAATTTTTGTGATAATTTATCAAGCTCCTCATATTCAAGCGAGCTTTGCAGATTAAAACTTATAGCTGTGTCGCTACCACCGCCGCCCAAAGATTGCGGCGCAACAGTAAAAATCGACATTCCAGGAATTGCTGAAAACGCAGCATTTAGCTCACCCTTAATGTCTGAATGAGATTTCTTGCGCTGATCCCACTCATTAAGCGGAACAAAAGCCATGGCATTGTCACCGCCGCCCCAGCCAATCACAGCAAAATAACCAAATATATCGTCATGCGCTGCTAATATTTTTTCAGCTTCAAGCACAGTTTTTTCTGACTCTTTGGTGCTAGATCCTTCCGGCCCGGTGAAGAACACTTGCAAGAAACCTTGATCCTCATCTGGAGCAAAAGTTTTATCCACATAATAAAACCCAGCCACCAAAGCTATTACAGAAGCCAAGCAAATCGTGTAGAATTTCTTTTTATTATCAATAGCCACTCCCAAATAATAAATATAAGAAACCTGTAATTTGGCTAGCTGATTATCAAATTTCTGTAGCAATAATGGCTTCGGACCCTCGGACGCTTTAATCATCCTACTTGTCATCATAGGGGTTAATGTTAGGGCAATGAAGCCAGAGAACAGAACGCAGAACGCCAAAGTCCATGCAAACTCTATAAATAGCTTACCCAAAAATCCATCAATAAAACCAATCGGCAAGAACACAGCTGCTAACGTAATAGTCATAGCTATAATCGCAAAGCCAATCTCCTTGGAAGCATCAAGCGCAGCCTGCATAGGCTCCTTCCCAAGCTCCCGCGTATGCCTAAAGATATTCTCAAGCATAACAATCGCATCATCAACAACCAAACCAATCGCCAAAATCATAGCAAGCAGGGTAAATGAATTAATCGTAAAACCAAGCAAATACATGGCCGTGAATGTCCCAACAAGCGAAATAGGAATAGTAATTAGCGGAATCAGAGTGATTCGCAAAGACCCAAGGAATATAAATATTACAAACCCAACAAGCACCAGAGCCTCAAATATCGTAAAATACACGGCTCTAATGGACGCCTTAACAGGCACGGCTGCATCATAAGCGATGTCAATTTCCACGCCTGCTGGCAGGTTCTTACGAATCTTCGGCAGTTCCTCCATGGCGGAATCAGAAAGCTCAATAATATTCGCTGTTGACTGTTTTATAAGCCCCACAGCAAGTGATTGCTTGCCATTATACCTAAGGATTACATCGCTTTCATAAGGCTCCAGCGATACATTCGCCACGTCCTTTAGCTTGATTATAGTTCCATCAGGATATTTTTTTACGATAATTTTCTCAAACTCCTCTGGCTTATTCAAGGAGGCTGCAAGCTTTAATGAAAAACCACGCACATCTGTTTTAATAGAGCCAGCTGGATAGTCCTTATTTTGCGCACGAATTGACTTCTCAAGCTCAACAGGAGTGAGTTTATGCTGGAACATTTTAACACTGATTGGCTCAATCCGCATTGTATAGTAACGCGCTCCAAAAATCTGCGAATTACCCACAGTCGGAAGCTTCTCAAGCACGGATTTGATTTGATTATCCGAAATACGTGTGAGCTCCAAATCATCATGCCTTGTACTGCTAATGGCAATCCACAGGCTTGGCCACGCATCAGCATCCATTTTTGCAACCGAAGGTGGACTCATATCATCTGGAAAGCTTTGCGCAACGCCAGAAATCATCGAGCGCACATCGTTCAGCGCAATTTCAATATCCGCATCCAGATCAAAAGCTAGCATAACTTCACTACTACCAACGCTGCTGGAAGACGACATAGAATCTAGGTTTTTCACCGTTTTTAGCGCCTTTTCAATAGTGCTAGTGATGCGCTTTTCCATATATAATGCATCCGCACCAGGGTAGTGGGAACTAACCGTAATAATCGGCGGGCTAACGTTAGGCGTGCCGCGAACCTGAAGCTTGGTAAAGAAAATACTCCCCAGCGACATAATGATTAAACTCAATACGATCGTAAATACGGGCCTTTTAATACAAATTTCTGGTAATCGCATCTTATTTTATTCCACTATCTTTTTTAGCTTCAACTTCTTTTTCGTCGGCTTTTTCTTCTATAATTCTAACCGAAGCACCTTCATAAACCTTAGTTAACCCCTCAAGGACCACCAGATCTCCAGCTTTGAGTTCTTCAGAAATTATCTCAATCATATCGCCTGTTCTTGTGCCAGTTTTAACATAGATCTGCTGCACTTTATTCTCTGCATCTATTTTATAGATAAAATTGCCTTTGTTATTTTTTAGCATAGTTTTTTCAGGCAGACCAAGCGCTTTATGCTTATCATAAATGATTTCCGCTTCGGTATAACCGCCATGCAATATTTTGGTCTCAGGAGGGAAAGAAAGCTTCGCTGTAATTGTTCCGTTATCATTTAAATACCGAGAGATAGCAAGCAAGCGTCCAGCGATTTTGTCTCCCATACTATCTTTCACAGAAACAGAAGATTGATCGTTGATTTTATTATGCAATAATTCTGGTAATTCTACGAAAATCGTCTTGTCACCTTTGGCTATCAGGCTAAATAAATAATCACCCATTAGAATATCATCGCCTACCCTGGCATGCACAACGCCAACATAGCCATCAAATGGGGCGGTGATTATCATATCTTCATATTTGCTAAGAGTATTTGTTAGATCCGCCCTTGCCGTTTCTAGCGCTACTTTCGAGCTGTCTGAACCTTCTTTGCTAATTATCTTTTTTGCTAAAAGGGATAAATCACGATTATGCGTACTCTTGGCAGACTCAAATGCAGCCTCTGATTTTGCTCTCATAGCTTCTGCAATATCTTTATCTATAGTAACTAATAGATCACCCTGCGTGACATTTTTGCCCTGAATTATCTCTATAGAATCAATAGTCCCAGATATTTTAGCACTATACGACCTGCTCATTTCAGACTTGCACTGGCCGATGGCAGTGAATTTCTCAGCAAAATCAAACAACTCCACGCTCTGCGGTTTTACCAAAGGTGGCGGCGGAGCCCCAGCAAGACTAGTGGCTGATACAGCAAATAATAGTATCGATAATATACGAGTAAATAATTTCATCATATTTGGATGGTTTTTAGATAAATAATCCTTAAGAATGCCCAATTATCCCAAATAAATCAAGGAATAAAGACTAAATATGCTTTTTCATTCCTTCGTGACTCGGCTCAAAGCCTAGCTTCTCATAAAATTGCTTAGCACGCGGGCGCTGTTTATTGGTAGTTAATTGTACAATCGATGCACCGCGAGACTTGCCATAAAGGATAGCCTCATCCATCATTTTGTGCCCAACGCCCGCGCTGCGCAATCCAGAAGAAACACGCACCGCCTCTATTTGCATACGAACTGAACCAATAAATGTCAATGAAGGCATAATGGTTAAATGGCAAATGCCAACAATTTCACCACCATTTTCTGCAACCATTATAAATTGATTATGGTCCGAGTCAATTAAGCCAAACGCATCCACATAGCGCTGATCTAAAACATCGGATAGTTTTTCTCTGCTCTTCCCAAGATCATCTTCAATCAAAAGAGCAACTATTGCCTGCAAATCATTTAGGACCGCTTTTCGAAATATAAAATTCTGTGTCATAATCGGATTATTATAAATTTAAGTTAAATTATGAGCGGACCAAGGAGCATTACTGCATACATCAATGTCCTTACCCACGCACTCTTCATCCTTGCACTCACGAACCCACCGCACACTTCACGCACACCACCGAGCACCCACGTACACCACCGAAGCTCTTACCCGCACCAGCAACGCTACCGCCACACTCTTCGCCTGTACATTCCTGCACCTCACTGTCATTCCTGCACCTCACTGTCATTCCCGCGGAGGCGGGAATCTCGAGAGCATGAACCGCTAGATTCCCGCCTCCGCGGGAATGACAACGTAAGTGCTGGACTGACGCCGAGAGAGTGCGGAACTGACGCTGAGGCTTGACGTACTTGAGCGCGCTGGGAACTGACGCTTAGAGCGCTGTACTGACGCTTAGAATACGGAACTAACACTGCGGAGTACGGAAAACTAACACTGTGAGTACGTGAATGACACTGAGATACTAAATAAAAACAACAAAACGCCCCACTGGATTAATCCATAGCGAGGCGTTTTGGTCTTATTTTTGTATTAGTAATAATACTAAATACGTATCCTTATCTAACCATATCAGATTCAGACTCAGCAACATTCTCTGTTTCTTCCAGCATGCCACCATGACCTTCTTCATAATCCTTCAGCATGTAACCACGGCCCCATACTGTTTCGATGTAGTTTGTACCACCAGAAGCTTTTGAAAGCTTTTTACGTAATTTACAAACGAATACATCAATGATTTTGATCTCTGGCTCATCCATGCTGCTATAAAGATGGTTCAAGAACATTTCTTTTGTAAGAACAGTTCCTTTGCGCATAGCTAGCAATTCTAGGATTGCATATTCTTTATTTGTCAAATGCACCTGCGTGCCGTCAACTTCAACAATTCTTGTATCTAGGTTGATCGCAACTTTATCAAAACGAACAACAGACTCTGAATGTCCTTTTGAACGACGAACAATAGCTTGTATTCTTGCTATCAGCTCTGACCTATTAAATGGCTTAGTTAAATAATCATCCGCACCAAAACCAAGACCTTTGATTTTTTGATCCACAGATGAAAGACCCGAAAGAATCATAATAGGTGTTTTTACTTTCGCTGAACGCAAACGTAGCAACACTTCATAGCCATCTACATCTGGCAACATCAAATCTAATAGGATGATATCGTAATCGTATAATTTACCAATTTCAATACCTTCAGCGCCAAGGCCTGCAGTATCACAAATTATTCCTTCAGCCGCTAAAGCAAGCTCAATAGATCTTGCTGTTGAAGAATCGTCTTCTACTAATAATACTCTCATTGTTTTATCTCCTTAACATATTTTTTATTTTGCAACATAATGACATTATATTTATTAAAAATCAAGCTGTTTTTACATTTTTATTAACACTCTCGATTTCAAGCCTTAATAACTGAACGTTTATAGAGAAATTCTACCAATACTCTGTAATCGCAAACAGCTACATTATTTCATCAACATAACACCCTTAGCTTCGTGACAAAGCGAACTGAACGTAAGTTTTTATACCAGAGGTGATCTAAGAAGCAAAGCCTAAACTTGCAGTATTCACTTTTTTTCTTAAAGCCACTAGGAAAACTGTTAAAATTCTGCATCTTCCTAGCCTGATATTGTCTTTAACTTTTTTATTACGCCCCTTTATCTTCCATCATCTTCTTATTATATAAAATACCAAAATCTACAGGGTCAATCATCAAAGGTTGGAAGCCACCATCTTGCGTTACATCTGCAATGATTTTTCTTGCATAAGGGAAAATTATCGCTGGGCAATGAACCGCTAATAGCATTTCTATTTGGTCTTCTGGAATATTTATTAAATTGAAGATTCCAGCATATTTCAAGTCAACTACGAATAATGTTTTACCTTCATGTAGCGCCTTTGCTTCGATGATAATTTCAACTTCAAAATAATCATCTTCTGGCATTTTCTGAATATTAAGGTCAAGGGATAGATCTATCTGAGGCGATCCCTCGATTCCAGTTAGCGAACCAGGAGCGCTGGGATTCTCAAACGAGAAATCTTTAATATATTGAGCATTAACAGCGATATGCGGCATTTGTTGTTGATCTGTTGGCATTTCCATAGTTTTTATTTAAACCTTTTTAATTAATTATTATACACGCGGCAAAGTAACGCCAGTCTGCCCCATATACTTACCGTTACGGCTTGCATAAGAGGTTAAACATTTTTCGTTGCCTTTTAAAAATAAGAATTGACAAGCCCCCTCACCAGCATAGATTTTCGCTGGCAACGGCGTTGTGTTAGAGAACTCTAAAGTAACATGACCTTCCCAGCCTGGCTCAAGCGGAGTAACATTAACAATAATCCCACATCTTGCATATGTAGATTTCCCTACACATATAACCAATACATCTTCTGGGATTTTGAAATATTCAACCGTTCTCGCTAGCGCAAAGCTATTAGGCGGGATAATACACACATCAGTGTCCTTATGAACTAAGCTGTCCTCACTAAAATTTTTAGGATCAACGACAACTGTATTGATGTTAGTAAAGATCTTAAACTCACTCGAGACTCTAGCATCATACCCATAAGAAGACACGCCATAAGATATGATCTTACCGTCTTCATTTTGCCTAACTTGCTTTTCTACAAACGGAGAAATCATATTCTCATTGATGGATTTTTCTGTTATCCACTTATCGGACATCACGGCCATAGCGCTTAAACCTATAATTTAATTTACGCCCAATATATCACGACCAATCTAATCGCGCAACATTAAGCTTAATCTATTTTCAGAACTAACTTTATAAACTATATTATACAAGAAGATAGAAAAAAATACCTTTGCGGTTATAATAAAATTAAAAAATAATTTACACATGCCGCTCATACGATGTTTTGTGACATAAATAGCGCCCAAAGAAAAATCAGAATCATTGCGCAATAAAAATCGATATAATAGATTGACTACAAAACGCATTCTATGGTAGAATTCGTGGACTTTGCATATCAGCCAGTGGTTGCACATTTGTCTAACAAATAAAAAATACTGCATAACGGAAATTTTTTATTCAGTATTTTTATTGTAACGCTACTTAGATTATATCATAATAGTAAGTGAGCAGACAAAAACCATAGGTTACAAAGGCATAATTATTTAATAATCAGGTAACTAACTATGAAAATGAAAAAATTATTATTACTAACAGCAAGTGCATTAAGCTTTGCATCTGTAGCATTAGCAACTGATATGGCTCCTAAAAAGACGCCTGTTGCTTCTGATCTAACAATAAAAATAAAAGCATATGCTGATTTTGAAGCTGCTTCTAGAAACCAAAGCAAGCTAAAAGGCGATGAAAAGAATGTGTCTAAAAATAAAAAGCAATTTGCATTCTATAATAGCGCAGCAATGCTTGCCGATCTTTCTAACGAAGTGAACGACATCACTTATGGCGCCAAAATTGTTATGGTACCCACAGCTAAGAAAAAAGGCGGAAGCGCTTTTAACGGCACACATATATATGTTCAAAGTGATTTTGGCCGTATTGAGGCTGGTTCTCCAGTAAATGCAGCTAAAAAACTAATGGTTAGTGACGGTTCTATCTCCGCTGGTTCATCTAACTGGGACAGATATGCAGATTTTTCTGTTGGTTACTTAAAGAATGGCTCCGAAGTTGGACCATCATTCGCTACTATGTCTGAGTTCTTTTTAGGAAATAAACTCACTTCTAACATAGATGATAGAAAATATAGCACCGAGCCAGCAAGAGCTATTGTATATTACACTCCAAAATTTGAGCTTGGCAGCTCTACTAAAGTGCAAGCAGGTATATCTTATATTCCAGACTCAAGTAACACTGGTGCTGATAGTCACAGCAAACACTCTAGTGGTGTATCAACTCGCAAGTTAAACGCATCTGATGCCGCAACTATTACAGGCGTTGTAGGCGCAGACAAAGATCATAAATTCGAAGTAGATAGAACTGTTAAAGATGCTTTCTCTGGTGGTATTGTGCTAGAACAAAACCTATCTGATGGCGTTGATGCTAAAATTGGCGTTTCTGGTGAATATGGCCAAGCAGCTGGTAAAATCAAACTACTTAATAAAGATGGTGATACAGTAAAAGAACTAAAACTTAAAAACCTTAGAACTTACAATATTGGCGCTGTGCTAACTGTTGGTAATTTCTCATGCGGTGGTGCTTTTGGTTCATTGGGCAAAAGCTTAACATCTGCTGAGTTCCATAGAACAGGACGTGATACTACATATTATTCTAGTACAGTAGCATACAGACAAGGGCCATTTGCGGCATCTGTTTCTTACTTCAAATCTATGCAGTTTAAAAATACTGTAGATGCGATTACAATCGGAACAGACTATAAGCTTGCACCTGGTTTCAAGCCATATGCTGAATTTTCTACTTTCGCTACAAAAGGAAGACCAGAATTCAGAAAAGATTTAGAAAAAAGAAAAAGCCGTGGCACTGTAGCTCTAATTGGTGCTAAACTAAGCCTATAAGCTTCATCTTAAATTCGGTTACATAACACAAAAATAGCTCCATAATTTATGGGGCTATTTTTTTATTAATTGTAGTTCAAACTAACCACTCACATGCCGCCATAGTGAAGAGCGAAGCGACGCGTCTATTGTAAGTTAAAAGCATTATTTTGCTCCAAAAGATCACGTAATTTAGCGTTGGCGATTATACACGAACGAGGCTTGGCGCGTCCGTTTCTACCTCCGTCATTGCGAGCGAAGCGCGGCTATCCATTCGAGCGAGCCACGCCCCCACCGCTTCCTGGATTGCCGCGCTTCGCTCGCAATGACGTGATGGGGGCTGCGCCGCGCTACGCTCGCAACTATTTTAGGTTTTCTTATAAACATAGTTGATAACGATGCGGTGGCGGTATGCTTTGCACGACGGAAGCCAGCGTTCAAGTTTGGTGCGAGCAGCTTTATTCACAAAAGCTCTACAAAGTAAAATTACGCTGTAGGGCTTTTGATATCAATTCTTATTACTCCAGATGCATCATGCTACTTACGCATATAATCGTCAATCTTACGCACTCTGCGTGTTTGAGGTTTTTCGTGCTCAGGATGGTACTCTTCCATACCAGCATTAATGCGGTGTTCATTAATACCAGATATATGGTTTTCAACTTCTTGATCAATCTCCATTTTACGCTGATCTATTTGCTGCAACACTTCCTGGCTACTATGGAAATCGTTGATAGATTGCTGCAACTCTTCTACTTTTGTCTTAGCATCCTCTGGATTTATATTTACATCTAGTCCAGCATAATAATCGCTTAACAAACCTGGCATTTCATCTGCGGCAATATCTTCTCTGTTATAATGGTCGCTTAGCGTTCCATAAGTTGAGTGTATATTATCTGCAGCCATTTCGAATGTTTCTTGGTGCTCTTCCCCAAGGGAGTTACTCTCATCTATTATAGATTGTTCTACCTCATAAGCTTTATCTACCATATGGCGCATTTCAGAGTCTTTTGCATAGTTAGACATATACGTATCGCCCATTAATACAGGGTCAGCTCCAGCGCTTAAGCGATATTCTACATGATCATTAAGACTTTCTCTCTCCAAGCCTCTATATTGAGAAAGATTAGGATCATTATTGCGCTCTGCTTGAGCCAAGAACTTAAGGGAAGTAACATTTGTTCCATGCCTACGGTTCAAATCTTCAATAGTGCGGTAAATGCCATCACGCTTCATATGCCGCTTCTCGCCTGCTAATATTTCTGCGTAAGTTTGTTTGCGGAAATTCTGAGCAGCTCTGTCTGTATTGATTTCATGCCATGCTCCGCCACCAAAATTCCTACTTGCTATATCACGCTTATTACCAGTCGCACCATGATACAAGCTGCTTTTTAGGCCTTGATAACCAGAAACAATCCCTTCGCCTCTTAATTTGCGCTTGCGATTCTTGCGATACTTATCTTCATCACGTCTGTGTTTGATTTCTTCCAAACTGCGTATCGCACTGCTATGCTTACCCGCAATGCCAATCCCACGGTCAGACATTCCAGCATAAGCATCCACATATGCATTCTGGAACTTTCTAGCTTTAGATGCTTCTTTAGCATTTAAACGTAATTTTCTATCACCATGCAGCTCATCAATTTCAGCTTTCTCAATGGCAGAAAGTTTCTTATATTCTTTTCCGTATTGAGCCTTAGCAAACTCTTCTTTAAGCTGAGCGTAGTTTTTCTTAGACATTTTAGCGGCTAATTTACCTCTTTGCTTATCTGTAAGGGTTGAATCAATTTTCCTCAACTTATCATCTAATTGCCCTTTATACTTACTGATGGCATTCTTATCAATATCACCCTGTTTTAAACCAGATTTTTTCTGCACTTCAGATAGAACAGCTTTATTAGCTTTAGATGACAGCGCATCTTTTTTAAGCCCAGCAATTCTTGCTTTGTCCATCAATGCGCCAGGAGTGAACTTGGACATTTTTTTCTTAGCAAGCTCTGTCATTCCCTGTCTTAGCTCGCGCCCTTCTTTGCGCCCACCGGCGCCGCTTGCTTTACCTATTGCAGTATCCACAACTCCTATAGCGCCACGCTTCATCGCTCCAGCAACCTTTCCTCTACGCTTCTTAACTTCCTTCCCCACTTGGTCCATGATTGCATTGCTGGATTTATTTATATCCGTAAGGTTACCAGAAGTATTAGTTAAGAATTTTGCAACACTGACAGCTAATTTATTGAACTTACTCAGCAAATACAAAGCCACAAATATCAACAACATTCCATCAAGCTGAACAAGTTGTCCCGAACGGAATTGACTTAGCCTTCTTGCGTCTTTTATAGGATCTAGGAATGGCAATTCTACATAGCGCTTACCAATACAACCATATGCCTCACAGAAACCAGTATCAGAAATGGTACCAATAACATCAGAATCTGCAGATTCAAAATGATCTATCGGGATAGGAATATCTACTGGTTCAACGCCAGCTGGAACGAATCCACCCTTCATTGGCTCTGGGAACCACCAGTAGAATATAGAGCTATTTAAGCTAAAGCCTAAAGTTTCTTCTGTATTATCACCAAACAAAGGTGCGCCGCTATCGTCCGTCATTTTTGGGAAGCTGTGCTTGCACACTTTAAAGCCTAGAGCTCCATAGATTTCCTGCCTTAAAATCATCGAAATAAATATCAAGCCAGTAAATAAAATTATCGGCTGAATAGCATATGAAGTTAACTGACGCAGCCAGTTCTCAAATAATGACCTGGTAATTCCAAACAGCATGAAACAGATGAAGATCGGACCCATGATAATTATCATCCCAATCGCAATTAAAGCTGTTAGATAAATAACCGCGGCTTCAAAGAAAATCATCAAAACAAAATACAATGCAATGATAAACAGCAAGATATAAACAAACCCAAGCCAATCAACAAACATCAGCGAGAATAGTTTAGACAAAGTTTGCGGGGCTATCATCAGCGCTAGAATACTAGGCGAACCAGGGCCAGTAGCGCCTGCATTTATTATCATCTGCAATATTTGCTCAACACCACCAATGAAATATACAAACAAATAATCATTAAAGAAAGACCAGCTATATTCCGCGCTAAGCAAAGCAGACACAATCGCTATCTTACCTATTCTCATGATCAATTCAGTATGAGTAAGCTGCACGTTACCAGCCAGATATGAAAGGCCAGTAAACATGATATATAATGTAAGCATCGCAGCTACGGCAGACCTATAACCAGGGTTTTTTACTACACCCAAATATATGTTTCGAATTAATCCTTTATCGCTATTTACGCCAAACAAGAATTCTTTTACAAGGTTCGTAACATAAGTAATAGGGTCTGGGCTAGTACGATATATGCCAGACTTAACAACCACGCGGTATTGGCCACTATTATCAGTATAGTATTTATCAAGAATTTTAAAATATAGATTGCTATTTACATATTTCTGCTTTTCTGCATCCGACTTATAAGTATAAAGCATTCCACCAGCTGGAATAGTTTGCCCTCTCTTATTTACGTCAAACAGACTATAGCCATCTAAAGCATCGCCCAAGTGAAAATTAATTCCTTCTGGGTTTCTTTGTGACTCAAGTGATCTGTTAGGATGCGCAAGCGGGTCCGCAATTAAAGCATACAGTCCAACACCTCTTTTAAACAAGCAAGGGGCGTTAGAAATTCTTGCATCGCGAGTTTTGGTACACATATCGCCATCAATGAACTGACACTCGCGAAAACGCTTACAGATTGTTGCTATCTTAGGGCCATCAGACTTTTTACCATACCAAGCACACCACGCAGAAACCTCATCTTCTTTATTAAAATCCAAACCATTTTCCCAGTTTCGAATTGTAATCAATAACGGGCGACCATTAACGCGGTAATCAGAATTATACCATGGGAATACCTGGTCTGCAAATGGCTGACTCCTTAAAAGCCCTTCAGGGTATCTTGCGGGAACGCTGAAATTAGCGTGACCAAAATCATCCGCTTCTATGCACCTCTCTCCGCTGCAACCAGAAAGAAGCAGTAATGCAAATATAGCAATAATCCAATTCCTACTCATTAGTCGCTATCTCCTTTTAGTTTATTGCTATTTTTTCTTTGTACCGCCTTTGGCTTTTTTGGTGGAGCATTAAGAGGTGGAGCTTCAGGCACTGCGCCGCCTACTGCTTTATTAGGGTTAGCTTTAGGCGCGCCCAAACCGCCACCCTGACCGCCTTTATGCATAGCATTTGCTGCAAGACCATTACCTACAGCAGGATTTTGATTCGGAGCTAGCTGGCCTGGCTTAGGAGGTAGCTGAGGCTTAGGAGCTGGCTGACCTGGCTTAGGAGGTAGCTTAGGAGGTATCTTAGACTGACCTGGCTTAGGGGGTAGCTTAGGAGGTATATTAGGCTGACCTGGCTTAGGAGGTATATTAGGCTGACCTGACTTAGGAGGTAGCTGAGGTTTAGCAGCTAGCTGGCCTGGTTTAGCGGCTGGCTTCACGCCTGGCAATCCTGCATTCTTAGCACCAACGCCGCCTGCATTACCAGCTCCAGGAGCACCTGCCGCACCGCCACCGCCAGCTGGAGAAGCACCACCAGCTGCGCCGCCAGCGCCTCCGCCGCTACCACCCTTTTTGACTTTGCTGTAATCAATATCACCGCTTTTCTCAAGTTTACCTTTCTCTCTATCACGACTAATACTCTTCTGGTCAATTTTCTGCCCAACTACTTTGCGCTTAATTGATTTACCAGCACCTTTAATGGCGTTAGTAACTGGGCTAACTGCCTTGCTCATATCTCCAGTGATTTGGTGAACCATAGTGCTCCCCTGCTGTCTGCCACCATATTGACGAGCCGCAATAGTTCCAGTTAGCATAGTAGCAACAATTTCAACATAGTCTACCAAGCCTCTTGCAAGCTTACATAGCAAGAAGAATAGCAATGAGGATGTAGCAACCATAGCAAACGTACCACGAGTTGTGAAAAATCCTTCAACACTAGTAATTGGCGATACTTGCGGAATATAGAACGGTATTCCAGGGAAGAATGGCAAAGTAAACGAGAAGCTAAGCGGAATGCCCATATGGTTCAAATCAATACCAATTGTGATCGGAATCAGAATACCCCAACAAGCCGTAATTACAGCCTGGGCCAAATGTTCCGTCATTATTTGGTCAATAAGCAAGAAAAATATTAACAACAATGTTGGCTTTATCATATAGCCAAATAATGTAGATATCCAATTATCGAATATGCTTTTTGTTCTTTCAAAGAGAATTAATATAATAAAGAACGGCGCAAGCGATATCATCACTGCTATTCCCAAGAAAGCTAAGCAATAACTAACAATAATTTCTATTATCGCGCGGAAATATATCAGGATAGAATATATCATCATTATTGCAAAAAATGCCAGGCCGTTATGGATCTGTAGAAGCTGTATGAATAAAAGCGCCCACACCCTGCCATTAGTATATTTATCGAATATAGGGTCAATAAACCCAAATACATTCTCTGCGCTACTAGTTACACCAACAACAGCAGAAAATAAATAATCCGTTCCATCCACAAAGATTGCGAATAAATTATTATTAAAGAAGGTCCAGCTAGTTTCACTAAACAGCACCAAAATCACAGCAATTTTCAGTACACGCTGCACAATATCAATAGCTTTAATTTCAGTTGCCCCAGCTAAGAACATCAAGCCATATACGATAATATATATCACTAGCATAGTACGTGCTATATTTTGCAGAACTGGATCGCTTACGAATTTATGATACAAAATCATCGAAAGCTCATTAAATTTAGTACGCAATGGCTTTACTAAACCACCGTAAACCACATCAGAAAACCATGTAGTCCCAGTATAATTCATTGTTTTAACCTGAACGGTCCCGGTCATATTATCTGTAGGGCGTAGAACTCTAAGCCACAAAAAACCTGTTACATTAGCATCTGTTCTAAAGTCACGATCTACAGTATTACCAGAAAGATCATCTCTAGGCGTTTCGCGACCATCTTGCATTATGATATATTCTACTTCGATAGCATCTATCTCTGCTTTTGGAACAGTTTCTACCGAATTACCAACTTCGATATTCATTAAGTAACGACCAAAATGCAAGAAATTCATAGTCAACAAAGGCTTTGCCGCATTCATAAAAGCACTAAAGACACTATATTGCGCTAGGCCACCTTTCCAATCTTTGAACAATTGACTAGGACCATTATACATTCCGTCAATTTCCCATTCTGTTACAAAATCAAGCTCTCCATCTGTATCTGATTTATAGTAAAAGAAATCTCCGTTAGTTACATCTGAATGGGCAAATTTTTCTGTAATAGGCTTGATAGTAGTGCCAGCGAGTTTAATCTGCATACCACGCCCCTTATCGTAGTAACAAATCTTAGGATTTGCTTTGCCATTTGCAGAATCTATGCAGCTAAGGAAGCTATTCTTTTTAGCGTCAAACACATTATTGTCTATTCTGCCAGTAAATGTTTTCCAGTTATTTATAGTATCAGAATATACTCCAGAAGCTTGGCAAGAAATTCCAAGCCAAGATGGTCCGAAACTATTGCACCATTTATCTGTATCACTATAAATAATACTATTATCTTTAATGGGGGTGTGGCTATAAATTATCATTAAATCATCGCCAGTTCCTATGTCTTTACTCATTTCGGACTGACCATCAAAATACTGCCCAGTATGATCAAGATATATATTAATTACATCATCTTTCTTGACCTTGATTTTATCGCGGCCATTAAAGTTAAAATACTCTGTTATGTCGTCAATATGTTTGCCAAAAGTCATCTCTGGGAACTCTTGATACTTCAATAATTGACCATTTTTGAATTGATGAAAATCAGATATATATTTATTTTGATCATAATTAAAGCGCTGAATAAATATTTGTGGCTTAACAAAGCGCGGGTCAATACGATACATAACGCGATATTTATCAGGGCGAGGCTGTACGAACCTTGTATTCCATTCCATTTGCAGCAATTTACCTTCATGCAAATAAACTTGAGTTGGCACCCATTTGCCCGTCTGATCTAAATTTAGCAAATAATCATGAGTATGCAGGCTAGTAAATTTAGGCGCATATAAGCAACTAGAAACAGAAGAGCCCATATTTTTAATGCTTGCATTCATCCAATCATATTGAGCATCCTGCCCAGAAGCCGCATAAGCAGAACTATGGCCTCCAGACAAAATAACTATTAATAATAACCGAATAAATAAACTCATAATTTTAATATAGCTCTCTTAATTACCATCTTTATTTCCTTGCGGGTTTGCGGGCTTTTTAGCACCAGCTACTGGCTTTGCGGCCACGCCTTTGTTTGCATCTTTTGGATCACCCCCAGGAGATACCTTTTTCGGATTAGCAGCAAGCTTTTTGCCACCTGCATTAGGCGCCCCTGCTCCAGCAACTCCACCTGCTCCACCTGGCTTCGCTCCTGGTGTTACGTCATTCCATGAGCCGCCACCTTTGTTTGGGTCTTTAGCGCCAGATGCGCCTTTTCCGCCAGCACCTGGCTTGCCGCTGCCGGAGGAATCTGGCTTAACATCATGCCTATTGCCTTTATCTAATGGGTTTTCCTTATCACCTTTTTCCATACTCTTCAGTCTTTGTCTGGCTCCTTGCTTCATATCCGCGCGTGACTGGGCGTCCAGCCCTACAGACTCAAGAGCCTTGCTTTCAATAGCACCAGTAAGAGCCCCGCCCATAGCTGTAGCAGATGGGCCACCAGCACCACCAGCCAATCTTCCTGTTATCATGCTAGCAAAATCAACATATCCCCACATACAGTAAGCAATCATCAATAATGCGATTATATTCTGCATATTCAAGCCCATTTGGCTACTACGATGATCGAACCCCCACGGAGCGAACCAATTTAGGCAGAATATTTCTATATCTAAGAAAGCTGGGGTTACACCCTCAACAGTTGGGAATGGTATTTTAAGCGGAATCGCACATTTCCAGCATACACTATAACCAAGAACGTAATCTAAATATATGGTAAATAGCTGCGTTAATATGATAATCCCAGCAAGCAAGATGATAGGCTCTAACATGTATCTAAACATGAATTTCACCCAATTATCAAATAAATACCATGTACGCTCGAACAGAATGAATGTTAAGAATAATGGGGCAAGACCAATCAACACAGCAATAGCCATGAATGCCATCAAATAAACTGCTATAGCCCTGAATGCCACTATCATTATAATCCCAATAGAAACCACGATGATAATAAAGTACAGCACGCCACTTAAGCCCATAGATAAGGTGGACATTAACTGCGCAGCAAACGTAGAACTCATAAAGAATTTCGTCATAACTTCGTTCAAGAACATGAACGGATTCGATATGGTGTTACTGCCAGAAACAATACTATATCCACTCATATTAGACATAATATCGTCTGAAAACTGTGTTACAAAATCAAATACGTACAAATTAAAGAACTCGAATGTAGACTCGTTCATAAGCCCAGCGACGAAAGCAATTTTAATCACTCTAATAACAAATTCAGTCTGATTTATTTTTATACTTCCAAGCAAAAACAACATACCAAAAAACATTACATATAACGTCAAAATAGCTCTTATGTAGGTAAAGAAGTTAGTACAACTTCCAGAATCTTTTTTATAACAAGTCATGTTTTTAAAGATAGTAATTGCAGACGCTTTTATTTTTCCTTTTAGGCCTTCAAAAAGTGGATTCAAAATATCCCTGAAGAAACCACCTTCTTCAATAGATGTTAAAAACTGCAGCTGATACTGGCCAAAACTATCTTTATAATCATCTTCTACATTATTAATCTTCATCCATAGATAGCCATCATCTGTTGCGGCAATTTGCCCAGATCCATTAACGTTAGCTAAGAAAATTTTCGAAGACAAGCCAGACATGTCGTTATTAGGGTCTTTACCATATCCAGCCACAACATACTTCACTAACCCGCGCGCATCAGCGTCACCATCCATGCTATTACCATTAGTACGGCGACATTTTGTCTGCTTGATATTTAGAGAATAACCACCAGTATTATCTGCAAAATTTCCGTCACCATCATGAAAACGATATTGCAAATAAGATGGACCACTCCCATCATAAATAGTACTCATGATAATTTTATAATCAGTAGCATTACCATCATCGTCTTTTTTAGCAAGAGACTGATCCTCTTCAAATTTTACAAAAGAATAATTAGAGCCTCGGTTTTTTTTGCTAGTTGGCTCTTCATTACCATCGAATCTATAAAGCAGCCCTGCTGCATTATCTGCAGAGAACCAAAAATATCTCTTTTTCTGATACTCATCGCTTTCAATAAACGCTTTCTCTGCATCGCAATTTCTATTGAAATTTGTCAAAAGCTTACTTAAATCGTCGTAATAAGGAGAGGTGAACTCACCAATACCACCATCTGGCCCATATTTATATGGCTCTGGCGGTGTGCTATATACATTTTTATAACAAGACTCCCATTGCTCTACCCATTCATGCTCAAGACATACAATTACTCTTAAGCTACATACTCTTTTTGAAGGGAGTTGACGGCATTTATTTTTAAATTCACAGCCAGTAACATATTTAGAATGAGCATTCCACAAAGAATAACGGCCACAAATAGGGCTGTAGTTTCTTTTGCCCTCGCGGCAATCATCGCTCATTGTTCCATCAGGAGATAAAGAGTTTGGTATTGTAATGTTTGAAGCTGTAGTTTTCTTGTCCGAAAGCAACGACACTAACAATTTATCATTCTTGAAAACTTCAGCGATATTTCTCCATTCATCTGTTCTTGCATCAAATGTCAACGTAACTGGGGGAGAATTATCTTCCACTCTTGGAATTGGAATGCGCACTTCAGGAACCTTTCCGGGCATCTTGTCACTAACTTGTTGTAAATTATTTGCTGGAAGATAAGCTTTACATAAGCTCACATCGCCTTTTACGTCTAACCTTACATCTTGACCAGGAGTCACGCGCAGATTTGTATTAAGCCATTTACCATAGCCGCTTGGGTCAATAGACACGCCGCCATCTTTTTCTTCTGCACTTAAAATACTATAATTAGCATTAGCCTTTAAAGTAACTGTTTTTGTTATTTTTGTAGCTGATGATAAAGTTTTATTTTCATCAAAATTATATCTATATAAGCAACCATCTGTTAGGTCCATCGCACCTACCATTGCCATAATCCACAATACTATGATCATGATTATAGCAACTAATACCATAAAGGCGGTGAACATCATTTTTTCATCTTTCATCAGCTACCACCTCCACCTTTAGGAATAGAGATTTTATCTGCCGCACCGCCGCCTTTATCGCCGCCGCCACCTCCTCCTCCAGAGATTTTATCGCTAGCGCCACCACCACCGCCTCCAGTTGAGAGCTTATCAGAAGCGCCGCCCCTATTGGAGCTGGTATCTTCAGAGGCTTTATCCACAGCTTCTTTTCCATCTTCTGCCGCCCCTTGCGCATCACCAGAATAGGCCTTGGCCCCCGCTTTAGCAGCAGACACCGCCGCAGAAGCAAGCCCGCGCACTTTATCAATCACCATATTAGGCGAAACGGTAACAGCATCCATACTCGGCCCACTCGTCAAATCGGAGGCGAACTGATTCACGGACTTCATAAAGAAGTAAAAGAGTACGACAAAGAGAATCACATAAGTCATGCTCATGGCCAAATTCATATAATCTTGTATTTTTGGTATCTCAAATAATATAACAATCTTTTTCTCCCAACCATGACCTAGATAGTGCTTTACCAATTTAAACCCTGCACTATCAATACATTCTTTTGCATCAACATCTGGAACGCGTAATTCAAATGTACTAAAATTATATTCACCAAAATTATAATCATGACGCTGGAACTCGCAAGTGCCATAAATCGCAGAATCATACATAGTAAGCAATAACGCAATGAACCCACCAATAACCGCAGGCTGAAGCGTGCAAGAAACAACTATTTTTAACCAAGAATCAAAATAACCCTTAGTTCTCTCGAACAAAACCATCGGAATAAAAATTGGTGAAATATATGCCATCGCGTAGAGGGTTACCATGCAAACTAAATAAGCTGAGATGAAGTATAGGATCACAGATATGAACGACACAACAAAAACCAATCCAAGCATGAGTATTATTATATTACCTGCCATAAAATAGCCAAATAATACCGTGAAAAACGAGAATGCACCAATGCTATCAAGCGCAGCTATCCCATCTCCTCCAGATTGCCCCCAAGAAATAGCGTGTGACCCATATGAGCCCTCCGCAACAGAGCCAGACATATCATTAAAAAACCCGCCTATATTATAGAGCATCTGCATGCCCAAATAATAACCAACGCGGCAATCTATCGCATCCCACACTTTATAAAATTCATAACCTTTTTGGTATTTAGAAGCATCATAATTACAAAGCCCTTGCGAGCCACCTGCTAAAAACACAGCTTCAGTAAAGTTAGTCGTGAGCTCAACAAGCAGAGGCAGAGCGAGCTCCGTCATCCCATTATGCTGCACCTCCCTGCCATATTCAAAAGTTTTAGGCCCAAGGCCCACAGCAAAATAAGCTACCAAAATAAACTTAATCAAGAATGATGCAACCTTATTCAAACTGGCATATTCATGATTCATAGCTAACTGAAAACCATATACCATAACATATATAATCAGCACTGCGCTCATAGCCATTTTCATGGCTTGCTGGAACCTAGGGAACGGACGCAATACAGTTACGGCTGTTTCATTATCCAAAGTTGGACACTCATTACCTACATAGAAAACCTTATTTAAAGTGTCTCTTAAGCAATGAATCGTCAATCCAGAGAACGCCAATAAGGACTGGCTTTTCTTGCGCCCATCATAGCAAGAATCTCCTAATGTTTTACAAATACGCTCTACTTCGGTAGTCGCCACACCTTGCGGGTCACGATTCCTACACATAATAGGCATCACACCGCGTGAGGTTGGCATGGTTAGGCACAGCTCGCTTTCAACAAATTCTACGGTAAGAGGAATTTTACCAAGAGCTGGGTGACCACCAAGATCAGGGTTAGTACTAAGCGCAGATAGTGGAATAGTTTGCCCCAAAGTAACGCTCGCTTTAGTGCATACTTCAGCCGCACCAGATGCGTTTTTTATACAGAATCTGAAATCATTTCCATCTTCCACACATGCATCTTCAACATGCGTTTTCATATCTAGATTTTGCTGAATAAATCCATACGCCGTTTTGTTGTATAAGTAATTGCTACTATCTGCCATAGGCAGAGCAGAACAGCTTTGACCAAATGTATTGGCATGAGCAGTAGCAGCGCTGAAAATCAGCACAGCGCACACGCCCAATAACAATACTACATGATCAAATAATTTTTTCATTCTACTCTTTTGCCCCCTCATCTCCAGAACCTTTTTTTACAGCAGCAGCAACCTTGCCGGAAGTACCTTCTCCATCTGACGCAGCCTTATCTACCTGCTTTTTCAACCCCTTAACAGCAGATGACATTCCACCGCCAGACTTAGCACCGCCGCCTGCAGAAACCTTATCTGAAGCGCCACCACCAGCTCCACCGCCAGCAGCTGCTAATGCAGCGCCTCCGCTAGATCCACCACCACCTGTAGAGATTTTATCACTAGCACCTCTGCCGCCTGTGGAAACTTTATCACCAGCCTCACCACCGCCCGTAGAAACCTTATCAGTTGCACCAGGCCTATCTGTCGATGATTGATCTTTAGCTTGATCACCGCCGTCACCTTTAGCAGCTTGCGCAGCAATCTTTGCAGCAGCCATTCCAGCTTTAAACAGAGTTTGAGGCTTGATAGTCATACCGCTCAGGGCTACGCCCTCTGTCATATCTGCTGCAAAATTTGCTAGACTGGAACTAAAATGATACATCAAATAAAGCACCAAGCATGCAGTAAGGAGCGACATTACAATGACGCGTATTTTCTCAAAAATCACCTCTATCATCTTAAAGAACATTCCAGAAGATTCCTGATTTGCATTTAAGAAATCAAACCTTTTCTTATCTTCCTTGCCGCTTCCATCCTCAATCCAAGGCATTGCAGCAGCCGTCGCTAATTCTTGACCTGTACTATAAATAAAGTCAAACGGGCTATTTAGCATAAAGCCAAGGCTATTAATGCAACCATCTATTTCATCTTGGTCCTCATATTCACCACTGCCCCAATCTTTATCTAAACTGAAATATCTAATAGCTCTACCATCAGCGCCAGGAGAGAACCCAAAGCTACCTATAGTACTAGAAATTTTAATATTAAATTCAGGGCCATTATATGTTATGTCCTCGTACTTATATTTACACGTACCATAGAAGCCAAAATCATATACCGAGAGCATTGTCGTCATAAACACAACTGCTACCATTGGCTGCAACATGAAAGAAAGCAACAATCTAACCCAAGAGTCAAAATACCCTTTCGTATAATTAAATAAATATAACGGCACAAATAATGGCGCCAGCACACCAAGGATCACAATAGATATCATACATACGACAGTCGCATTAACTACGAATGCACCAACAGAAATAATCAACAAAGGATACATAATCGCAAGCGATATCAAAGTCATATTTCCCGAAATCACAGCCGGAATAAGCAAAAATACATATGGAGGTATTGAATTACTAAGACCATCAAATTTTGAAAAATCCTGGTGCCTTGTCGCGTTTTCAACAATCATATTCTGAAGCGCATCAAGGCCAATATAATGGCTTATGCGGCAATCAAGAGCATCCCATAATTGCAAATGACGCAAACTATCTGGATAATACACATCATCAAAACGGCACAGTTTAGATGGGCTGGCATTAATAATCCAGCTAGCCATTTGCGTCATACCATCTAGCATAAACGGGAATGCCCACTGGATCATACCATCCATACGTGTTAGATCGTTCTCGCTACCAACATTTATGTTTATTCCAACGGAAAAATAAACCACAAACAAGAATTTTACGGCAAAATTCACCATATCCTTCTTCTCTGGAATATTCCCAGACAGGACTACTTTAAACCCAAACAGAATCACATAAATAGTCAGCAAAGCGCTCACTACCCTATGCATATTTACCTGGAACTGGAACAGGGCGCTTGACCTCCTGCTGCTACTTCCAAGCACTAAATTCACATCGTCAAAACTACATACAGCGCTGCTAATCATCAGCTTTGCTATCATCTCCTTCACGCACTCAATAAGCGGTCCAGTTATCACCACCCCAGTTCTTGAATTTTCATAAGCACGATTGTAACATCCACCCATATTACCACAGCTAGTAAGGGACGTTAGCTTCTCCAAATGACCGTCCCCTTCTGGGGCAAGGTCCATAAAATCTGCATAAATAGAAACAGGGTATGGCTCTTTGATATACTTACACCCAATAGGGATCCAGCCACTAAAGCTCTGGGTGGCGACGCATAATTTGTCATTATCTTTAATAACTTTCCACGGAATGATTGGAACTATACCAATATCAACCATCGTTCCGGAATCGTTTTCACGCTTATCCCTGAATATTTTATGATAATCTGCTTTGTCGAGCTTCCATGCTTTGCCTATTTCCTCCCAAGGATCCGTGTTATTAATAACAGATTTTGCAATCGCTATAGCGCTACTTGCAACAGCCTTCACCCTTTCTGTAATTAACATAATGTTATTACACATTGCAAAGCTTATCTTTTGATCCTTGAACTCTATTCTATTTCCCCTATCGCATGCGCCAGGAAACATTTTATCATCATTGATAGTCAGACGTAAAAAAGCAGTCGCGTACAAGCCAGGCGAGATAATGTTTGCTACAACAAAAGTAAAAAATGAAGCTGGGATACATGTATGTGCAAATTCTGTACGTAGTAAATTCCCAATCCCATCTGTTTCGCAACTTAATCCCTGGAACTTATCTAATATACTATCAAGCTCGCTTGGTTCTTCTTCCGCTGCAAATGCAGTATGGCTCAAAGGAGCAATAGCAAAAAGAGCAATAAAGGAAAATTTCAACAGTTGTTTTTGAAAGCTTACAAACAACCGTAAGGTTGTTATCAAAATTAGCGACAAATATACAGGTAGCATCTTGCAATGCTGCGCGCGCGCCTCCTGTATGTTTGCCTCTATTCTGGTCATCAATTCAATAAGCTTACTTCTTTATAAAATACTGGCAGCCATTTTTTTGGATCGCTACCGTGTTTTTCAATAATTTTATCAAGCAGCACAACGGTATCGGCCCTGCCAGACAAAACATTTATAACATTATCCATCCCGTTTAATCCAAGCTTAGCAATCACAGCATTTACCCCTTGCTTGATCAGGAAATATCTAGAGGCTGGGTCTGTTGTTTTAATCAGCATATACTCTCTCTGAGAAAGCATAAACGCAGTTTTATAAACGTCCGTTGCTTTTAAGTTTGGCAGGAAGATCTGCGTTGCTGTTTGCTGGATCAAAGTATCACTAATTTGGCTCTTTGTTGCATCTTCTACACTTTGCGTAGCGAAAATAACGAAGGTGTTTAGCTTACGCAGAACTTTCAGCCAATCCTTGATTTTCGGTGCAAATACTGGGTTATCAATCAGCGCCCATGCTTCATCTAGAACTATCATCGTGCGTGAGCCGTCTAAAGAGATATTGATTCTATGGAATATGTATAACAACACAGGAGAAAGAGATAATGAGTCTTTCAATAGCTCCGCCATTTCAAAACCAAACACCCTAGATGTATTTAAATCTATAGAATCTTCTTCATTATCAAATATACGAGCATGCGACCCCTTGCCGTGCCACATAGAAATTCTACTAGCCAAACTACCAGGGCCAGACATACCCAAGAATGGAGCGATATTATTTAATCTTCGGTCTCTTTTATCTAACCTAAAATTACCATCTATAGCCTGGGTAAGGACTCTGATATCTTCGGCATCTAAAGTTTCCCCATGAGTAGTAACTAACGCGCTTAACCACTCAAGAATAAACGTTCTATTATCGCCATTATCATCTAATTGCAACGGATTAAATCCACAATTTTTACCAGGATCAACAACAGCATATACACCGCCCAGTGCTTTGATAAAAATTTCAGCACCACGATCCTTATCAAAGAAGAATGTACGTGGTCTGAATTTCTGAGCCTGAGCACAAAGGAAGTTCATCAATACTGTTTTACCAGCACCAGTCGGACCAATAATCAATGTATGACCAACATCACGCACGTGGAAATTGAAAAAAAATGGCGTGCCAGATGTCGTATCTAGCATAGTTACATGCTCACCCCAATGGTTCCCAAATTCTTTGCCAGGAGGGTAATTATGCATGGAAGCAAAGCCAGCTAAATTCAGGGTATTAATCGTCGATCTTCTAATGATGTAATTAAGGTTACCAGGCAATTGTCCCCAGTAAGTTGGCTCCATATTAACGCGCTCGCGTACTGGCTGCATACCACAATTCGACAACTCAACAGCAGCCATAGATAATGTATTTTCCAAAGCTTTCAAATCTTTATCTATACATAAAAGCGAAATATGATGCTCACCGAAACCAATATCACCACTCATAGCCATATCAAGCGCTTGCGAGATTTCTGCAATCTGAGACACAGCTTTGTCTTCAGATTGAATCATACGATTTTGCTGTAATTGCATTTTATTAATCGCAATTGTTCTGTTCGAGAAGCTGAAGCTTTGAGTCATAATAAACTCAAATGGCATCTGCAAAAATCCATCAAACACACCAGCAGAAGTAGTTGGACCGTATTCTCTAATACTCACAATCCCTGCATACCTCTTTCCTCTTGGCCCTCTTGCTTCTATAGAGCGATTACCAAAAAACAACCTGTTAGTAGGCAGATACTCGTTTAGATCGTTCATAGGCACCATCATGGGGACAGAGTCTCCACAATTAATTAGAGTCCCAAGGAATTCACTAATCTCACAAAATACTCCGTTCTTAGTTTTTTTAACACCAAGCAAATGTACATCATAATCCCTAAGAGTATTAATCACGCGCGTGGTCATTTCCTCCATGCTTTCATGCATCTCACGCATGTCACTTTCCCACGCGCCTTTAGTAGATTTCTGACGAAGCTTTGTAAAGAAATACTCAACCATAGCCGCGCCTTCTTTATCTGGCTCGTATAATATACTTATATATAGATCATTAAAATAAGAATCAGTATTCGAGCTTTTTTCTTGCCATTCCTGCTCTAGATAACTAATAAAATCTTTGGAAGTACGAACACTCGGGTCAACACTATAGTCACTGGATTTTGTAGCGACTGACTTACGACGCCTAACAGTATGAAAATACAGAGTAACATTGCCTGATGCCATGTTTTTCAGGAGAGAATTTCGGATATTTTTACGAATATCAAGATCATCATCATCCGCTGTTTCAAAAGAAAACCCACCAATTTTGATCACCTGCAGCAATCCATTATCCTTGGTTATAATAGTATTCTTATCCCAGTGGCCTTTATACGGCACGAAGTCAGCAATCGCCTTCTCTTTCTTGGCGTATTTCTCTTTAGCTGCAGCAGTTTTGAATATCTTGAACATAAATAATTATCCCTTAAGCACTATATGAATTTGCGCCATAATACGATTTATTCGGGCACTGATTACACTTACCCGCATAGTTAAGATATAACTCCATAAATTGGGGCTCCTTAAAGCATAATAGATACCCAATCATATGGACTACTCCAGCAATAAAAATGATATATACACTTGATTCTTGAATAAAGATGGTGACAGACACCATCAAATTAAGCATCGCATACTGGATACTAACACCAAAAATCATTGATGGCCTTGTAAGGCCTACGAATAAAGGATTAGAAGAAAGCTGGCCTGCCATAATCTTTAAACTCCAGAATTTTATTATATAAAACTATTTATAATAATAGTCTAGCAGACCAATTTTAATTAACCCAATCAAATTAAACCCTGTGATAGCAATAATTATAAGATTTTCATATATAGGGTCCCAAATGCACTATTGCAGCAAATATGTTATTTTATATTAGAATAAAGAAACTGCTCTACTGGCTTTTCTTTATTCAATTTATCTTTTTTCTTTCGACAAAAACCCATAGCCTTTGTTGCGTTTAACTTAATTGCCTCCTTGGTGACCTTCATCACAAAGCTGGGCTCCATATTAGCCATATAGCATACATCGCGAAAATAGTCAGAATTACCAAATATCCAGCTTTTTGCCTCTATTTCATGTTTCTTTGCCTCCCTGCCTGATGTTATATTAGTCGAATCAATAATAGCCTGCGTCAAGATAGCCTTATTCAATCTAACTTCGCCTGAATAATCATATTCTTTTAATCTCTCAAAAGGCGCTTGAAATTTTATAACTCCGTACATAATTAATAATCTCCATATTATGCCATAATTAATTTATACCGCGTTTAAACCCAAGGTTAAAGCTATAACTTAGTATAATCAAAAAACAAATCAATATGAATAGACTTGCACAACTTAAATGTACCCGCTTTATTTGCTGGCACTAAGTATTGTTTTGTACGAAAATGATGGTCTTGAACATCAACCGGAAGATGTGCCTGAGGGGCATAAAAAAGCTAGCTATGAATAACACATAGCTAGCTTTTTATATCAGTTGTTTTAAATAACCCAAGCTCGATATAAGCTACAATTTATACGCGTCTTTTTCTATGAAAATTTCTATTTCCAGAATATGGCTTGCGTTTATCGAAGCGTTGATCTTGGCCTCTTTGCGGCCCACGACTAAACTCTTTATTCCTGGAATTTTTGGAGTATAGGTAAGATATTATTGCGATAGATGCAAATGCGGCGCTTGCAAAAATTGATGCTGCAAATACGCTATCTGCAATAACTAGCATTAAAGTAGTAGCTGAGACAATACCTACAAAAATCAGAGCAAAAACACGCCCAAGACGCGTCGCTCTATTATATTTTTCCATAGCTAACAAATCCATAGAATGCCTATGGTTTTGCTCTTTTTCTGCCATATCAAACAATTTGTCGAAAGTGCCTGGATGCACCTCTTCATATTGTTCCATCATATCTATTGGAGGAAGCACATGCTTATATTGCTTGCGCACGCTGTGAACATCGCTCTGCCTAAAATTAGAAACTTTACTAGAGCCTCTATTTAAACGATTATTGTCAAAAAATCTCTTAGTCTCTTTCATAAATTTCTTTTAATTCTGCGTATGATTTATTTACGTCATTTTCTATTTTATCAAAATATTCAGCTATATCTTGAGATTTTCCTTGTTTAATTGGAACAGCACCTAGTCTAAAAACGCTTAGGAATCCAGAGAAAAACCGTTGAATAATCTGAGTATCAAACATTATCTTATTATATTACTTTCCGGAATCGCCGGTTCGCCCCTGAAATTTACTGCATTCTTGTAAGAATAGCAACAAGTTCTAAAGTTTTTATCGCAACCTGGCATCAAAGTAACTTGCCTTTGGCCTGTAAAATTAAACTTTAAATTATTCTCAATCTCTATGCTATCGCGCCCATGTGCTGCGATTTTAAATTTTACTCCCCTTGCTCTTCGTCTTTAACTATCATTGTTCCGCCTTTAAACTGGGCTCCTTTATGTTCTGGAATATTACAATGAATAACATTACCACTAACCCTAACTATCTCACATTGTGCAGCATGATCTTCTAGCTTGATTTTGCATTTATCATCACCAAAACTGGCTCTGCATGTTCTGCTAAATTTTTGCAATAATGACTGATTATATTTGATTGATTCTGACTCGCATTTAATCTCAAATTCTAAATCTTGGCGCAAATATTGGCTACATATATATGTCACAATATGTCTCGCTACCTCGCCTTTAAAATGCATGATTTTAATTTCCGCGCCAATTAAATCTGACTTAGCGTCAATCCCACTCTCTTCGAATATTCCACGTAATATTATGTAGTTTTCAGCGGAATCGTTGAAATTCGCTGACTTCAAACTAAGGCCAGAATAAGGCAAATACACCGCCCCGCCAGTAGAAACGGCCTCACTTGCAGATGTTAAGTGATATTCTTTAACATTTTTGGCCTTGATATGAAATAAATATACCAAGCTTTCATTTACTCTATTCATTATCTTGCACCTCTATTAATTCTATATTTTCTAGCCCTATCGTGCCATCGCTATTAAAGCCGTAAGTAAAGCTATCTTGTGCGAATCTTACTACTACATCAAAGTCAAAATCAGCCCGCAGAACCTTGCCTTGCGGCAGGATTTGCGCCAGAGTAACTACGCCCTTTGCACTGAACATTTGTACATCTACAGGTTGCCCATCAACACTCAAACGAATAGTCTCAAATACTGGCTTTGTGATTCTACGCACCCAGGGGGCAACGGGGTCTGCGTAGGTTTTTTGCAGCTGGAATCTCTGACGCGCGCCATCACCAGTGGCTATTGGCTGATCCACCACTTTATGGTCAAATGGGTCACGCAGTTTAAACGAAAAACGCTGACCAGCTCTGGCTTTAAAGAAACTATTGAAAGATTCAAACTGAGTATGAGAAAGCATACAATCCTTCAGCACATAACGCCTAAGAGGTAACTGAGAATCCGAATTGCGCACCTCCCGCCCAGACTTAGTTGTAGCAAGAGAAGTAGAAAACCCAGAGGAACCTACGGCAAAAATTTCAACATATTTAGGCGGGTTTACATCATGAAAATTCATACAAACACCTCCTGTTTTATTAAGGCCTTGCAATTAATGACAAGCTTGTTTAGGACTAAATCCTGAGCTTTATCAAACTCTACATTATTTGCTTGAATGCCAGAAATAGAATAGCCATCAAGCGCCCTCCCCGCACCAGAAAGAGTTCGCAGAATTTCATCTGCCAGCCTTGTTAATAGCTTGTGATTAGTATCTTTTGCGTAAGCAGATATCTGAAACTCAACCAGGTAAATAGCATTATTACTGCGTGATAAATTCTCTACCTCGCTAATATTTATGAGCAAAAATGGAGCCTTCCCATCTTGCACAGCGCCTATATATATTTTATTCACAAGCCCAGAGATTGTTTCATCATTAGCTAGCAGAGTGTATAGTTTGTTTTGAAATTTATAGATAAAAACAAAAGACATAATAACTAAACCTCCAAAGCAACAATATTTAACATTCGCCCTTTTTCATCTTGATCAATAATTCGCTTTATTTCAAAATTACGCTCATGGAATTTAATGCGCATTTCTTTATTTAGATTTTTGATAAACCTTGTTCTAAATAGAAAATACTCCTCAGTAATCAAATTACCAAACTCTACCCCCTCCAAAGAAACAAAGCGATTATCACAAATTGGCTTTACCTCTGCAAAGCTTGCACATACCTCTTGCCACACTGGGTCTGCTATTGCGTTTGCCGCTCTGTTTTCTAAAAAAGTTATTCTATGAACTAGCCTTGAGGTGAGATTTTTATTTTTCATAATTCACTCATTATCTAAATTTTCAATCTTCTATAGGGAATATATAAATCCTTGATCCCAGAACTAATCGAAGCAGAATTTTCTGGATTATCATACATTGCAGCAACATGCATAAGAATGCCGTGCTGCAATGCGCGCGGGATGTTATTTCTATAACCAGCCCTATAGGTGATTTTTAAATCTTTGCCTACATATTTACTTACAAAATGAACGATTTGCGTATCCGTCTCTATGTGCCCATAATCATCCAAAATATTTTGTTCAACACCAGCTATTTTCATAATAATCGCATTGATCTCAATAATCGGGCTATATTTAAAGTCGATACTACTAACCGCATTTTCGATATTACATTCCACGCGGCGCGTATAAAGGCTAAGTGATGTAAACTTTTCAGCCGACTCGATTGCAGTCTGTATCAAGCCTCCAATCATCACATCATCATATCCATGCGATACTCTAAGGTAATTCTTTACCTCTTCTACTGGCCATATTTCAGCTATTATTGTCTCAAGGACTTTATAATTTACTTTCATTGTTTACACCTACTTTAGTTATGCAGCATCAGCTGGGGCTGCAAATTTCGCAAATTTAAGCGCAGCAGGATTAACAACATCACCGCCTACTCTTTTCACTGCATAAAATTTGATAAATGGCTTCTCTGTATAAGGATCACGCACCAATGGCACTAACTTAAGCTTAAAATCCATATTTCAAGCCACCTTCAGATGATAACAACTTCTAGGTTTTTGCATTTTAGGAAAAGATTTTGGTCTTCGTTTGACGACTCTAGGTTCGCTTCTCCTTGGTCTATTTCCT
>CAXMOU010000090.1:0-4442 GCA_964195465.1 uncultured Rickettsiaceae bacterium
ATGTTCTTTATAGACACGCCTCTGCCAACTATTTCCATAAGTCACCTATTGTAGCATAAACATACATAATAGCATTTTATAGTATGTGATGGCAAATATACTCAGAACTAGGCTGCCACCATAGGTGGCTTAACTTGTTAATTATCGGGACAAAAACGGTCGTTTGTGACACAGAACGCAGAACAATATATTAATACAAACAATTAAGCGCGTAAGGAAAAGCTATGATTATTGTTTAGGTATATTGCCAAACGCAATAGCGTTGTGTTCTTGCTTTTTGAGGTTCACTAGCCCTATAGATACCATGTTTGTACCAAATTTACGGTTTAGATCATCAATTGCTTTAGAAATATAGTCTCTTTTTTTCTGAGTGGTTGAATCCATTAAGCATAATTGCCCAGAATCAGGCGCTAGATTGGCTCTGTCCACATGATTGTGTAAATTCTGATAAGTTATAAATAAACAAATTATAACTTATCAGAATTTACACAATCATGTGGACAGAGCCTACAATGCCAAAGAACGTCAATATTATTCGCTATCTTTTGACTCTTCCTTCGCCTCATCTTCGCCCATAGCTGCTACTTGTGGAAATTCAGCTGCAATTCCAGTATCCTCAGAGGATAAGTATCCAAATATCTCTGACCAAACCGCATTATGATCATAAAGTGAGTTGTTCTGAATATCATTAAGTACACATGGCTCAGAGGCATTTTCTGGGCTTATTGCTTCTAAGGATTTTACAACACCGTTCATCTTTAAGAATCTTTCATCAACTAACTTTACTTTCGCAAACACAGAGCTCATAACAGATTCAACAAAGGCTTGTTTGTCTTCTATATCATCACAAACTATATTACTTTTAATAAAATGGCGTATTAGATTTTTATCTACAGCTTGAATCTCTCTCAATTCGCTTGCTGAAATTATATCTAACAAACCGATAGCAAAGTCATCTGCGCTGTCATACAGCGGTGGCTTAAAATCAGAAGATTCTAATAGAAGGGCAAGGTAATCAAGCGTTGTTTCGTTTAAAGCTATATTTTGAAGCGATTCATCTATAGAATATGAGCGTCCCTTGTAGCTAATTTCTAGATTAAAATCGTCTTCAGAATTGAAGGTAATTTGAGCATCATTTCCTAGAACAAGTGGAATTTGATAAGCTGCAACCCCTTCAAATGTAAGAGTTATATTTCCTCCTTGAATAGTAATACCTGTAGCTTGCATACCATGTAACGCAAGATTACCTGTCGAGTTTAAAATCACGATAGGCTGAGGAGCTGTTATTGAGATATTAGCGTTCTGATTAAAAATTACTGCTGCCGCAATAAGCATAGCTGCAGGAGCTCCAGGATGACCAGCGATATATAAATTGCTGTTCAATGCTGCTATATTATTTATTGTTATCATATACATTCCTTAATGTTCATTAAAAATGATATAATATACATTACACTTATGCAGTCAAGTGAATAGTTCGCAGCACTCTTCAAGGTGTTGTTGCATGAATCGGATTTCAAATCGCCCATTCAACAATGAAGTGCAACTTCTCGGACACCCTCTTAATTCTCAGCTGAGAAAAGTCACCAAGAATAAAGGAGTTTTTCTAAGTGATGAATTAGTTTTTAAAACTCTATGCTTGACAATTAACTACATCACAGCAAAATGGACTATGCCTATTCGAAATTGGAATGAAGCTATGGTCCACTTTTTGATAAAATTTGACGATAGAATACAGGGTAATATTTAAGGGCTTCTGTATGAATTTATACAATTGAATGGCCAGTCCCGGTTCCAAATTTGAGTTTGAAAGCAAAATATATGTCACGCCAAAAGTTATTAACAATTACTATCTGTTTTCTAATTATTACAGTTGAACTTGCCGCTTGTTTTTCTTCACCACTATTGCCTCTTATCAGAGCTGATTTCTCTGTAGATGCCTCTTTGGTCCAAATGACTATGAGTTTTTATCTATTAGGCTTAGGGGTATCTGCTTTTATTTATGGCCCCCTTTCAGACAGCCTAGGTCGAAGACCCATATTATTGATTGGACTTGGACTATTCTGCTTTTCAAGTTGGGCTTGTTCATGGTCTCCTTCCATATACTGGCTTATCGCAATTCGTTTTATTCAAGGTCTTGGGGCGGGAGCTGCCTGGACTGTAAGCAATGGTGTTGTAAAGGATATATCCTCAAAGAAAGAATATACGAAAACAATGACAATTATTCATATTGTTGTAGGATTTGTCCCAGCCTTTGCTCCAATTTTAGGGGGGTATCTCGGTGCCTTCTGGGGGTGGAGGGATAGCTTTCTATGCTTATTTGCTCTGTCGTGTGTCACATTATTTGTTGTAGGCTATAGTTTAACAGAATCATTGCCAGAAAAATCAAGAACATCTCTCAGAAAAATTCTAAAGGGTTATCTAATTCTTTTGCAGAGCCCCCTTCTTTGCCGATACATGATTGTTAAGGTTCTAATGGTCATGTTGCTGTTTGTAGATGCCTCAAACCTTTCACTAATCCTTATCGAAACCTACCACGTCCCTGTTATGCATTTTGGGTATTATATGGCCTTAGGGTTTCTAGGGTATTTATTCGGGGGATGGTCCTGTCACAGATTTGTTGCTCTTCTTGGAAATGACCGCCTTTTATACTGGGGGCTGACGTGTGTGTTATTGAGCAACATAGTCCTATTAATTCTGGGAATCTTAAACATTCAATCGGTATTGATAATCCAGATATGTCGTATTCCTATATATTTTGGATGGGGTATTATGTTTGGAAATGCAACTAGCTGTATTGTAGCACCTTTTTCAGAAAGAGCAGGGGCTGCTTCGGCGATGATGATTTCTCTTGAAATGATATTCAGTTTTATAGGGGTCTATTTAATGAGTTTGATTTATGATGGAACCGTCATTCCCTTCTCTATATTTATGATTGTTACAACAATTATTGTTTTCTTTGGATTCTACGGTCTAAAGAATTACAAAATAGAAAATGTTCTTGACGAAAGTTGACATCCACTTTCCCCTAAAGGAGGAAGTGGATGTCAACGGGACAAAAAGGGTCGTTTGTGACACAGAACGCAGAACAATATATTAATACAAACAATTAAGGGTTCTGTCGCATCTATTGCCAGAGAGCTTTAGAATTGATATAATGGACAATAAAAATTAAAGTATGCCATTTCATATTTCACCAAAACTATCAAAACATTTCAAACATTTTTGTTCATCACCGGAGATAATAATGCTGTTTGTTTATATGAGGAGTAGATTTTCATTGAGCTATAGGGATTTAGAAGAAATGGCTATTATTAGAGGTGTGCGTATTGATCATGCAACTTTTCAAAGATGGGTATTTAGATTTGCAAAATTGATAGATATGCGAGTAAGGAATCGCAAGAAAACTGTTGGGTTGAGTTGGAGAATGGATGAAACCTATATCAAGGTAAATGGAGTATGGTGTTATCTATACAGAGCTGTTGATTCACTGGGTAATACAATAGAGTTTATGCTTAGAAAGCACAGGGATAAGGTGGCTGCAAAGGCTTTTTTCAAGAAAGCTTTTAAGAACAACGCTCAACCAGATAAAGTAACAATAGACAAAAGTGGAAGTAATATATCTGCTTTAAAGAGTAAAAATAATAACTTGCCAGAGCACAACCAAATAGAGGTGAGACAGATTAAATATCTGAATAATATAATAGAAAAAGATCACAGATTTATCAAGAAACGAACCCTACCTATGTTAGGTTTTAAGAATTTTCAATCTGCGAAACAAACTCTTGCTGGAATAGAAAACATTAGAATGATTCAAAAAAATCAAATTATTGGTTTAGAGGATATAAAATCTACTTTTCATAAATTTACTGCATTAATGGCATAATCACGCCTAAAGCCTGGATTTATTGGTTTTTTAGATAGGTTGAGAATAGATGCGACAGAACCGGACAAAAAGGGTCGTTTGTGACACAGAACGCAGAACAAGATATTAGTACAATCTGCTTTAGGAAAGGCTCATAGTGCTATTTCGCAGCTTTGTTCAAAATGCACCCCAGGGGACAATTTAATAGATCAATCACTCTTGCAAGAGTTTTAAGTGTATCAAATTTTGTATATTAATATAAATCTAAATTCTTTTCTCAATACTATTTAAATATTACTTCAAAACAATCTGGATAATTCCTAATGAATATCAAGGCTCATTAGGATCAAATATTAAATGTCGTTATTTTAACATATCAATTTGATGATCTTCATTTTTAATTTCATTCTTCAGGGTATCTAAATCTGTGACGTGTCCATACCATTCTTGTCTAAATTTATTCCATTTGAGTCCAAGTAATCGAATAGTGTCACGAATATCTTTGATGGGCTCTGCTACAAATTTCACGATAACAGGGCAGGCGGTTTTGTGTTCTTGATTAAATGATTTGTCGCCT
>CAXMOU010000091.1:0-26591 GCA_964195465.1 uncultured Rickettsiaceae bacterium
ATTATTGTTTTTCTAGAATGATTTTCCTGAAGTTTATACATTGAGACTTAACGATTACGATGATTTTTAAATTTTAAATCAAATTATTATCAGATTCTATAAAAACGTAGATTTTAAAAAACTTTGAAATTCCTATACTAGAACATAGGGTTTTTGCCAGCTGATTGCGAAATAGCCAAAATCAGCTTGTCCGTAATGCGGCTCGCTCGCGAGATTATATCCGCATGCCCGTTTGTTATGGGGTCAAAAGTACCAGGGTAAATTCCGATGATTTGTTTTGTCATTTTAGATACCTAGTTTGCTAAATGAATCTCCTGCATTCCATCTAAGAAATTCCACAGTAATTTTGAACCACGAACAGCACCTTCGCGCGCTATTTCTTGATCCTCTACACTTAGTTTATCCAACAATTGTGCGCATTCTTCTGTGTGCCACTCATCTGCAACCATGTGCACATTAAAAAACTTCAGAGTATTTTCATCGCTAATATCGTAGAATTTCTTCAAGCCTTCTATCTTAGACTTAGCTACTTCTGGAGTTTGTCTTTCATATGCATAAAGCGCGCCCAGGCCACTAGCGAAGCTGCTTCTGGTGATATCGAAATACTCATCTACCAATTTTTTAGTTGAATCTAATTCTTGGGTTTTGCACTCTTCTTTAGTTGCTCCCATTCCTTCTGCAAAGCGCAGCCATAATTCAGGGTGATTCTCATCGCCTTTTTCCTCATCAACCAAGTTATCCAGCAACACTTGTCTATCTTCTAGATTCTCGCATAGAGAATGAATAGCGCTGATATATCTTGGGAATGCCGCCACATGGCCGTAATATTCCTTTGCATATATTTTTAAAGTATCTAATGAAAGTTCGCCCCTATTCCAAGCTTGATAAAAATCATGCTTCAATAAATGATATTGATCTAACTCTTCATGTAACTTTTCTAAAAAATTCATAATTAACCTCTCCTCTATTTGTTTTTATTATATTTAAAAATCGTATAATCCTCTGACTCGGATACTTTCTGGCAGGACCAGTTTTTTAGCAAATCTAATGAAAAATAAGTATCTCCATCATATTCTTTATGTATCTTTGTCAAAAGAAATTCCTGAATCATATTATTACGCAAAAATAATTCAGCAATCATTGCACCACCAATCATATAGATTTCTAAATTTTGTGGTAGCTTTATTGCCAGAAACTCTTCAAAAGAATGCACAAATTCAACATTTTTGTGCATATCCGCAGAGTCAAACTCGCTATCATACGTAAATACTATCCCATGCCTGTTATCAAACAAGCTCAAACTAGACATTTCTTCAAAAGTCCTGCGACCCATAATTACCACCTGCCCATAGGTGACCGCCTGAAAATGCTTAAGCTCATCCGGATAATGCCACGGAATTTTCCCATCCTTTCCGATCACGCCGCTATTAGTAGCGGCCATTATGCCCGTGATTTTATTATTCATGCAGATATTTTACTCGCAACTAATAATCTATGATGAGCCGCAACATTATGCACCCTTAAAAAATCCACCCCAGACTTAGCAAGATTGCATGAAATGGCGGCAGTTTCTAGGTCACGATTTATAACATCCGCGCGCGAAAATCCAGACATAAATGATTTTCTAGAATGACCAATCAAAATTTTAGCACCACCAATTCGCAATTCTTGAATGCCTCTAATAATAGATAAATTCTGATAAATAGATTTGCCAAACCCAATACCTGGATCAATTATTACATCCTCAACAGAGAATCCATGCTTTTGCATTCTCCACAGCATCATTTCGCCCCATATGCGCATTTGCGTGGATGCATTTTGCCTATATGATAGCACTCTATCTTTAGTTGGCGGGATAGAAAAAGAATGCATAGTAACAATCTTACAGCCAGATGCTGCAACTTCTTTTAATGTATCACCATCTAAATTGCCCGTTACATCATTTATCCAATCTATCTTATATTTTCCTAATAATTTGCGAATTAAATCTGGGCGATATGTATCTATACTAATTTTAGCATCTAATGCCTTTAAACCATCTAATACAGGAATCAGGCGCTCATATTCTTTCTCTGGAGAAATAATCTCAATATCACCAGGCCTTGTAGACTGCGCGCCAATATCAATTATCTCGGCACCATCTTGCACCATTTTATAAGCATTCTGTATGGCCGTTTCAGGATCAAAATTAACACCGCCATCAGAAAAGGAGTCTGGGGTAATATTAAGCACTCCAGCAAACTGCACCCCTAATGCAAAGCTTTTAGAGAATAGATTATTGTAATTACAATTCTTATGAGCATATTCATCCGCCCTTATTTTTTTACCCTTTACATGCAAATATGGAATAAATTTTTCTGGTAAAAGCGCCAATAAATGCAACAAAAAAGACCTGTTTAAAAGCTCTTTATGCGGCAGCGATAAGCCTGGCGCATCTAAAATATTGTCATTATACATCAAAATATCGAGATCAATAATTCTAGGAGCCCACTTAGCAGAAGTCAAATCACGCCCTAAATTTTTTTCTATATCTTTCAGGCGCAGCATCATCTCTTCAGGATTCATAGAGCTCTTACCAGCAATAACCATATTTAAATAAGGTTTATTCCAGTCTTGCAGCGCGCCAGGCTTTACTAGAGCCTCCGTTTCTATAACAATAGACTCCGCGCACTGCGATAAGATTTTATCCTTAATAATAGCAATAGCGCGGCGCAAATTAGTTAAACGATTACCAAGGTTAGATCCAAGAGCGATGTATATCATAATAGTTACCCACTAATAGTGAATGAAACAGCGCCATGAATATCTGGCACTGGAGGGGATAATTTGTGAACCGTAACAGATATTTCTGCAGCTTTATATTCTTGCTTATCTAAAGCTTCGCGGATTACTTCGTACACATCTGCAGCTAGATATTCTATCAAATTATACGGCTTAGATTTAATGCATTTCTTTATCAACTCTGCTGCTTCTGCATAACAGAAACCATCCTTGATTTCATCTGTATGTATGGCCTTGGGGCTTCCTTGAAATGCAATATCAACATCAAACGCTACTAACTGAGGAAGGTGCTTTTCCTGATCAGAACATCCCAAATGCACCCACTGCCTTAAGTCCGAAATTTGCAGATGACTTTTCGTGTTTTTAAAAATGGCTTTCGAATTTTTTAGCATAGAATTCCTCCCTAGCATTATTAACTTAAGATTTAAATTGGCGTTAAGAATAAAAGATAATTCAGATATGTCAATGTGAGTTTTACCTCTTGACATATTATTATTGTACCACTATACTAGCACAGTAGCACAAACAGTGCAATAATTTATTTAGGCATCTTAATATGAACAAGTGCAAACATAATAATCCAGACGATTTAAGCCATACACTTTTGAGCATAGACTCCAAAGAAAAAATGGAAGATTTTTTGCATGATTTATGCACGCCAAGCGAATTAAAAGCCCTAATGGAACGCTGGAACGTATGTCAATTACTTGCTACTAACGAGCTTTCTTATAGAGGAATCAACGCGATTACTGGCGCAAGCCTTACAACAATCGGGCGAGTAGCCAGGTTTTTAAGAACCGAGTCCAATGGTGGTTACAGAGATATTTTAGCAAATAGAGAGGAAGAAAATGACCCAATTATTAGATAAGCTCATAGGAGTAATTTGCATAAGCACTATTTTTCTACTGCTAACCTCAAATACCCAACATGACTCAAAAATGGTAAAAATATATATCAACCAGACAGTTCAGCACCCAGCTATCAATGCAACTACCAGAGGAGTAACTGATGGTTTAGCTGAAGCTGGATATATTGACGGCAAAAATATGGAGCTAAAATTGCAGAGCGCCCAAGGAAACATCGCGCTTGCAAATCAAATTGCCACTAGCTTTGTTAGTAACGAGCCCGATATAGTAGTTGGAGTTGGCACATTAGCGGCGCAATCCTTTGCTAAGTTCACGCGCAAAGGCAAAGTCAAAATGATATTTACTACAGTTACAGACCCAATTGAGGCAAATCTGATAAGCGGCCTTAAAGAGCCTGGTAACAACAGCTCTGGAGTATCTAACTATGTTGATTTAGCTCCGCAATTAGCTATGTTCAAAAAAATAAAACCATCAATAAAAAAGCTTGGCTTTCTTTATAACCCAGCTGAGCTAAACTCTATTACTCTTATTAAAAAACTAGAAGAACTCTGCCCAAAATACGGTATGGAACTTGTCACTATATCAGCTAGCAAAAGCGCAGATGTTGCCCAAAGTGCCATCAAGCTAAGCTCCCAAGTAGATGCAATATTCATAAGTAACGACAACACAGCCCTAAGCGCCATGAGCACAATAGTCAAAGCCGCAAATAACAGCCAAATCCCTGTGTTCGTAAGCGATACAGACATAGTAAAAGATGGGGCAACAGCAGCACTAGGGCCGAATCAATACGAAATAGGCAAACAAACAGCAAGAATGATAGTCCGCGCACTAAAAGGAGCAGACATCAACATCATGCCAGTCGAATTTCCAACTGATACAGAATTATTCCTGAATAAAAATGCCGCGAAAAAACTTGGCATTGAGTTTAGTGATGAATTATTAAAAAAGGCTACCAAGATTATCGACTAACCAGAGCCCAGGTTAGATTAATTGTGCAACTAACAACTAGCCATCATCGGAACAAAGTCTCCCTTAGACACACCGGCCATACCAAGGGCCTTAGGCCATTTCTTAGTTGGATCGCCAGAGAATATTAGATCATGATCAGGCTCGGCTATTATCCATAAATTGCTCTCTAGCTCGAACTCCATTTGGCCAGGACCCCAGCCAGTATAGCCTATAATGAACATGCTTCTTTCTGGACCATTGCCCTCAGAAATATCACGCAGAATTTCAGAGTTAGAGCTAATTGCCAAATTGCATTCTGGTGTTGAGAACAACAAATTTTTATTATACTCAGCACTATGCATAAAGAATCCTCTTTCAACTTCCACAGGACCGCCTATATTTATTTCTAGATTCATATCCGAAATATTGATGCTAGCATCTATTCTTTTGAACATATTTTCTGCAGGAGCATTCTGAATTGGGTGATTAACAATAAAGCCGATAGACCCCTCTTCTGTATGTTTTACAACATAAATAAGCGATTTATGGAATATATTTCCTTCCATAGCAAACGGCGTTGCTATAAGAATTTTACCAGTTAGGTTAGAAAAATTAGGTCCGATCATCAAATTATTTCCCGAGAATTACTAATTATCTATATAGTTACATTATCCCTAATTTCAAGAATATAAACTCATGAATTATAAGAAATCTGCAATTATTTTCACAATCATTAACCTCATTATATCAGAAACTTATGCATATGCACATGATTTTGTATTTAAAAACACAGAAGAGTCTGGTTCTTATTTCGAGATAAATCTAGATGATGATCATATTATTTATGCCAACGTGCTAGAGAATGACCTTGGCCTACCAACGGAGATTAAAATCACCTCATCTTCAAACATGCAAGATTATCACTTAAGCTGGCCAAACGCATCGCGTAAGAATTACGAAGGCGTAGGCGAGGCTTTATATTACAGCGGAAGAGTAGTAATTCCCTTACATATAACAGCAAAAGATCCCAGCATTCCAGTAAAATTCACAGCAGAAATCAACTACGCCCTATGCAAAGATCAATGCATTCCAAGGCATCAAATAATTGAAGGCGAAGTTTTAGCCCCCAACAACTCCAATCAAATGAGCCTAATATTACTTGGTCTACTTGCCATTGCTGGAGGGTTTATTCTTAACTTTATGCCATGTGTTTTGCCTGTGCTTTCGCTAAAAATATTCTCCTTCCTAAAGCATAGAGACGCCCATCCAAGAACCTCCTGCGCCTTCACTATCGCTGGAATAATGAGCAGCTTCTTAGTGCTAGCTGGCCTTATGATAATGCTACGCAGCACGGGGCAGAGATTCGGCCTGGGAGTCAATTTCCAATCGCCAGAATTCATCATAGTCCTAACATTAATGATTACTGTTTTTATTAGCAGCGCACTTGGTCGGTTCAACATATCCATGCCGTTTAATACAGGTAGCGGCTTGGCTAGTATTACAATCAAAAACCCATATTTAGAACATTATTTCAGCGGAGTCCTCGCCACCGTTCTTTCCACCCCATGCAATGCACCGTTCTTAGGAAGCGCAGTTGCTGTGGCCTTTGGCGCTAGCGACGCCATTATTTTATTCACATTCAGCCTAATAGGAGCTGGGTTCAGCCTACCATATATTCTAATGATCATATATCCAAGTATCCTAAAGAAAATACCAAAGCCAGGACCGTGGATGGAGAAATTCAAGAAAACATTAGTTCTAATGCTAATTGGAACAGTTTTATGGCTGCTTTATATATTGCACACCCAAATAGGTGAGCGCGCCACTCTGGGGCTGTTTATGCTGCTATTATTGCTGAAATTTACCATAGAGAGCAAAGCGAAGTTTGCGCTCTTAAAACTCATCGCTATTATCGCGCTCATTACCGCTAGCATGATACTCCCTAATTACGCAAGCCTAGAAGATTCAAAACACGAAGAGGCGCTAGACAAAACCTGGCAAAAATTCGATCGCTTAGAATTAGAGAAGCACATAACAAATGGAAGAATAATATTCGTAGATATAACGGCAGATTGGTGCATTACATGCAAATATAATAAATTCATGCTACTTAACAGAGATAGCCTAATGAAATTATTCAAGAAACATAACGTAATCGCCATGCGCGGCGACATAACCTCCCATAATCAAGAAATATACGAATACCTAGTAGAAAACGGCCAAGTTGGAGTGCCATTCAACGTAATATACGGGCCAAACGCACCAAGAGGCATCTCACTGCCAGTGATTATAAAATATTCCGATATAAAAAAAATATTGAACAAAATAGACAATTAAAAAAACGCCCCATAAAGGGGCGCTCTTCTTGCTATTTATCACCTAACGCCCATGCCCAGACGAAGGAGGCCTAGGCCCCTTTGGAGGGTGCGGCTTTGACCTATTTAAAGGTGGCGCCCCCTTTGGAGGGTGAGGCTTAAACTTTTTCGCCTGCTGCGCTAAATCTTTCGTCACCTTAGCTGGCGGAGGTCCTGCAGGAGCACGCGGGCCAAGATCCTGCATATGAACTGGTGCGCTCATTTGATTTACATGCTCTGGTGTATTTTTCCTTACTGACTCTACAATTATTTCTGCATCCAACCCCGCAGTAACATTTTTTACAATCGAATCCATACTTGCAGAAAAAACAGTGATTTCAGATTTCTTGCCTAGTACTGCGCGCGAAAAAGTTGACTTCATTTTTGACCAAGTAGTTTGTTTTGAACTAATCTGCTCAGCAATTTTAGAAGCTATCTCGTCTTTATTGTTTTTAAGGTACTCTGGACCTAATTTTTGCAACTCTGGAGCTAATTTACTTAATAATTTATCTGACGCTTCTTTTGAAAGGGTGTTATTATGATTTTTATCAAGATCTTTAAAAACTTGTTGTGTAACATTTCTAACTTCAATATTTTCAATATCTTTAGCATCTTGTTTAAAGCGTTGATTAAAAACCTCTACAGACTCTGATATCGCAGCCTTAACACTATTTCTTCTTTCTGCCGATAAACCTTTGTACTTTTCTGGATTTTTTTTCCCTTGCGATATAAACTCAACATATTTAGGGTCACTTATCCCTTGGGAATTTAAAATTTCAGTAGTTTTTGCAATTATTCTGTCCGCATATTCTTGTTTTGGTATTTGTTGATTGGCCAACTCAACAACAGCTTCTTGCGTAGCAGCCATAGCCTTAACATGGTCACTTTGTTCTAATCCACAATAGTTTAATTTTCCATAGTCTCCCTCTGGCTTAAGAGGCAAATCAAACCCCTTTAGCTTAGCCTCAATTTTAGCCGCGGCAATCTCAAGCTTTTTACGCTCATTAGCCGATTTAATTTCAAGCTGTTCGCGCTTCTCAGGAGAGGCCTCTTCAAACTTTTTACGCCACTCATCAGAAGCAGGAATCCTAGAGGTTGCAGCACTGTGCATATGCACATTATCCACAAGCTCTTGAACCCTCTCTTCTTCAAGAAACAATCTAATAATATCAGCACCAAGACCATCAATAACACTATTTGCTGACTGATTAAAAATTATATGCATATCTTCTAACGAAGGTTTGGTTTGCTTAGCACTATCAAGATATGTGTCAAGCCTACCTGGCAATTTTTTAGCATCTCCAGCTAATCCTTTTGCAACACCTTTCTGCTTTTCTTCTGACATAACTTTATCGGGCATAAACTCTCTCCAAATTAATACAGCGCTTAATAGCACTTAATATATTAAGCTTACATTAACCACGATTCCAATTGCAACATTATAATCCACACCAATGATGATTTTTGTGTTTACTTGTGTTACAATGCGTTTTTCAAAAACAAATATTTGTTAAAATGATTGCACCAATTAGGATTGATGATATTGAATTATCAAGCCCTGTTATATTAGCCCCAATGTCTGGAGTGACTGATTTACCTTATCGTAAATTGGTAAAAAAATTTGGTGCTGGTTTGGTTGTTTCTGAAATGGTTGCAAGCAGAGCAATGATAGCTCGTTCACATCAATCAATCCAGAAATGCGCAATCGACAAAGAAGATAATGACGCAACAAGAGCGTGCGTACAATTAGCTGGCTGCGAACCAGATGTAATTGCTGAGTCCGCCAAAATGAATGAAGACATGGGAGCTAAGATTATTGATCTTAATTTCGGCTGCCCTGCAAAAAAAGTCGTTGGTGGCTTTGCAGGATCCGCATTAATGCGCGACGAAAAATTAGCAACCGAAATACTTGAAGCTACAGTAAAAGCCGTTAACATACCAGTAACACTAAAAATGCGTATGGGCTGGGACGACGAGTCCAAGAATGCTCCAACTCTGGCTAAGATAGCAGAAGAGTCTGGAATCAAGCTGGTAACCGTGCACGGACGTACCAGGTGCCAATTCTATAAAGGAGCAGCAGATTGGGAGTTTATTTCGAAAGTAAAACAAGCCGTAAAAATCCCAGTGATCGCAAATGGCGACATTGTATGTATAGACACCGCTGTTCAAGCTTTAGAACAATCTGGCGCTGATGGAGTTATGATTGGCAGAGGCGCTTATGGCAAGCCATGGCTAATCTCACAAGTCGCACATTTTCTTGCTACAGGAGAAAAATTACCTACGCCTACCTTAGAAGACCAATTAGCGCTTGTGCTTGAGCATTATGATGCCATGATGGAACATTATGGCGCTGACGTAGGTATTAAGATAGCCAGAAAGCATCTAGGATGGTATAGTAGCGGACTGCCAAATTCTGGTGAATTTCGTGCTACTATAAACCAGCTTTGTAGTGAATCTGATGTTAAAAACATAATTAATGAATTTTACGGATCTTTGATTTAAAAATATATGACGAATAAAGCCGACAAAAACCTAAGCTCTGCTGTTGCAGAAAGGCTAGATGAATTTTTTGCAATGCACGAAGGCGCCTGCCCTGAATCTGGGTTGCACGAAAGAATAATGGTTGAAATAGAGAAAATTCTAATTCAGAAAACTCTAGACCATGTTGGAGGAGTTCAAACAAAAGCATCGAAAATTCTTGGCATCAACCGAAATACTTTGCGTAAAAAGATAAGTGAGTTTAAAATTTAAAATAAAAGCTCGCACAAAATATGCTAAAAACAAAATGGAAAAACTTTAAGAAAAAACGTTTTGGAAGCAACATGATCTATGTTGCGGCTTTGGCTATGATACTAATGCTAGCCATTAATTCGTTTTTTGTTTACGAAGATTTTTTCAAAACCCAACCAGACCCGCTATATACTCTAAGCTTCTTACTTGCTAGTTTGATAGCAATTTTGGTACTATGTGTATTTCTAATTAGCAATCGCGTTTCTACTAAATTTACATTTATCAAAAAAGGGGAAAAACGCGTCTCCCGCCTGCGCAAAAGAATTATCGTTGCCTTTAGCATCGGCGCTGCGCTTCCAACTATAATAGTTGCGATATTTTCTACATATTTCTTTAACTTTGGAATAGAAGCATGGTTCGACAAAAAAATCTCTAGGGTTCTAGACCAATCAATTCTCGTAGGAGAATCTTATATAGACGAACATATATTGCAATTAAAAGAAACATCCATATCCGTCTCTGACGATCTAAGCGCTATGTACTATGAGCTAATACATAACCCAGAGCTATTCTCAAAAGTACTAAATGCACTCGCTGAGATGCGCTCTATAGACGAAGCAATTGTTTTCCAAAGAGACACCAACACTATTCTCGCCCACACAACGCTAAGTTTCTCGCTGTCTTTCAGCAATATTGCTGCTCACCTTATTCAAAGGGCAGATAAAGGAGAAGTTGTCCAAGTAGCATCGGACCCACAAAAAATCCGCATCTTAATTAAGCTGCGGGACTATAACGACACTTACCTACTAATAGGAAGGCTTATTGACGCTAAAATCATAGACCACATCAACAAAACCAGCGGCGCAGCAGAAGAGTATTTCTCTCTCAAAAAGCAAATATCATCTATGCAGATCAAATTCTCCATGGCCTTTATTTTACTTAGCCTAATATTACTACTAATAGCTACCATTTGGGGCAGAAAATTCGCAGAAGCCTTGGTTAGACCAATCAGAGAGCTAGTAATCGCAGCTGAAAAAGTGAAAAACGGAGATATGTCTGCCCAAGTTCCTCTAGAAAACCTCAAGAAAGACGAGATAAAAGTTCTATCCTCTGCTTTTAACCGTATGGTGAATCAAATTAGCCGTCAACAAAAAGATTTAATTATAGCGCAGAGAGCTTTGGCTTGGTCCGATGTGGCACGCAGAGTCGCGCATGAGATCAAAAACCCACTAACGCCCATCAGCCTTTCTGCAGAACGCCTGCTAAAGAAGTTTAAAGGCGAAGTGTCCGACCCAAAAATGTTTGAGAAATACATAAACAACATTCTCAAAAACTCTGGGAACATAAAATCAATCGTTTCAGAGTTCGTAGATTTTGCACGCCTTCCGGCCCCAACCTATACAAAATGCGAGATTGTATCTCTGCTAAATGACCTTGTAGAATCTAGAAGACTAATAAATGATACCATTACTTATAACCTAACATTCAACATAAATGAATACCCTTTTGTTTGTGATATAGCGCAAATGAATATACTCATAGTAAATCTATTGCTAAACGCAGAGGAGGCTTTTACTGACGCAGATTTAGAAAAGAATATAAATGTAGAATTACAGTCGGATGAGAAGAATCTTATAATAACAATCGAAGATAACGGTCCAGGCTTCAAAGATAACATACTAGACTCCGCAAAAGAGGCGTACGTCACCACCAAACCAACAGGCACTGGATTAGGCCTTGCTATAGTAGAGCGCATAGTTACGGACCATTTCGGTAACATACAAATATCCAATATAGATACAGGCGGCGCTAGCATTAGGTTAACATTCGACTCGAAAGAATTAAAATCTAAGTTAAAATAACCGTTTACCCGTATTAATTATTAATCTTTTTGTAAAAAATACCCCCATTATGTTGCACAAATGCTATTAAATCTGTTGCTTTTCTGCTACTCTGGGGATAATTTTGAAATAGGTGCTTTTAAAGGCGTTACAAACTCAGAGTTTTTAATAGCTATGGGAAAGGTGTAGAGCTCATTGGTTTTGCAGCAAATAATAAATATTTTAAAAAAGGGAAATGGTATATGGCATTAGATGTTTTAATTATTGATGATGAATCCGATATAAGAGATTTGATTTCTGACATTCTAAAAGACGAAGGTTTCGCTAGCAGATCTGCAGCCAGTTCAGAACAGGCATTTAAAGCGATAGCTGAGAAAACTCCAAACGCTATCATTCTTGATATTTGGCTACAAGGTAGCGACCTAGACGGGCTTGGCATTCTAGAGATAGTCAAAAAACAATATCCACTAATGCCAGTGATAGTTATTAGCGGACATGGTACAATCGAGACCGCCGTTAGCGCTATTAAACTTGGCGCTTATGATTATCTAGAAAAACCATTCACTCACGACAAATTAATGATAGTTCTAAAAAGAGCATGTGAGTCAGCAAAATTACGCAGAGAAAACATCGATCTAAAATCAAAAGTTATCAACAAGACAGAATTCGTAGGCGGTGCACCTATCACAGCAAGGCTTAAAGGCGAAATAGAAAAAGTATCTCCCACTTCTGGCAGAGTTATGATTCATGGCGCTGTTGGGAGCGGAAAAGAACTCGCTGCAAGACTAATCCATAAAAAATCACGCAGAGCTAACGGCCCATTCATCGTGTTTAGCCCAACAGCTATGAATCTAGCAAAAATACAGCAAGAATTATTCGGCGAAATAGAACGCCAAGAGCCATCAAATTTATTCGACAAGCACCTAAGTGTGCTAGAAGCAGCTAATAATGGAACTCTGTATATTGATGAAGTTGGAGATTTGCCAAACGCAGCGCAAAACAAACTTTTAAAATTCTTAAAAGACCAAGTTCTAACCAAAGGCGGAAAAACTATCAATTTAGATATTCGTCTAATTACATCCTCTACTAAGGATTTGCAGCTAGAAATAGCACATGGAAAATTCAGGCAGGATCTATATTACAGACTAAATGTTGTGCCACTACCAGTTCCAACACTTGCAGACAGAAAAGAAGATATTCCATTATTAGTTAAGTACTTCGTTAATCAGCTGTCAAAATTCTCTGGCCTAAAAGAAAGAGAGTTCGCGGACGAAGCAATCGCAGCCCTACAAGCATATAGCTGGCCTGGAAATGTTCGTCAGTTACGCAATGTAATTGAATGGACCTTGATAATGAACCCACCAAGTCCTGGAATGGTAGAAAAAATCAAATCTGATATGTTGCCACAAGATGTCATAAATAACAGCGTAAATATCTCAAAGCCAGATACCAACCTAGATATGATGTCTATGCCTCTACGTGAGGCTAGAGAGGTATTTGAGAGGCAATATCTAACAGCGCAAATGAATCGCTTTAATAACAACATTTCAAAAACCTCCACCTTCGTTGGCATGGAGCGCTCTGCTTTGCATAGAAAGCTCAAAACACTGAATATTCATGCAGCTAGCAATAAAAATAATGTAAATAGTCAAGAAGAGCTGGAAACCAGCACAGAAGAAATGGTAGCATTAATAAATTGAGTCTATAATGAACATGGGTATTTTTATGAAAAGATTAGTTTTTATATGTATTTTTTTCCTAATTGGTTGTTCCGAGGAGAGCAACAACACTCGTAGTAAATTATCTGAAAAACAAAGTATTGCCATTAAAGAATATATCACCAAGCAGGTTAATAACGGCAATAAGGTTGATCTAAAAAAGGAATATGGCGCTAATTTAAGGGGTTTAAAACTTACTAGTGCCAATCTTTCTGGCGTAGACTTATCTGACGTGGACCTAAGTGACTCTGAAATGGCACGAGTTGATTTCTCTGGGGCAAACCTAAAAAACGTTACTTTTAACAACGCTATAATTCAAGAAAGCGACTTCTCTGGCATTACATTTAACAAGCTAAACGCCCCAGGAGTAGATTTCCAAGCATCTATTTTTCATAATACTATATTCAACAACGTAAATTTATCTAATGCTAATTTCGAAGAAGCCGATTTAACTAAGGCTAAAATTTTAGACTCTAGGCTAGATGGAATTAATCTTGGCAAATCCATAATGAGAGACATTGAAATCACTAACGTGAATTTGCAGAAAGCTAATTTAATGTCAGCAAATTTGAAAAATGCTCAAATTACAGAATCTGCATTTTTTGGTGTAGACATACGCAGCGCTAATTTATCTAAGGCGCAAGTAAATAAATGCAGCTTTGAATCTTCGGATTTAAGCGGAATGATCGCTGAAGAAGCTAGCTTCATAGATACTGACTTTAGCCAAGCAATTCTAGATGACGCAAAATTCACTAAAGGCACTCAGTTCAAATCCTCTATTTTCCCTAACGCATCTATGCAAAGAATTGAATTCAATAACGTATTGATTAACAACGAATGCGTGCTTGAGAACATCTCTATGATTGGCGCTGAGCTTATAGGGCTTACTATTCAAGATAGTGAAATTACTAATGTAAAAATAGTTGGCGGGATAATTTCTAAATTAAATGCCAATAACATTAAAGGAAATCATTTGCTACTAAACAAAGTCGCTATCAAAGATAGTAAAATCACAAACTCATCAATTTTAGACTCTGTTTTTAGCAATGCTAACGGTGATAAAATAACATTCACTAACGTCAATTTAACAGCAACCATATTCGATAATTATAACCTTGAAGATAGCGGTTTTAGTCAAAGCGACTTGTCAAAAGTGATATTTAGAAACAGTAAAATCCGTAGAACTAATTTTACGCGCTCAAAACTAAACCAAATCGCTATGATTAATTGCAGTCTTGAAGAGGTGATTTTTAACAATTCACCAGTAAGAAACTCTCAATTACGCAACGTAAAATCTGTAGCTATGATACTATCTAACTCAGCATTTACTAACAATATAATGTTCAACAATAAAGGCCTAGACGACATATACAATAAGTCGCCTATCACCAATATAGAGGAGCTAATCGCCCGCAAAGATTTATCTAACATGAACATGGCTTATCTTGACATGTCTAACATCAACACACAGCAAATCATCTTTAACAATAGCGTTCTTAAAGGTGTGAATTTTAAAAATGCAAACCTCCTAAGCTGCTTATTTATCGGCGTGGATTTAAGCGATGCAAATTTAAGTGGCGCAAATTTAAGTGGATCCCAAATTAGCAATTCAAAATTCCACGGCGCGATTTTAGACAAAACAATTCTAAAACAAACAAAACTCACTAATCTAAACTTCACCAACGCACTAACCATCAACCTAGACCTGGAAGGAGCACAGATGGACAAAGTAATCGGTATAGATCAAAATAATAGCAGCACCAAATCCTATTAAACACACCCAATGCACTTGACATAAGGGGCTCACACAGCGGCATCGCATGCGCCACTCTCGCTATAACGGGTGGGCGCATTTTTTTGTCAGGCAACGTCAAAAAACTAACAATAATTTTTTTATTATTCTTGTGTTTGCATTTGGTGCGTAGTAACCTGAATATAGACCTATTGTAATTAACTGCGTAGTTTATGGCCTCAATACTAGGACTACTTTTGATATTTGTCGCATTCTGTTCGTATATCTTGCTGTTTTTCGGTAAGGATAATACGTAGTTTTTCTAGAATGGCTATTTCTTACTAGGTTCAGAAACCTTCTTAGCCAAAGCGGCTTTAGCTAATTTTCTTTGATCTAAAACAAATTTATTACTATTGAACTCGTCCAGATATTTCACTTCTGCCTTTTTAATCTTTTCTTGTTCAATCCTTTGCTTATTCTCAAGAGCAATCTCAAACTTTTTTAAATCTGCATATTGGTACGCAAGCTCTTCACGCATTCTGTCTATATATGTGTTAATGTCTATGATCTGCAGATCTATTCTTTTTAGAAGCTTTCTAGTATTTTGCATATAAGAATCAAGCATATAGGCGTATTGGCTGGCGGAGTATTTTATAACCTCACGCTCCATCTCTTCTTCTATTTGCTTTTTTTTGGAATATAGCCTTGTTTTTTCAATCTCTGCATATTCTATTTTACGCAGGATTTTGTCTAGCTTATCTTTATTGAGTTTGATTAGAGTTTTTAAGGATTTCATATCAAATCTCTATTATTCAGTGATCCCTAATATAGCACCTAACTGCTTATAGCTTTCTTCCATAGGACAGCTTTCATTTGGCTTTTGGTTCAAGAATGTTTCTATTTTATCAAAATACCCAATGGACAGATCAACTTCAGGGTCCGTGCCCTTTTTATATGCACCAAGCCTTATCATCTCTGCCATGTCTTGATAAGTTGCAAGCATTTTTCTAGCATATGTAATTTGCTTGTTTTCTAGATCATTATTACATTGCGGCAATGCGCGCGAGACGCTTCTTAGCACGTCCACAGCTGGAAAACGCCCGCGCTCAGCAATAGCGCGGTCTAGCACGATATGACCATCTAAGATGCCACGCACAGCGTCACTAATAGGTTCGTTGTGATCGTCACCTTCAACTAGCACTGTAAATAAGCCAGTAATATTTGCCTTGTCCACACCTGGGCCAGCGCGCTCTAATATTTTTGGCAGCTCGCTAAACACAGAAGGTGGATATCCTTTTGTTGTAGGCGGCTCACCAATGGCTAGGCCAATCTCACGCTGCGCCATAGCGAATCTTGTTACAGAATCCATGATGCATAGAACTTCTTTTCCTTGATCGCGGAAATACTCAGCAACAGCCATGGTAACATAAGCAGCTCTTTTCCGAAGCAGAGCAGACTCATCACCCGTTGCCATAATGATCACAGCCTTCTTTAGGCCTTCTGGACCTAGATATTCCTCAATGAATTCTTTTGCTTCCCTGCCCCTTTCGCCAATTAGACCTATAACTTTAACATCCGTTGCCGCATATTTAGTTAGCATTGAAATCAACACGGATTTACCAACGCCACTACCAGCAAAAATACCCATTCTCTGGCCAAAGCAACAGCTTGCAAAAGTATCAATCACCTTCACACCAAGATCAATTTTCTTGCCAATACGATTCCTTTTTTGTGATGGTGGAGGGCTTCTCTTAAGCGGATATGATTTCTCACCAGGCTTCAATGGGCCAATTTCATCAATCGGATCGCCAAAAGCGTTAACTATTCTACCAAGCCAACTTTCATCTGGATAAATAACATTCTCGTGCTGATATACCTCCACTTCCGCGCCCGCACCAACACCTTCAGTATCGTCAAATGGCATGAGCAGAACAGAGGAGTTCTCAAACCCAACAACCTCGCATAAAATATGAGAATTTTTCAAAGGATTATTCACTTTGCAACGCGAGCCAATAGAAACAAACTCACTGATCCCCTGGCATTCAATTATCACCCCCTTAACAGAAGTGACTCGTCCAGAGATCTTGATTGGTTTTATATCATCTATTTCAGCGTTCACCGCCTCTATATAAGTTGCAAAACTCATGCTTACATAATTGAAAAATTAATACGGATAGATATTACATTAATTTTAGTTTCAAGACCAGTATTATTATTTTAATCAACTTATCCTTTTTTCTGAAGCGGGGAGGAAGAAATTACCCTGCATGCCACCAATTTTAATATCGATTAAGAAGCTGGCTATTTCGCCGTTTTCTACGAATTCTGCGACGGTTTTAATGCCTAAATCATCTGCTAAATTGATCAAAGCTTCTACGAAGAATCGGCTATGATTGTTGCTTAGAATATCACGTATATAGCTTCCATCTATTTTGATTATATCAATCGGCAGGCTTAATAATTGCTTGAAAGAAGTAAAGCCAGAGCCAAAATCATCAAGCGCGAAACGACAACCATATTCATGTAATGTATCAATGAATTTTTTTGTATTAACAAAATCCTGGTTTAATGAGGTTTCTGTGATCTCAATAATTAAGCGTTTGGCCACATCATCTTTTTTAAACAAGCTTTCTATTCTTTTAAGTAGACGCTTATTCAGAACACCTATATTTGATATATTTACTGATAATTTTAGTTTTTTATCTTCAACTAACTCTTTAACAGCCATATCAATCACAGTAAAATCAACTATATTTATAAGGCCTTTGATTTCAGCATCCTCTATCATTGGGCCAACTGAGATGTAATTGTTATTTTCATCTAGAGCACGTAGCAAACATTCGTAATATTCTATATTGCCTGTTTTTCTATCAACAATAGGCTGATACATGAATTTTGCTTTTTTCTTCAAAAGCGCAGAGCGAAGCAGATTTAGCTTCTTGTTACGCTCTCTCAAATTTTCAATATCAATCGGATTATCATCATAACAATAATAATAGCTTTGATCTCTAGAATGAGACATTCCATAACCCAAAAGCGAAACCAACATAGATGCTTTCACTTTATTTTCTTTCGAGAACTTTATGCTTCCAACAGAGCATTTAAAATAGCTTTCTGGATATGCTGAGTCTACATATAGCTGAACTTGTGAGTAAATGGAGTATGCCATTCTTTCTGCCACGCGCGGCGCTTCTGGCAATACGATATAAACCTCACGAGGGTCAGCTGTTTTTACAATTTGATATTCTTCCGCCTTATCGCAAGCTTTGTCTACCATAAGGCGGAATTTATCAATAATCGCACTGGTGTCGTCAATCAAAATATCAAGCTCGTCTTTATTCAGCAGCTTCACATGCAGCAAAACTCCATCCCCGACTTGATTCAGCTCTTTTTGAAGGTTAGATATGATTCTTGATTTGATTGTCATAAGGCCCTATGTCATAATGCATTATATAATAACAAAACTCTTCAATATTTAAAACAACTAAAAGTACTATGAGTAGAAAAGAATCAATAGAACAAAAACTTAGTGCGCTAAATCCACATTTTCTTGAGGTGATAGACGAAAGTGACAAGCATCTAGGTCATAGCGGAAACCCAAATGGAGCTGGAGATACGCATTTCATAGTCACAATTGCAGCAAAGAAACTGGATTCAATGAGTAAAATTGTGCAACACAGAACAATTAATAACTTATTAGCCGAAGAATTTGCTAACGGACTCCACGCACTTTCTATTAAGGTTGTTGAAATAAAATGAATGCCTAATCTTTAAAAATGGGGAATGATATGACGCAGGAGAATGTGTTGAAAATGTTAGCTGGTGCTAGTGCGGTTGCGCGTAAATCGGCTGAGGCTATTAAAAGCTCTGGAGCGAATTACATCGAGAAGAATGTAATTAAGGGTCAGTATGTGACGCGCGAGGAATATGAGCAGTTGCACAAATTGGTTATGAAATTGCAAAAAGAACTTGACGCAATAAAAAATACGGCTTAAGCCCTCTATTCTTCTACGGCTTCTACGCTTTTAACTTCTGGAACAAAATGCTGCAGCATAGACTCTATTCCGCCTTTTAGAGTAACGGATGAGCTTGGGCAACCAGAACATGCTCCGCGCAGCTGAAGATACACGACGCCATCTTCGAAGCCTTGATAGACTATATCACCGCCATCCATGGCAACTGATGGACGAACTCTGGTTTCTATGATCTCAACAATTTGCTTTTCAATATCAGACATTCCGTCTGTATCTATTTCTTTTAAGACGTTCTGTGGCTCATCAAAAACTGGCATCCCAGCAACTAAATGATCCATTACTACCATTAGGATTTCTGGCTTTAGAAGCGCCCAATCTGCAGCGCCTGACTTAGTTACAGTTATAAAATCTAGCCCGTAAAATACGGCTTCAATATTGCTGATTTGAAAGATTTTTAATGCAAGCGAGCTTTTATGCAAAGCTTCTTCTGAGCTATTAAAAAACACAGGAGATTCTGGGCTTACTTCAGACCCTGGGAAAAACTTTAAAGCATTAGGATTCGGGGTTTCTTCTGTTTGAATGAACATAGTATAAAGCTCGATTCTATGAAATTATTCTGTCCTTGAAATGGTACCCGCGGCCGGACTTGAACCGGCACGAGCTAAGCTCCACAGATTTTAAGTCTATTATGTCTACCATTCCATCACGCGGGCACATATGCACTGCAGACTAAAGCAATCTTCAAATAAATGCAAGTATTTTTTATGAATCTAGCTGCAATACATCGCTCATAGAATAAAGCCCAGATTCCCTGCCGGCTATCCATATGGCTGAATATAATGCGCCTTCTGCGAATGCGTCTCTGGAAAGAGCGCGGCAACCAATTGTCACCAGTTCGTTTTCGCCAGCAAATAGCACTTCATGCTCGCCAAATATTCCCCCGCCTCTAATGGAAGAAAAGCCAATTTCGCCATCTCTGCGAACTCCTCTACTCGCGCGATCAAGCACCGCTCTTTTCTCGAAATCTCCACCACTAGCTTCGGCCACTTTTTCACCAATCATAATAGCGGTGCCAGATGGAGCATCTTTCTTATTCTTATGATGAGCTTCAATTATTTCCACATCATATTCTTGCAAAATTCTTGCAGATTTAGCTGCTAAATTAGCAACTAAATTAGCGCCGATGCTAGTGTTGGGAGCATAAAGAACAGCGTTACTCTTGGACAATTTTTCTAAATACGAAAAATGCTCATCTTTCAAAGCAGTTGTTCCTATAACAAGCTTAGCATCTGTTTTTTCTATAGCCAAGGCTAGGGGTTTAATTGCAGCGGGAGAAGAAAAATCTATAACAACATCTGCAGCAGCGCATATGTTGTTTATCTCAAACGAATCACTATTTCTAGATAACTTGCCAACCAGCTCAAATTTCCCTGACTGGCTTAGCATTAATTTTTCTATTGCCATCCCCATGCGTCCATTCGCACCAGACAAGGCTATTTTGACAGTTTTCATTAATCCTGCTTTATATTTAAATAAGATCTTGCAAAATAAAGTAACGGCGATTTTGTTTTATCAACTTTAGTAGCTATCACCTCGCCTACAAAAATGAAATGATCACCGCACTCAAACATGTTGTATTTTTTGCATTCAATAAATGAAACAGCACCAAAAACCAATGGCACCTTAGATGCATCACCAATATCATGTCTTATTTCAGCAAATTTATCTTCTTTATAGGAGGCAAAATGGTTGGAAATATCGCTCTGATCTTCAGACAAAACGCTAATAGCAAAATGATCTGCAGACTTGAACGCCTCAACACTACCAGCTTGCTTATTAATACAAAAAGAAACCAAGAAAGGGGACAATGAAACCGATACAAAGGAATTAGCCGTAAAGCCCCACAGCTTATTATTATAAGCCGTAGAGATTACAGTTATGCCAGTTGGAAACTTACCAACAGCCTCTTTAAATTCCTTACTCTGCACCAATTATCCCCCATTTTTTCGAAAGAGCTTTTATAGTACCATTGCTACGCAGTGATCTAATTGTGTAATCAATATTCTTTTTATTTTCTGATTTTTTTGGCAAAGCAATCGCTAGAGAAGAGCCGTATTTTTTTATCGAAAAACTCGATAATTTAGGGTTTTTTGATGCAAATTTCTCAGCCTGAGATTCCTCTAAAACCACAGCATCTAAACGCTTGTTCTTAAGATCCTGAACCAACATTAGGTTGCTAGCTAGAGCTTTTGTTTTAAACTCATGTTTACCAGCCATATCATGCGCTATCAAACTCCAAATAGTACCAAGCTGCGCGCCCGCTATCATACCAGATAAATCCTCTGGAGAATTTAAGTTATCTTTTGAGCGATAAAGAACTGCAATTCTTGCTACAGTATATGGAGCTGAAAATTGCACCCTAGCCAAACGCTCTGGCGTAACAGACATTCCAGCAATAGCCATATCTATATTCTCGCTTCCAAGAGCTGCCAGTAAACCATGAAATTCCATGTTTCTGAATTCAACTTTCTTACCCAAATGTTGGCCAATAGCTACCATAAGGTCAATATCAAAACCCACAATTTCACCATCTTTCATATATTCATATGGAGGATTATCTGCACTGGTTCCAACTAGCCATGTGTTTTCATCCCTATCAGCATCGCATGATGTTAAAAAGATTGTTAAAAACAACGTTAGTAATAATTTGTATTTCTGCATTTTCTACGCACCTAAATTGGCTTTTTTAAATTATATATTATATTTGTATTGCAATCAACTTCCAACTATATTCTTGCAGAAGCTTCCCTAATAAAGTTGACTAATTCATCATATTCTGCGGGAACATCACGCTCAAACTCCATTCTCTCCCCGCTAGTTGGGTGAAGAAAACTAATGTAAAAAGAATGCAGCGCTTGATGATCCATTTTCGATAAAGCCTCTTTCAAATATTCTGGACACCCATGAATTTTTCTAGAGTTATTGCCGTAAGATTGATCGCCTACAATAGAATGGCCAGTATGGCTCATATGCACTCTTATCTGATGCGTTCTGCCAGTTTCCAGCTTACATTCGACCAAACTAAACAACCCCCCATGCATGATCTCTATGGTCTTATAATGCGTTATAGCATTTTTCCCGCCTCTTTTTAGCGTTGTCATACGCGTTCGGTCTGAAGTGCTTCTGCCAATTGGCATATCGATTGTACCCTCGGGTGTTTTTAGCATCCCCCAAGCAAGAGCTCTATACCTACGAATCAATTCCCTGCTTTGGATTTGCCCCGCCAAACTCACATGCGACTTATTATTTTTCGCAACCACCATCAATCCAGATGTAGTTTTATCTAGCCTATGAACTATCCCTGGCCTGATCTGGCCGCCTACATCGGATAATTTATTGCTATGATAGAGTAAGGCATTCACCAAAGTATCCGTATAATTCCCCGCTCCTGGATGCACAGTCATATTCGCGGTTTTGTTGATAACAATCAGATCGTCATCCTCGTAAATTATGTCTATTGGAATGTTATTGGGCAGAATATGCTTTTGCGCCTCTTCCTCAATAATAATTTCCGCCTGATCATTATGCTTGACCTTAGCAGAGAAATTAGAAATAATCTGGCCATTAAGTTTTAGCTTTTCGTTTTTGATAGCTTTCTGAATTTGAGTGCGCGAACAGTCGCTACAAAGCTCAGTTAAAGCCTTATCTACTCGCTGGCCATTTAAACTTTCTGGAATTTCGTATTTATATTGGGGCATAAAAATAATTGTTTATGAATAATTTACAGCAAAAATTAGAGCATCTAAAGTGGCTCAAATCTGCAGGGGTAGAATATTATTGTTCTGAGCAAAAAGATAGTAAAAATTCGTTAATTGAGCGATTAAACCAGAATCAAACAAAAACTACCGAGATATTAGAAATGCCAAAACCAGCAAAAAAAGTCAAAGCTACTCCAATACAAACCAAAGCAAAGCATGCAGAATCACCTGCATCGCTTACCGCTAGAGAGCTTGCAAATAACGCGAATACTATAGACGAACTGCGCAAAGCTGTTGAAAATTTCGAAGGGTGTGACCTAAAGAAATTCGCCAACAAAACGGTGTTCTCAGATGGAAACCCAGACTCAGACATAATGTTAATAGGTGAGGCCCCTGGCGCAACTGAAGACGAGCAAGGAATTCCATTCTGCGGCGAAAGCGGATTATTACTAGACAAAATGATCGAAGTAATAGGGCTATCACGCACTAAAAATGCCTACATCACCAATGCAATTTTTTGGAGGCCTCCAGCAAATAGAAGACCAACCACAGAAGAAATAGAAATATGCAAACCATTCGTTGAAAAGCATATTGCTCTGATTAATCCGAAACTAATCATTTTAATTGGAGGGACAGCCACCACCGCTCTGCTTGGCAAAAAAATTACAATAGCAGACGTGCGTCAAAATAATTACGATTATAGCAACCAATATCTAACAGACTCAATCACCACAACCGCCCTGTTTCACCCAGCATATCTAATGCGTCAACCAACCAAGAAAAAACCAACCTGGTACGATTTACTTAAGATAAAAGAGATGCTGTAGATACGCCTCATTACATAAGTCCCTATATTTTTCTGGTTTTAGTTGCATATTGGTGAGAAAATCAGCTAGAATTAAATGTTTTGAATAAACAATTGAAAAGGTGCCAAAAAATGAGCGAAGAGTTTGCAGAATTAAAAATAAAAGACAAAACATACAAGCTACCAATTAAGAAAGCTTCTATTGGACCAAATGTAATAGATGTCACCAAATTATACGCTGAAACTGGTTACTTCACTTATGATCCTGGCTTTATGTCTACGGCATCGTGCACTTCTCAAATCACATTTATTGATGGCGGCAATGGCGTATTGCGTCATCGCGGGTACGAGATCAAAGATTTAGCAGATAATAAAGATTTCCTAGAAGTCTCTTATTTGCTGTTAAATGGAGAATTACCAAGCAAAACAGAATATACCAGCTTTAAAGAAAAAATATCTCATCACTCATTAGTAAACGAACAAATCCGTAATATTTTCGGGGCCTTCCGCCATTCAGCGCACCCGATGGCTGTGATTCTTTCTGTTGTTGGATCGCTATCTGCGTTTTATCATGACACTATAGACATGAACACACCAGAAGGGCGCGAGTTATCTGCAATTCGCATGATAGCAAAAATGCCGACAATTTCTGCAATGACTTATAAATACTCAATAGGACAGGCATTTGTTTATCCACAAGATGATTTATCATTTTCAGAGAATTTTCTACACATGATGTTCGCCGCGCCAAACAAGAAATATAAAGTAAATCCTGTTTTGGCAAAAGCGTTAGATAAAATATTTATCCTACATGCAGATCACGAACAGAATGCATCTACCTCAACAGTTAGAACTGCTGGATCTTCTGGGCCCAACCCGTTTGCGTGTGTGAGCGCTGGTATAGCATCGCTTTGGGGGCCCGCGCATGGCGGAGCAAACGAAGCTGTAATCAACATGCTACAAGAAATTGGTACAGTAGAAAATATTCCAAACTGTATCAAACGAGCAAAAGACAAAAACGATCCATTCAGATTAATGGGCTTCGGGCATAGGGTGTATAAAAATTATGACCCACGCGCCGCGGTATTGCGTGAAACCTGCCAAGAAGTGCTATCAGAGCTTGGACAGCTAAAGGGCAATCCTATGCTAGATATTGCTATGGAACTAGAAAAAATAGCTCTACACGATCAATATTTCATAGACAGAAAATTATACCCAAATGTGGATTTCTATTCTGGAATAATCTATCAAGCAATGGGTATTCCTCCTCAGATGTTTACCGTGCTATTTGCATTGGCTAGAACCGCAGGGTGGATTTCGCAATGGAAAGAATTGTGGGAAGATCCTGAATTTAAAATTACAAGACCACGTCAGTTATATACTGGTCATACATCAAGAAAAATTTAACTATGTATTACATCGCGCTGCAAATGTTATTCGGCAATCGTGCAAAATATTTTGCCATGGTTATTGGCGTTACTTTTGCAGCGCAAATGATGACCCAGCAACCTGCCATTTTCACCGGACTAATGAGCCGCACTTACAGCTTTATCGACGATATTTCTGCTCCTGATATTTGGGTTATGGACCCTGGTGTAAAATTCGTTGAAGAAAGCAAACCAATACGAGACATCGAGCTCCTAAAAGTACGTGGAGTAGACGGTGTGCTCTGGGCTGTCCCCATGTATAAAAGGCTAATGGCAGCAAAAATGCCCGACGGGTCTCTTTCTGGCATAGATATGACTGGATTAGATGACGCCACCTTAATAGGCGCGCCATATCACATTGTAGAAGGCAACATCAATGATTTTAGAAGACCAGATGCAATCTTCGTTGATATTAACGCCGCCAATTCGCGCTTAAGAGTCAAAAATAAAAAAGGCAATCTGCGCGCTTTGAAAGTTGGCGATATATTAGAGCTCAACGATCAAAGGGCAATCATTGTTGGCTTAGTTAAAACTACTCGTAACTTCATATTACAACCTCAGGCTTTTACCACTTACAGCAACGCACTTAAATACAGCCCTCCTGGAAGAAAACAAATAAGCTACATTCTAGTAAAAGCCAGGCCTGGCTTTGACCATAACAAGCTTAGCAAAAAAATAATGGAAGTAACTAGCCTATCTGCGCAGACGGTAGAGGAATTCAAGCAAACCAACTTAAGCTACTGGATGAACAACACAGGCATTCCAATTAATTTCGGCATTACGGTTATGCTGGGTTTTATTGTTGGAGCCGCCATTGCAGGACAAACATTCTATGGGTTTGTGCTAGAAAATATGAAGCATTACGCAGTGCTAAAAGCAATGGGTGTGACTAATGGCCTTCTAACGCGCCTGGTTCTTCTGCAAGCTCTTACAGTTGGTTTTGTTGGTTATGGCATAGGCGTTGGAATAAGCAGTATATTTGGCGCTAATTTCCAAGATGCCGTACTAGCATTCAAAATGCCCCCTATTTTGCTATTATTTGCAGCTGCTGGAGTGCTCATTATTATATCTGGCTCTGCATTAATCGGCATACGCAAAGTTACAGCTGCTGACCCTGCAGACGTGTTTAGGGAGTAGAGATATATGAGCACCGAGAAAAACATCATCATCTCCTGCAAGAAAATAGTCAAATCCTTTGGGGATGGCGAGTTTAAAGCTGATGTACTAAAAGAAATAGATTTAGACATATATGATGGAGAATTCATGATGCTTGTTGGCCCTTCTGGCTGCGGCAAGACTACTCTGATTTCTATCCTAGCTAGTATTTTACCTTATGATTCTGGCCAGTGCATTGTAGCTGGTCATGATTATAGCGAAATATCTCATGATCAATTACTAAAATTCAGAGCTCAACATATAGGGTTTATTTTTCAATCTTACAATTTGATACCAACAATAACTATCGCTGAGAATGTCTCTATACCATTAATTATTGGCGGTATGAATAGGCACGAAGCCACGGCCACCTCATGAACTTTTGATTAAACTGGTTTAACCTTAAGTCGCTTGTTAAAATGCACAAAATACTCTACACCTGTTGAGTTAAAAGCATTTGAGAGGTGTCTATGCAACCAAAGAAAGAATTTCTTCAGGGGTT
>CAXMOU010000092.1:0-11617 GCA_964195465.1 uncultured Rickettsiaceae bacterium
GTCACCTATTGTAGCATAAACATACATAATAGCATTTTATAGTATGTGATGGCAAATATACTCAGAACTAGGCTGCCACCATAGGTGGCTTAACTTGATAATATAGATCCTTATGTGTCGCATTTGAAGCTTTAATGCACCCTGAGTCATAGTATTTGTGGCATATTTTATTAACATTTAATTATATGGGAATGAATCGTGTTTAAACAACTTATTTTACCGATAGACAAAAAAATACAGGAAGTGAGGATGGAGCTTGCTAACGCGAGAGTAGAGATAAATAGTATTTTAAGTAAAAAAATTACGGAATTAATGAGCATTACTTGTCAAAACCTGGAAGATATGCCGGTGATTTATCAGATGAGTTTTTCTTTAAAGGGACAAAATTTGCGTGATGAAATAGCTGGTTTGATTAAATTTCTTGGCGATGGTGTGGATCAAGGTAATATTAATATATTTAATCGAACTAGAGATATGTTTGATGCGAAGCTTCCTTTGATAAGCGAAGAAGCTCAGATAAGAATTACATTGGTGGAGTTGAAATTTGCAGGTGTTGTGGCAAAAGAGATGATGGAGGAGGTGTGTGATGAGGAGAAAAAGGATATCAAGCTCTCTGGTGTTGACCCGCAAGCAGAGGCAGATGCCATTTTTACGTAATGTTACTCAGCCTCCCCCGCGAGCGCCGCTTCTTCTGGGGCAAAGGAGTTAATCATATACTCTAAGTCGAAATAAGCGAAACTGTGGGCTATGTGCGCTGCATCTGCGCCTGTGGAGGTTTTTGCTTCTTTGTTTGCCGCACTATTTAACAACCATATCACGGCTTTCATATTGCCTTGCATTGCAGCTAGGTGTAATAAGCGCAAGCCGCCATTTAGAGATTGATAATTGATATCCAGATTATGTTCATCCTTCAATGTTTTGGCGGCATTCCATTGCTTATCATTAGCTAATATAAGCATTTTAGTTTCGCGCCTGCGCATATCGTTATGCTTCTAGCTTATCTTCGTCTATATGAGTTTTCTCGTAATTTTCGTGGCGCATTTGTGCGTCTATGCAGAGCGTTGCGACTGCCCTTGCTTGTAGGCGTTTTAGGCCGATTGGCTCGCCTGTTTCTTCGCAGTAGCCATAATCTCCATTATCTATTCTTGCTATAGTATGTTCGATTTTGTCGATTAATTTGCGATAGCGGTCTCTTGTGCGGAGCTCAATAGTTGTTTCGGTTTCAACGGTAGCGCGGTCGTTTAGATCTGGTTCGTTCCAGTTTTCTTCTCTAAGGTGAGTTAAAGTATCGCGTGATTCGTCCAGTAATTCTTCGCGCCATTTTTGTAATTTTTGTTTGAAATATTCTAGCTGCGTTGCGTTCATATAGTCTTCTTTTTCTGATGGTTCGTAGCCTTTTGGTAAAACAACTTTCTGCATATTCATTCCCTAATTGAGTAATATTAAGCTAATATATCCCAGAAGCAAAAATCAAAGCAAGTATATTGTTTAAAAATTATGTTTTAGAGTCTGGGTGAGCCTTGTCGTATACAGACTCTAGGTGTGTTTGATTGATTTTGGTATATCTCTGGGTTGTGGAGAGGCTCTGGTGACCTAGCAGATCTTGTATTGAGCGTAAATCTGCGCCATTTTCTAGTAAATGCGTAGCAAAGCTGTGCCGAAATGCGTGTGAGCTTAAATGCTCCGGGAGGCCAAGAGCGCGCCGTAAATTGATTAGTTCGCGGTTGAATACTGCGCGCTGCAGGGGTGCTCCTCGTTTGCCGCGGAATATTGGTTCGTCGCTTTTGATATGATGGGGCAATAAAGTCACATATTGTTGTATCAATAACCTGGACTCTTCTATCCATGGGATAATGCGCTCTTTGTTGCCTTTACCCATGATTTTGATGAATTCAGTATTCTCTAAATGCTGCTTGGTGATTGAGAGCGCTTCGGAGATGCGCAGGCCGCTGGCATAGATTAGTGTTAGAAGTGCCTTGTTGCGACAGTGAATCCATTCCTCGTCGCCAAGCATTTCTATGTTATCTATCGATAATTTGGCCTCGTCTTTTGAAAGTGCTTTTGGTAGAGGCTTTGGTTTTCTAGGGCTTTGCACGGCAAAAATTGCGTGGCAGTTGATATCATGTTTTTTCTCGAGATATTTATAGAAATTCTTCACCGATGAAAGCGCCCTGGCATTGGAGGATGCGCTGTAATTATCCCGGTGCCTTGCAGAAAGCCAGCTGCGGGCGAATCTGATATCGATATTAGCTATTTTCTGTAGCGATACTTCTTCTGAATAATAGCTATTGATGAATTTTAGAAAATGCTGCAAATCATTAAGATACGAGCTTGTAGTATGGTCAGAATAATTACGCTGCGCGCTTAAGTAGTTTTGCCACTGGACGATTATTTGCTGGAGCTCCTCTGTATAGTGCATGTTATTTTCCTATACAAAAATTGCTGAATATCTCTCCTAATATTTCGTCTACTGTGATTTTGCCAGTTATGTTGCTAAGTGAGCGGATGGTCATTCTGATATCTTCTGTTGCGAGTACCAAATCATTATTTATTGAAAAACTATTTAAGCATTCAAGGGCGCTTTCTAGCTGCGCGCGATGTCTTGCTCTGGTTATTTGAGGGGAATCTGAGGGCTTTGCGATTCGCTCTGCTATATTTATTATTGCATCCGTTAGGTCATCTAGCCCTTGCTTGGATTTCACAGAGATAGGAATGAATTTGCCTTGCGCTTTTTGTTTGGCGATATCGATTTTATTAAGAAGTAAGATTGTGTTTTCGTCGATTAAATCATCAAACTCATTTGATTCTATTTTTGCCTCAGAAGCATCAGAAATAATAATTTTAATATCAGAGTTTTGTGATATTTTTCTCGCTCTTGCTATTCCTTCTTTTTCGATTAAATCTGAAGTTTCATCGTGAATTCCAGCGGTGTCTTGTAATATTATTGGATACCCGCCAATATCAAGGTGCCCCTCTATTACATCACGCGTGGTGCCAGCTATGTTTGAAACAATAGCCACGTCGCGCTGCATTAGGTGGTTAAGTAGGCTGGATTTGCCAACATTGGGGCGCCCCAAGATCGCTAGTTTTAAGCCGCTTCTCAGGCGTTCACCGCGGTTGTTATCGTCAAGGTGAGTGCGTATTTCTTTTGTAAGTTTTGTAATGAGCGCGCTTGCATGAGATAAAGTTTCTTCTGGTATTTCTTCGTCTGGGAAGTCTATATAGGCTTCAAGTAGGCTTATGAGGCCAAGCAATTGCCCGCGCCAATCCTCGTATATAGCTTCCAGGCCTCCACCAAGTTGGCGTATGGCCTGCGTGTGTTGCAATTCTGTTTCGGCGTCTATTAGGTCCGCTAGCCCTTCTGCTGCGGTCAGGTCCATTTTGCCATTCATGAAGGCGCGCCGCGCGAATTCTCCTGGCTCTGCTAGCCGTAATTCTGGCATTGATGTGAGCGCTTCATTTAATAATTTGATCACAGCAATACTGCCATGAGTGTGTAGTTCTACGGATTCTTCGCCCGTGAAGCTTGAACTGCCTACAAAAAACACAACCATAGATTCGTCAATCTGTGTATTTGTTTTGGGGTTATATAGTTTTTTTAGGTATAATTTACGTGGTTCAAGGTCGTTTATATCGCCTTTAGTTAGTTGCTCTAAAGCCATAGCGGCTTTGGGGCCCGACAGCCTGAATACGGCCACTCCTGCTCTGCCACTAGCGGAGCATTGTGCAAAAATAGTGCTCATCTTTAAACTTCTAAGTCTTGATAGATATTATCATTTCTTGTATCATACATGCAGTTTGTATATTAATAAAGCTATTATAGGCGCGATTACATCTTATGGGTAATAATTCCAATATTAAAAAGTCACTTTCTCTTAGTAAATTAAGTTGCAGAATTAATGATTTTAGTTCTGAAATTTTAGACCTTGTTGATGCAGGAAGCAAAGGCTGGTTGTACACAAAATTTGTACGTAGGTTTTTAAGATATATTCCAGTAGATTATAGGTCAGAGGATAAAATCAAATTATTTGGTGACTTTACTCATGAGGCGTTTGAATTTTTTAAGCATAGTCCTAAAAATAATCGCAAAATTGAAATTTTGAAGGGAGAGTTCCAAAACAATCCATCCATTACTATTTTAATTTCTGCAGGTAATCGCCCGTTTATTATCGATTCTTTAAATAGTCTGATGTCCAAATTGGCTCTGCAGATAATGTTCACGTTCCATCCAGTTATCAGTGCGGTTAGGGATGATGATGGCAATTTGGTAGATGTGATTGAGAAGGGTAAGGGCGGCACTAATGAGTCATTAGTGTATGTCAAAATACTTGGAGATTTTGATGATAAAACGCTAGATGGAATCAAAGTAGAAATTAATAATATAATAGACCTAGTTGATTATACGTACAAATCATGGCAACCATTGCTGAATAAAATCATCACAATAACTACTGATATTGTTCATAATAAGGACATATACGAAGCTAAAAAACTGCCCGCTGAGGAAACGTTAGATTTCCTGAATTGGCTGCAGAAAAATAACATAACCTTCCTTGGCGCTGTTGATTTTGATGTGAAGTCGAAATCTCTTACTCATCAGGACGGTGTGAAGGAAATCTGGCAAAATAATATAGAAGAAATATCTACGATTATTGAATTTTCAGAAAGCGAGTATTATGAAAATAAGCTTGCTATGCTTGGAAAAATCAACAAATTATCTCCTGTGCATAGAAATGCTTTGGTTGATTATATTTTGATTAAGAGACTAGATGAAAACGGGGAATATAAATCTGGAACTATTATTTTTGGTTTGTATGGAACAGCGATTTATTTCCAGTCTATTAAGACCATCCCGATACTTCGTGGTAAAATGAACTACGTGCTTGATGAGTCTGGCTTTCCGCCAAATGGTTACAATGCGAAGAAAATTAAAAATATTATTGAGTCTTTGCCAAGGGATATTCTGATTCAGATAGATGAAGAAGATCTACATTGTATGTGTATTCATATGCTTTCTAGTATGCGCAGTCATAAATTGAAGTTGTTTGTGCAGCAAGATTGGTCCAGCTCTTTCATTAATATAATTATTTTCTTGCCAAGAGAAAGCCTAACTCCAGAAGTTTATAATAATATTAGCTGTTATTTATCGAATAAATTTGATAGCGAAATCATTGCAGACGATATAACTGTTGTAGCGCAAGATTTCGCCCATATGTTTGCGACATTAGCTATTAAAGATGCTTCTAAATTGGATTTCTGCCACGATGACATGCAAAAGGATTTGGTTGGCCTTACAACTAACTGGTCAGAAGGGTTGCTACATAAATTATGCGAGGAGCTTGGTGAGTATAAAGGTGGTATAAGGCACAGAGAAATAGAGCCATCCTTCCCAGCTGAATATAGGCACAAATTCAACGAAGATGAAACAATAGACGATGTTCATCATCTAGAGCAAGCATCACAAAAAAGTAAAATAGTATTTAATCTGGTGCAAGGGAAAGAGGAAAATGAATTCTTCCTTAAGTTCTATAGCCCAGAGGTGAGTTTAACGTTATCTGATACATTGCCAGCGATTGAGAATCTTGGATTCACTGCGATTGATGAGCAAAGCTTTGCTATTAAAGAATCAGATGATTTTAAGAAAAGCTGGATCTATGAATTTAAATTACTAAGCCCAATTAAGATCGAAGTGTCATTCGATGTGATAAAGGAGAATATAGAAGAAGCTCTAACTAAAATGAGCGAAGGTACTTTTACTAGTGATATTCTTAGTAAGCTTCTTGTCCTTTCGGGGCTTGATTGGAGAAAAGTGAAGCTAATTAAAGCCATTACGCGCTATATGCACCAAACGGGTTTTGCTTATGGTAAGGGGTATGTTCAGCAGGTTTTGGTTAAGCATAATAAATACACAGAGATGTTGGTAGATTTATTTGCTGCAAAATTCGATCCTAAAAATAAGGCAAGATCTGAGGCTAAATCATTAGCCAAAAAGATGGATCAGTATTTAGACAATGTAAGCAGCAGCACAGAAGATAAAGTGCTAAAAAATATGCATCTGACTATTGAAGCAATCATGCGTACGAATTTTTACCAGCTCGGTAATGGTGAGCTCAAGAGTTATTTGTCGTTTAAGTTTGATTCTAGTAAAGTTCCAGATTTACCGCTGCCTTTGCCGTATGCAGAGATATTTGTTTATTCTAATAATTTTGAGGGTATACATTTGCGCGGTGGCAAGGTGGCCCGTGGCGGTTTGCGCTGGTCTGATAGGGGTGAGGATTACAGAACAGAAGTACTTGGTCTGATGAAGTCTCAAATGACTAAAAACACAGTTATCGTTCCAGTTGGTTCGAAGGGTACGTTCTATCTCAACTTCGCTCAAGGTGATATGAACCGCGATGATTACATGGAAAAAGTAGTTGGTTGTTATCAGAATTTCTTGCGCGGTTTGCTTGATCTAACAGATAATTTGGTTGATGGTAATATTGTGCAGCCAAAAAACACAATGATATATGATGATGAGAATCCATATTTAGTTGTAGCTGCAGATAAAGGCACAGCCACGTTCTCTGATTATGCTAATGACGTTTCCAAGGAGTATAATTTCTGGCTTGGGGATGCTTTTGCCTCTGGTGGTTCTGTTGGTTATGACCATAAGAAAATGGGAATCACTGCTAAAGGCGCATGGATATCTGCACAGTCGCATTTCTTAGATATGGGCGTTGATATACAAAAAGAGCCATTCACTGTAGTTGGAATTGGAGATATGTCTGGTGATGTATTTGGTAATGGTATGTTATTGTCAAAATATATCAGACTAGTTGCGGCATTTAACCATCAGCATATATTTATTGATCCGAATCCAGATTACGTATCAGGTTACAAAGAAAGAGAGCGCTTATTTAATACTCCAAGAAGCAAGTGGACTGATTATAAAGCTGACTTAATATCTGATGGCGGCGGAATATTTGAGCGCTCAGCAAAAATCATCGATCTATCTCCTGAGATTAAAAATGTTCTTGGTATAGATGTTGACCAAATCGCGCCAGACGAGCTTATCAAGGCGATTCTAAAGTCTGAAGTAGATTTACTATGGAATGGCGGCATTGGAACTTATATTAAATCCATGAGCGAAAATAACGTAGATATTGGCGATAAAGCGAATGACAATCTACGCGTCAATGGTAGTGAAGTACGTGCAAAAGTTGTTGCTGAAGGTGGTAATCTGGGTCTATCACAGCTTGGTAGAATCGAATATGCATTAAGTTGTGGTCGTATTAATACAGATTTCATTGATAATTCCGCTGGTGTTGATTGTTCAGATCATGAGGTGAACATCAAAATTGCTCTTAATATGGCGGTTTCATCGGGTAAAATTACAGTAGAGGAGCGCAATCAAGTTCTAGAGCAAATGACATCTAGAGTGGAAGAGTTGGTTCTGGTAGATAATTACGATCAGAATCTAGCTTTAACTATCTCTCTTTTATCGCCAGTAATGAACGTTGAGTCTTTCAGCCAGCTTACTAAGGAATTGGAAAAAGAAGGTCTGCTTGATAGTGCTGTTGAGTTCTTGCCAAATCAATCTGAGCTTTCAAGGCGCGCAATTGCTGGTGAGGGGATGACAAGGGCTGAGCTTTGTGTTCTTCTTTCTTATAGTAAAATGTCGCTTGATGGAAGCCTTGCTTCTGCGTCACTTGTGGACGATCAATATTTTCATAAGCATTTGATAAATTATTTTCCAAAAGAAATGCAGGAAAAATTTAAGGAGCAAATAGAAAATCACCCGTTGAGGCAGGATATTATTCGTACTGTAGTTACGAACAAACTTGTTAATCAGCTCGGTGGTCCTCTTATTAGCTCTATCAGAAGAGAAACTGGTGGGAGCGCATGTGATATTGCAAGAGCGCACGCGGTTGTTACCGAGATATTCGATTTAGATGATTTATGGAATAAAGTAGCAAGCCTTGGTACATCTGTTGATACTAGTATCAAAGTTGAGATGTTCTCTGACCTTGGTAAAATTATGCGTAGAGGAATCAGCTGGTTTGTAAGCAATATAAAATCACCAATTAATATTGTGGATACTATCGAAAAGTTCAGCAAGCAAACAGAGGAGCTAACTGGTATTATCAGCAAACTTCTAGTAGGCACTACTAAAACTAGGTTCTTTAGCCGTATTGAGCACTACACCAATTCGGGGGTAGATAAGAATCTGGCTAAATCCATTGCTACGCTAGAAGTTCTAGTATCTGCTTTTGACATTATTCACATAGCTAAAGAGGCTGGTCGTAATAATGAAGAAGTCGCTAATTTATATTTTGAGAGCGGTGACCTACTTAATATTGACTGGCTGCGTCAATCGTGCGAAACTCAGATCAACGATTCTTATTGGAACAGATTATCTGTACAATCTTTGAAAGATGATTTTTATGACAAGCAACGACGTTTAGTTATGGAAGTGGTCGCTCAAGCTGATAATGTAACTATCGATTTGAAAAAATGGCTGGAGAAAAACACATCGCATGCTAGCATTTTTACAAATTTTGTAGAGGATATCAAAATGCAAGAAGCCGTGAATCTTAACATGATTATTCTTGCTAATAAGAAAATGGAAATCTTTTTAAGAAAGCTAAGGGACGAGTAATGACTTCGAAGCTTAAAGAGGCGAGAGAAAAAGCAGGATATACGGTTGAGGAGATCGCAGAGATCTTAAAAATACGCCGTCAATATATTGTGAGTTTAGAAGACGAGAATTTTCAAGATATACCAGGGCAAGTATATGTTGAAGGATATACCAAGATATATTACGAGTTTTTGAACTTAGATCCTCCACAAGAGAATAAAATCACTGTTCAAAAACCAAGATTGATAGGTGACGAAGAAGCTGTTATAAATAAAAAATATATAATAATACCAGCTATTTTAATATTGATTGGAGTTATTTGGGCTTACTCTGTTCTTAAAGCTCCAGAAGAAAAAATCACAGAAGAAGAATTTATACAAAATACGATAAACGCAAATGGAAATAACGAAGAAGCAATTAATTGAGGCGATCCAAAATATTGGTGCTAAAGTAGATGATCTTAACGCTAAGATTCATATGCAAGCGCATCAAATATCCGAGCTTTCCTCTCAGAATAATCAATTGAAGCAAAAGAATCAGGATACTCTGGATCAAATTAAAAAATATATAGAAGAATTAGAACAAATTAGAAATTATTATGTCGATAGTAACAATAGAACTGGGTAATAAAAGCTTTAAGCTATCTTGCTCAGATGAAAGCAAAAAACACCTGCTTGGACTGGCAGAAAAGCTTGACTTCGAATTGTCCGAAATGCAAAAATCTAGCCCATCAGCTTCCTTTGAACTCCTGCTGGTAATGACAGCCCTAGGCCTGATGGATGATAAACATTCCAAAATTACCGCAACTGCAGGAGACGTGCTAAAAACAGCCGATAAAGAGCTCCAATCCACCCTCTCTTCGCTGCAGTCTGAACTAGGCGCAGTTGTACAAAAATTTGACAAATACTAGTAATTATCAAAAAATAGTATATATTTGGTATGTGGGCTACTTGGTGCGTCAGGGTTAGTATAAATCCTCTGGACTATAAATATTCATAGGGATCGGTCCCTAGTTTCGCCGTGGCGTAACTATTACTGAACCCACTTTAACACAAGGTTCTTCTGATGGTGAGCCTAAACCAACGCCCGCAGCGGTCCACGCACAGCTGGCTAGGGGCCTTTAGGGAGGCGATTTTGCAAAGACTTGATTGTGCTCGCGTATAAGTATACGCTGCGCAATCTTCGCTTTGAAAATCACCACCCTAAAGGCCCCCTAGCCAGCTGTGCTCGTGTTATTATTGTGGGTCGCTTCGCAAGGGCTTGGTTGTGTTGTGATGGGGGCGTAGTATGGCTACTTTGCGGCATTTCTGTACCTCCGGGTATATATCTTTATCCCGTCATCAACTATGTTTACAAGAAAAACTCAAATAGTTGCGAGCGTAGCGCGGGCGCAGACCCCATCCCGTCATTGCGAGCTACGCGCGGCAATCCAGGAAGCGGCTGGCTTTGGAGGTGAGTTTGGAGTGCGTTCCTCGCGGTGTATCCTTATTACAAATTTAGGTGGTATCGTCTGCTTTTGTTTGTTCCGGTGTGTTTTAGGATTTTCTTGTTTATTAGGTCTTGCAGGTCACGGGTGGCGGTGGATGCTGAGATTTTTGTGATTGATGTATAGTTGTTTGCGCTTAGGCCGCCTTTGAATCCATAAATTCCTTCGTCTAGAATTCGCTTGATAACTTTATTTTGGCGCTCGTTTAGTTTGGATTTGTTCTTGTCGTAGAACTTAGCTTTTTTAATAATGAAATCTACTAATTTTGAAGTATCTGATTGCGCGCGTAATATTGTTTTTGCGAAATATAATATCCAGCTAGTTAGGTCGCATGTTTTATTGCTTATTTCTAGGTTGCGATAATAATCCTTTTTATTTCTTTGAATGGTTTGAGACAAAGTGATGAATATAGGCGCGCCTAAAGATTGTAGTAAAGATTTTTCCGAGATAGCCCTCGCTAGCCTGCCATTTCCATCTTCAAAAGGGTGGATGCATACAAAGCAAAGATGAGCAATTGACGCCCTAGTTAGGGGCGGTAATTTTTGTGCGTCAGTTTTATTAAACCAGTGAATAAAATGTTGCATCTCGCGCGGTACAATTCTTGATGGCGGGGCCTCGAAGTGCACTTTTTCAGCGCCGATTGGTCCAGAAATTATTTGCATAGCATCCGCGTGCGTGCGGTAAGACCCTATGTCGTTTAAATCCCTACGTCCATTCATTAACATTCCGTGCCATGCATGCATCAAATCATCTGAGATTGGTATGTGAAAATTTTTGTGTAAATCGACCATCATCTCTGCGATACCAGATTCTGCAGGGTGGCTTTTTTTTCTGGAGGCTAAACCAAAATTCCTTTTAATAGAAGATTGTAGGCTTTCTCGGTCCAAGAATTCTCCTTCAATCTCAGATGTTTTAAAGGCTTCGTTCTCTATCGTTTCAATAGTAAAACTCATTTTCTGATCACTATCAAAATGCGAACAAGCGCCAATAAGTTTGCCAGAATTAAGAAGAAACTTCTTTTCTAGAGTATCTATTTCTTGAGCGTCCCAAGAAAAATTAGGCCACAAATCCAGTTGCCAGTTCCATTTTGATTTATTCATATGAGCTATAAAAAAACATATATAGCTCATATATTGGCATAATATGAGCTATATATCAACTAATTATAATCATCACTCGCCCAGCAATTGAAATAATTCTTGTTTTATCATCTTCTATCTTGAGTTATACTTATCTTTAGTTGTACTAAATGTGGGAGAGATGGTATGGGGAAAGCTGTTATTGAAATTAAGGCCGGTGAGTCTATGTATATACTGGTGCCACCAGGTGCTAAGGTAAAAATTCATAAGAATGTTATGTATAAAGGGGTTGAGGTGCATTAAAGCTTCAAATGCGACAGATCTAATGTTCTATCTTATTATAGTATTGTGTAGTATATTCAATCGGAGTTAGAAAACCAAGTATTTTTCTTGGTCTATTATTTAGCTTATTTTGAATTTTCTTTACCTCTA
>CAXMOU010000093.1:0-16715 GCA_964195465.1 uncultured Rickettsiaceae bacterium
AGAAATGGAGGAAGATTCAAGGGTTCAGGTTATTAACTTTGGTGGTTAATAATGTGCCGTTTGTAGACGGTGAATTAGTACAAGAGCAATCAAATAGGAGCGTTGCCTGATCATGCCATACACCAGATTTGACATTAACTCGTTCTGCCGCGCTTGTAGTTATATTAACAATAATTTATTAAATAAGCATATTCATTGGCCGCTAGCAACAATAATGCTAAAATGCGCGCTATAATAAAATAAATACAAAAATATTATGCCGAAGCGTCGCAAGAAAAAAAGTTCAAAACACAGCAAGAAAATAAAACAAGCAAAAGATCTGCGGCAAGCAGCTAGAAAAGAAAAGCTTAAAAAAGCAACGCCCAAAAAAGAAATAAAAAAACTTCCCCTAGAAGACCAGTTGCCAGAAGTAATTGAGGTGACCTTGAATAAGCAAGATACTCAAAAAATAAAGCAACTAAATGCTAAGATAAGGTCTTCTATAATCAAGGACAGGCGCAAAGAGGCTGGTGAACAATATCAACAGATCATCGATATTTATAAAAAAAATAACATAAACTCAGATCATTCTAAATACGGGGCTGAACTAGATACAGCCGAATATAAGAAACTTTATTATAGTAATTCTGTTGAGGAATTGGTAAGCCTAGCGCGGCAAAGCAAGGACACTAAGGAAGAGATACACTATGCTAGAGCACTACTAATAGTACACCAAAAATATAATGATAAGCTCCAGCATGCCAACACCCTCCTTAATATAGGAGCAATTCAATCAGAACTTGGGAAGCATAAAGAAGCGATAGAATATTACTCAGAGGCAAAAGACCTATATATAAAATTTGGCAATCAAGAAGATAAGATAGTTTTTGTAGTAAGCAACACGGGACAATCTCAATCAGAACTTGGGAAGCATAAAGAAGCGATGGAGTCCTATAAAGAAGCGATAAAGCTACATACAAAGTCTGGTGATAAAGAAGGCTTGGCTAAAGTCCTATATAATATAGGAGTATCTCAAAGAGAACTTAAGAACTATAAAGAGGCGATAAAATCCTACAGAGAGGCAGCAAAACTATATATAGAATCTGATAATAAAGAAGACCGTGCTGAAACTTTGAATAGTATTGGAGCATCTCAAGCAGACCTTGGGAATCATAGAGAAGCAATAGAATCCTACACAGAGTCAAAAGAACTATATACAAAGTCTGGAAATAATAAAAACTTGGCTAGAGCCCTGCATAATATAGGAAAATCTCAAGCAGAACTTGGGAAATATAAAGAAGCGATGGAATCCTACAAAGAAGCGATAAAGCTATATGCAGAATCTGGTGATAAAAAAAATCACGCTGGGACCCTGCATAATATAGGAGAATCTCAAGGAAAACTTGGGAAGCATAAAGAAGCGATAGAATCCTACAAAAAGGCGATAAAACTATATGCAGAATCTGGTGATAAAGAAGGTTCTGCTATAGCTCTGCATAATATAGGAGTATCTCAAGCAAAACTTGGGAAGCATAAAGAAGCGATAGAATCCTACAAAGAAGCGATGAAACAATATACAAAATTTGACAACAAAGAAGGTCAGGCGAACAATCTGAATAATATAGGGTCGTCTCAGATTAAACTTGGAAATTATAAAGAAGCGAAAAAATATCTTGAAGATGGAGTAAAACTATCACATGAAACAAGTATACACGCTAACACTTCTATATATCTAAATTTAGCGTATTGTTGCAATATGCTAGAAGAGAATAAGCGGTCATTGGAGTATCTCAAAAAAGCAAAGAAACTTAATGAGATGCTAAAGCCAGAAGATAAGTGCCCAAATATAGATTTCTACATATCACATGTATCCGCAGCTGATAACAACCCAGACGTGGCCTTAAAATCGTTACCGAAAAAAATTGCTATCCCAAAAACAGAGGCGGATGAGGCAGCAAACGAAGAAATTGAGAAAGTAACTTTGCTTCTTAAGATAATGAAGAAGGGACTAACTCTTGATAAGCAAAAGGAATCTTCAAACGAACCATTATCGCACAAAAGCTACGACACAAGTGAAGAGCGTAAAGATTCGTCCAAGCATGAAAGAAAATCTGAGCATAAAGTACCACAAATACAGCCTAATGAGTCAGAACCTAACAATATAACATTGGAAGAGCTCCTTCTTATGCGTTCTGAGCAAGTGCTAGAAAGGGCAGAGAGTAATCATATAACGCCTAGAATGCTTAATCTTTATTTTAAATATACGAAATCACAATTCCCTAAACATTTAATTAAACTGAGTATAGATGAACAATCCCAGCCTTTTACACCATCTTTACAAAAAAATAATAAAGCTGCTTGGGTTGTAGGTAAGAAAAAATTTGATGAAACCCAAGAAAAAGTTATAAAACTTGATGGCAAGACTGATTTTTTTGGGGTTATTAGTGACAAGGTCCAACTAGATACACTAACTCAAGATAAGTTTAGTCAAGCTTTGAAGCATGGGATGGTGAAGCATAAGCATAAAAGCAACGGAGTGAAATACTGCGGCGGGGTAATTGAGCTTAAGATTAAGGCTGATCAAAGATTATATGCTAAAGAAATTCAAAAAAACCCAGATGGTAAATATCTAATTATCTTTGATTATTTTGCAAAAGATCATAATGCATTAAAGAAAATAGCGCAAAAGAATCATCTAAAGACTATTGAAGTAAAAAAATACATAGTTTCGGAGGTTGTGTTTGATATTTCCAAGGATGTAAATAGCCCAGGTATTGTACAACATTTTTTAGGAAACAAAGAAGAGAAATCGGATGGGGATGAATCTGACACGCCAATAGTAGGAGACTATTCAGTATTTGATAGCCACTTTTAGTCTCGCATTAGATTACCGTTCTCCTTTGGGGCCAGAATTATTAATTCGTGATGTTGCATAGCTATTCTTGAATTCTTTCTCATATCAGTTTATCATTGAGTCTGTAATGAAATTATTTTAGGAAAGGTTTTTTGTGGATCCTCAGACGGTTGTTGATAAATATAAATCTTATGGCGTAACTCTTGATGAGCCTATGGTGATAAAAGCTATAGAGTTTGCGGTTAAGTATCATGGGTCTCAGAAGCGTGCTTCGGGCGAGCCTTATTATTATCACCCTTTGCAGGTTGCTGATATCATTGCGCAAATGCGTTTGGATTCGGACTCTATAGTTACAGCTATTTTGCATGACACAATAGAGGATACAGACCTTACTTTTGAGGATATTGAAAAGCATTTCTCTCCGGATATAGCCAAGTTGGTTGACGGAGTTACTAAACTTACTAAAATTGAGTTTACCCCTAATAACATTCGCCAGGCTGAGAATTTTCGTAAACTTCTTTTGGCTATGAGCGATGACATTCGAGTGCTTCTGGTTAAGCTTGCTGATCGTTTGCATAATATGCGTACTATTGACTTTATCACCAACCCAGAAAAAAGAAATCGTATCGCGCTTGAAACTATGGAAATTACGATCCCTCTAGCCGAGCGTATTGGTGTTCAGCAAATCAAAACAGAGCTGCAGGATATATGTTTCAGGGTGCTTAACCCCGAAGTTAGATCCTCGATATTAAGTCGCTTTGAAAATATTGAAAATGGTAGAGAAGATTTTGTAAAAAGAATCGTTGAGGATATAAAAAAAACAATCTGCAAAGATGGTACTAAAGCGGATGTTTCTGGGCGTAGAAAAACTCCATATTCTACCTGGATGAAAATGAAACAAAAAGATGTTGGGATAGATCAGCTTTCGGACATTGTTGCATTTAGAGTGATAGTAGATTCTATAGAAGATTGCTACAGAGTACTTGGCGTGGTTCATGGTGCTTATAAAATGGTACCTGGCCATTTTCAGGACTTTATCAGCACTCCAAAAACTAACGAATACCAATCCTTACATACTGTAGTTATTGGCCCGTTGATGCAGAAAATTGAAATACAAATACGAACACAAGAAATGCACGATATTGCTGAGCTTGGGGTTGCTGCGCACTGGCGATATAAGCAAGGGCATAAAGATGCTTCAGATGGACTTCAATATACTTGGATTAGAGAGCTTTTATCTATCTTAGAAAAAGACGATTCAACGCCAGAAGATTTCCTACAAAACACAAAAATGGCAATGTATTATGATCAGGTATTTTGCTTCACACCTCTTGGTAAATTAGTAGCTCTGCCCAAAGGGGCTTCTACAGTAGACTTTGCATATATGGTTCACTCAGATGTAGGCAATTCTTGTGTTGGTGCTAAGGTTAATGGACGTATTGTGCCGCTTCGTACGCAGCTGCTTAATGGCGATCAAGTTGAGATTATTACATCGAAAAATCATACAGCTTCGCCTTCTTGGGAGAAGTTTGTTGTAACTGGCAAGGCAAGATCAGAGATAAGAAAGTTTGTACGTGTTAAAAACAGAGATCAATATACAAAGCTTGGAACTAATATTATTACCAAAGCTCTACATTCTGCTGGAATTAAAGAGGAAGGTGCCGCGCTAGATAGAGCTTGTAAATTTTTTCAAAAGACTCAAGAGGAATTGTTTTTTGCTATAGGTGAAGGAGTCATAACGCGCGAAGAAGTTATAGAGCAAGCTCAGCCTAAGAAAAGCAGATTTAGTTCAACCTTATCCATGTTGAAATTTGGACGCAAGAAGAAGCGCAGAGAAATCAAGCATGAAGATAAAGTTCCTATCAAAGGTCTTATCTCTGGCATGGCTATGCATTATGCAAAATGCTGTCACCCGCTGCCAGGTGATAGAATAGTTGGTGTTATTCATACTGGAAGCGGTGTTACGATTCATACATCGGATTGCTCCATGCTGAATAATTTTGCTGGAATGCCTGAGCGTATTATAGACCTAGCATGGGATGATAATCTTTCTAATATACCATTCGTATGCAGAATCAATTTAGTGCTTTTAAATGAACCTTCTGGCTTAGCGGTTGTTTCTGCTGAAGTAGCGCGTGATGACGGTAATATTATAAATTTCAAAATCACCAACCGACACTCAGAGTATTTTGAGATGAATTTTGATATTGAAGTCACTTCTGCAGATCATATAGAAACAATTATTAATTCACTTCGTACTAAAAAAGTAGTACAAAGCGTTGAGCGAGCAAAATATTAGGAAATATATATGATACTTATCGTGGGTTTGGGAAATCCTGGAGACGAATATAAAAACACAAGGCATAATGTAGGGTTCATCGCTGTTGAAAGATTGTCCGATCGCTATAAATTCAATTGGCAGCATAAGTCAAAATTTAATGCAGATATTGCCGTAGGGGAGTGTGAGCTGGGTAAAGTTATGCTATGTAAACCAGATACTTTTATGAATTTATCTGGACAAGCTGTTCAGCCTATTATGTCATTCTACAAAATTCCATTAGAGAATATAATAGTAATACATGACGACATAGATTTGCCATTAGCAAAAGTAAAATATAAAATAGCTGGCGGAGCAGGGGGGCATAACGGCCTTAAATCTCTCGATAAAATAATTGGTTCTAATTATCATCGTATTCGAATAGGAATAGACCGTCCAGCAGATAGGCGCTACGATGTCGCTGACTACGTGCTTGGCAAATTCTCGAACAAAGAAGAAGAAGAAATTGCGTACAAAGTAGAAATTCTAGCTGATAAATTACCATTATTAAACTCTGGTCAAATAGAAAAATTTAAGACCCAAATAGGTTGAAAGTATCCCCTGCGTACATACATCAGTCGATATGAAACAAAGCCGTTTTTTCTTGTAATAATCTTGAGTTAAGTGTATAGTCATTTTTGCATTTAATTTAGTTAATATTTATGACAAGCGTATCAAATAACAATAAGCTCAAATCTCTAAAGGAATCGATAAAGGAAGAAATTGTTGGGCAAGAAAATTTAATAGAAAATTTGTTGATCTGTTTATTAGCAGATGGGCACATGCTGATTGAAGGGATGCCTGGTCTAGCCAAAACTACAGCAGCAAAGGCTGTTGCTGAAGGGATAGAGGGCGAGTTTCATAGAATACAATTTACCCCAGATTTGTTGCCATCTGATTTAATTGGTACAGAAATTTATAATCATGAGACGGCATCTTTTTCATTCCGAAAAGGACCTCTCTTTAATAATATAGTCCTTGCAGATGAAATCAACAGATCCCCTGCTAAAGTTCAGTCTGCGCTTTTAGAAGCAATGGCAGAAAGACAGGTGACTATTGGGCATAAAACATATGAACTACCAGAATTATATATGGTTTTAGCTACGCAAAATCCCGTAGAGCAAGAGGGCACTTACAGATTACCAGAAGCCCAGCTAGATCGCTTTTTAATGTATGTAATGGTTGATTATCCAACTTTTGAAGAAGAGTTGCAAATTATTGAACTAGATACAAGAAAATTAGATAAAGATAGAAAGAAAGCTATATTAGAAACTACTAGCCAAGAAGAAATATTTGCAGCACGCAAAAAGGTGAACGCAATTCATATCAGCCAGGCTTTGAAGGAATATGTTGCCACTCTTATTGTTGCCACTCGTAACCCTGCTGATTATGACAACCAACTAGCGGACTGGATTATGTACGGCGCTTCACCGCGTGCCACGCTTGCCTTGATCCGCTGTTCTAAAGCGTTAGCATGGCTAAGGGGAGACGAATATGTAACTCCTGCTCATATTCAAACAGTAGCACCTTATGTTTTGTCCCATAGAATCATTCTAACTTTTGAGGGTGAAGCGCAAAATATTGCAAAAAGTAAGGTTGTTGATAAATTAATAGAAGCTGTCGCAGTTCCTTGAGGTTGTCATGATATATCCAGATTTTGATGAATTGATTGCCTTGAAGTCAAAAGTATCTCGGGAAAAAATATCCCCTAAAAACAAAGTAAAATCGCCTATGATTGGTGATTATCTTTCTTCGTTCCGTGGAAGCGGAATGGAGTTTAGCGAGGTGCGTAAATATGTAATTGGCGATGATATTCGGAAGATTGATTGGCGTGTTACAGCAAGAGTTGGTAAGCCTCATATTAAAATATTTGAAGAAGAGCGAGAGCTAAATATTTTACTATGCGTTGATGTAAATAATTCAATGAGATTTGGCACCAGAGGCACTTTTAAGTCTGTACAAGCGGCAAGATGCGCAAGCCTTCTTGGTTGGTGTGCAAATATTAATGGAGATAGCGTTGGCTCTTACTTGTTTGGAAACACCTTAGAGCATAATGTTTTTCTGCGTCCAAAAAATTCTAGAAGAACGCTATGGGAAATGTTAAGGGCTTTATCTTCTAAAGATGAGGTTGCGCAAAGCAGAGAGAGCGTATCTTTATCTGTAGCAACTGAATTTATACAAAAAAATGTAAAGTCTGGTAGTTTGGTTTTTATTATTAGCGATTTTATTGTGATAGACGAAAATTTCCAGAAGCAACTTTCTTATTTAAGTCAGAAAGCACGGATTGTGCTTATTAGCGTAAATGATCCTGCTGATAAAGCAATAACATCTGCTGGTAATATTCTATTTGCGGCCAATGATAAAGAGATAGTGCATGTAGGCACTAGTAGCAAGGCTGGTCAAGCCAATTATCGTAAACAATGGGGAGAAAACAGAGCAGAATTGCAGCAAATTACTAACAAATTAGGTGTGAAGGTAATCGACATAAAAACAGATGGCGATGTATTTTATGATTTATTTTATGGTTTGAAATAAAATGGAAGGAATCATTGATAATAAAGATCTGCAAAAAGAAATAGCAGAGATAGCAAAAGAGCTTAAGCTTGAAAAGTTACGCGAAATTGACGGTCTTGATTATGTTGATTGGTGGCCTATAGCGCCTATTTGGTGGGTGATTATTGCTATAGTTCTTGCGCTAATTACTTACGTTATTGTTCGTTATTTACGCAAAGCTGCTTGGCGTCGCAGTTGGAGAGGAAAGGTGCACGCAAGAATAAGTGAATGGCAAACTGATCTTAATCAAGATAATGCACAAGAAATAGCTATTGAGGCTTCTAAATTAGCAAGGCGTATTATTATGCATCAAAATTCTAGAAAAGAATCTGCCTCTCTTACGGATGGTAATTGGTTGAGTTACCTTCAGGACAAAACTGATGGTGATTTTGATTGGAAAGAAAATGGTGTCGTGTTAACCCAGGGAGCGTTCGCGCCCAAGGGGAGTAATATATCTATTGATAAATTACAAAAAACACTCGACGAAATAAAAAAATGGGTTAAATAGATGTTTGCATTTTATTGGCCATGGATGGCTCTTTTATTTCCTCTGCCATTTATCGCGTGGTATTTTCTTCCGCCGGATAAGAACGCCAATGCGGATACTTCGCCAGAAATATTATTTCCGCATATCCATCTTTTGGCGACGTCTTTTACTGGCAAGACTGCAAGCGTAGCTGAGTCTAAGAAATGGTTTATAATTTCGTTAATATCATTATGGTTCTTCCTGGTGCTAAGCGTCATGCGCCCGCAATTATTAAATAACTTACAGCATAATAATAAAGATGTTTATGACATAATGCTCGCTGTAGATATTTCGTCTTCAATGAGGGCTTTAGATTTTTCTACAAAAGAGAAAAAATTCAGCCGCCTGGATGTTACAAAGAACGTAGCTGGTAAATTTGTTTTAGGACGAAAGGGGGATCGCTTGGGTCTTATTTTATTTGGAGAATACGCATATTTGCAAGTTCCAATGACGTTTGATAATAGCGCAGTTAACAAGATGTTGCAGAAGTCAGTAGAAGGAATGGCCGGGCTATCTACGGCTATTGGTGATGCTATTGGTTTGGCAGTGCAAGAGATAAGAGGCAAACCTACGCAATCTAGAATATTGGTGTTGTTAACAGATGGGAGCGATACGTCCAGTAATATTCCGCCGCTTGAAGCCGCGCAAATAGCAAGGCAATATGGTATTCGTATTTATGTGATTGGTGTTGGTACTAAAGGGCCTGTACCATATCCTGATGACGAAGGAAAGATACATATGATTGAAGTGGGTATGGACGAACCTATGCTACAAAAAATTGCTAATATTACTGGAGGGCAATATTTTAAAGCAGCAGACAGCGGAGCCCTGCAGGGAGTTTATAACGAAATTAATGAGCTGGAAAAAGTTAAGGTAAATAATGTAGAATATAAAATACGCAGACCCCTATACAGATATCCTCTTGGAATTGCTTGCATATTATTTCTAGTTATATGTTTAATCCCAATATTTAGGAGGTTTGAATATGCTAGAAGAGCTTAGTCAATTTCATTTTGCGCAAAGCCTTTGGTTGTTTGGAATTTTGATAGTACCAATTATTTGGATTCTATATTATAAATATTATCAAAATAACGCAAATATCAAGGATTTAGAGAAGTTTATTGATAAAAATTTGATTCCACATTTAATCCGCAGTTCCCGCGCGGGGCAAATTTCTATATGGAGGTCTCTAGTACTAGGTTCTGTTTTGTGGGTGTTGCTAATGGCGGCTATGGCTGGCCCGCGCTGGAATTATACTGAGTTTGAAAGTTACCAAGAGGATACTAGCTTATTAATTTTACTAGACCTTTCAAGATCAATGGATGCTTCGGACATTACCCCCAGCCGAATAATCAGAGCAAGGCAAGAGATAGAAGACATATTAAATTTAAGCAACGGGATTAAAATAGGTGTAATTGGCTTTGCAGCAGATGCGCATATTATTTCTCCTATAACAGACGACATAAACAATATTCGTTATTTATTACCTTTAATTGGGACGGACCTTATTTTTGTACAAGGTACAAGATTGGTGCCAGCATTTAAAGCAGCTCAGAGTGTTTTAGCAACGGAGTCTAGTGTGAATAAATCCGTTCTGCTTATTAGTGATGGCGGGGCTCATGATGATTACGATGCAATCATGTCAGCAATTAAGGATTTAGCTAATGATGGTGTTACATTACACACATTGGGTATTGCAACGGAAGCTGGTATAAAATTTGTAGATGATAATAGCAAGCCAGTATTGAGAGATAATAAGGAAATTATTTCAAAATTAGAGAAAGATAAATTAAAAGCACTTAGCACAGCTGGTGGCGGCGAATATTTTGACACTCATTATTCTAATAAAAATGCTATAGAAATATTAAAAGCAGTCAATAAGAATTCAGTAGTTAAAGAACAAAATGGTAAAACAATCAAGCGCTGGGATGAGAAATTCTACATATTCTTATTCCCAATTATGATAATGGTTTTGCTTTGGTTTAGAAAAGGATTCGCTTTCCCAATTATTTTACTAGTCTTGCTAACCCCAGCAAATAATGCGCATGCATTGAATAAAATAGATAAGTTGTTTCTAAACGAAGAGCAATATGCGAAAAAAGTTTTTGAAGAAACGGAAGATGTTGAGATCGCGCTGAAAACTTTCAAGGACCCATATAAAAGGGGCGTGGCATATTATAGAGCCGGGCGTTATAAAGAAGCTGAACAGGAGTTTAGAAAAAATCAAAGACCAGAAGTAATGGAAAGCTCATTGCTTAACTTAGCTAATGCACTTGCAAAACAAGATAAGTTTGAGGAGTCTGTTGATACATATAGAAATTTATTGCAAAAAAATCCTAAGCACCCCAAAGCTTTGCACAATATGAAATTGGTACGAGGCTTGATATTTGTTCTGGAAGAAGAAGAGGATGAAGAAGAATGCAAAGAGCGCCCACCACCAAGCGATGGAGATAAACTTGGCGGCGGCGGTGGCGGCGGCGGTGGAGACGAGGAAGAGGATGAAGGCGGCGGAGGCGACAAAAACGAAGAAGAAGGTTCGGACGAAGGAGACGACGACGAAGACAAAAATGAGGACGAGAAGGGTGGTGATAAAGGCGATGAAGACGCTAATCCTGAAGATGGCGATAATGACGAAGCTGATCAGGACAAGGGGGATAAATCTGATAAAGATAAGGCGCCTGGTAACGCTGGAGATGGTGATGATAAAAGCGAAGCCGAGATAGACCAGTTGCTTGACTTAATAGCAAATGATCATAAAAACTTCTTAAAGAATCAGTTTCTTATTGAGTCGCAGAAAAACAATACACAACCAACGAATGAGCCATGGTGAAAATTTTATTTGTACTATTAATATTACTGAATTCTGTTGTTGCACAAGGGGCGAGGGCAAAAAAATGTGATACTTGTTGTAATACGCCGTTGGTGAGCATTTCAAAAACTGATAAAAAAAGCGGTATGTTCATCAAAACCGTAGTAAGCAATCCTAATCCGTATAAATATGAACCATTTATTTATACGGTTAAATTATATTCGAAGCGTGCAGCGCAGAATATAAGGCTTGAGCCGCTAGCAATAGAAGGCATCTCTGTTAAGCAAATCAGTATCAATGCGGTTACGTTAGAAAAATACAAAGGTAGCGATATTAATGCTGTTGAATCAAGCTATTTGATTACCCCTTTAAATGACAAGCTAATCATTATTCCCGCTTTGAAAATAACTGGTAACTATTCAGAGATTCAAAACCAACGTTTTGCTGGCTTCATTAGCAATGATTATGGCGAGCATAAACCTGCTGCATCAGAGAAATTGGTTGAATTCTCTTTAAAAAGCAAAGGAATGGAAGTTAAAGTATTGCCGCCAGTAGATAATGTTACGCCTTGGATTCCAGCTAAGCATTTAGCTATTACAGAAACTATAGAGGCTAGTCAATATATAGTTGGAGAGGCGATTATTAGGACTGTAACAATTAAAGCAAAAGGCATCAGGTCTAATCAATTGCCTGATCTTTTTGATGATTTTAAAAATAATGAAAATTATAAAATCTATTCAGAAACTCCAGAGCTATATGACGAAATTAACAATAATAAAATTAGCAGCTCTAAAAAAATTAGATATACTATCGTGCCACAAAAGCCAGGAGATATAGTTCTGCCCACTGCTTCTATTAAATGGTGGAATGTGGATAAATTGAAATTTGTTACCTCCGAGCTAGGTTCCAAGATAATTAACATCAAAGCGCCTGATGGTTACATGAGTACAGAGCAAATATCAGAGCCTGAAGATATTGCGCAAAATGACAAATCTGGAATATCGTTAGTCGAAAAGCTAGGTAATTTTCTGCTATATACGCTTTATATGAGTGTTGTTTTGGGCGCTATATATCTATTTTATAGCAAAATTGGAAAAATAGATTTTTTTGCAAAAATTAAGCCTCGCGTGGGTTTGGAAGCCTTTAAGAAAGCAGAGACAATAGAAGAAATAGTTCTTTGTTTAAAAAAATACGCTTACCATAAATTTAACTTACCGTTAAATTCTTCTTTGAACAGAGTTTTTGTAACATTCAAACTCAATAATTCCAAATTAGCTACAAGTTATGATGCGTTACAAAAACTTTTAGAAAGCGCGCTATATGCTGATAAGAAAATTGATATTGAGCAGTTCAAAAAAGATTTGGTAATATTGCTTCGTACCAAAAGTAAGAAACAAAGACGTAGAAAAGTCAAAAAAAGCGATTCACTTCCAGAATTAAACTAAGGTAGGGGAGAGTAATTCAACAATACGCCATTGGACAAAAGAAGGTTTACTAGAAGTAGCTGAAATTACAGCATCAGGATATCAGTTATATTCTATTGATATGGTAGAGCGTATTAAGCAAATTCATGCTCTAAAGTTACAGTGCTATACCCTTCAAGAAATTAAGAAAAAGCTATAGATGGCGTCGTTAAGATTATTATTCCCGCACACCATTGTCGTTCTAGATCACCATACGTCATTCCCGCCTCCGCGGGAATGACGTATGGTGTACAGGAATTACAGTTAATAAAGGTAAATCTACCTGCTAGTGTAACTTTATTTCAAAGAATCAATTCTGTCCTTATACTCCCCTTGGAAAATGTAGCTGCCTGAGATTAGGGTGTTTGCGCCTGAGTCCTTGCATGATTTTGCTGTTTTCTCGTTGATTCCACCGTCTACAGCTAGCATGATGTCATGGTTTTTGATTAAATTGGCTATAGTTTTGATTTTATCTAATTGGTTTGGGATAAATTTCTGCCCACCAAAGCCGGGGTTCACACTCATTACTAGGATTAGATCTATTTTATCTAGCGTATAATCAAGTACAGTAAGTGGAGTTGTTGGAAGCAGCGATATCCCCGCTTTGATTCCTTTGCTTTTTATTTCGGACAATGTGCGGTCCAGATGCTTTGTGGCTTCTGGGTGGATGGTTATGATATCTGCTCCAGCCTCGGCGTAGTCGGCTATGAAGAGCTCTGGCTGTTCTATCATTAAATGCACATCAAAAGGCAGCTTTGTATGTTTTCTTATGGCCTTAATAACTGGCGGGCCGAATGTTAGGTTTGGTACAAAATGACCGTCCATAACATCTATGTGAATCATATCTGCGCCGGCTTTCTCTAGCGCCTTGATTTCTTTTTCTAAATTAGCAAAATCTGCAGACAATATAGATGGTGATATAATCATTATTATTTCCTCATTCTTTGTTCTTTGGCTTTTTCTTCCAGAGACATCACGTATGACATGATTTTAGCAACTTCATCGAAATGTTCAACTGGTATTTCTTCGTCTATTTTTACATCTTTATATAAAGCCCTAGCAAGTGGTGGGGACTCTACTATTGGAACATCATGTTCTTTTGCTATACCCTTGATATTCTGGGCTATTAGGTCGATACCTTTGGCGACGCATACAGGCGCATTATTGCTTCCCATTTCATATTGTAGTGCAACAGCAAAATGCTCTGGGTTAGTGATAACAACAGTCGCTTGTGGCACAGTAGTCTTGATACGTTTTTGTGAATTCTCACGACGAAGGGCGCGTAATTTTTGTTTAACTTCAGGGTTACCTTCGGACTGTTTGTGCTCATCTTTTATCTCTTGCTTGGTCATCATCAATTCTTTGTGATGCTCGTAGCTTTGGTAAGCATAATCAGCAGTAGCAATGGCTGCCATGATGATTGTCACTAGAGTCAATATATGTTTGACCATAGTGGTTAATTGGTCCAAAATCCCAGCGATCGATAATTCTTGATACTGGCTAAGCTCTTTCACATCAGCTAATATTACCATTAATACGAAAGTACCAACCAGGCTGATTTTGAATATGCCTTTTAAGAACTCAACAAAATTCTTCATTGAAAAAAGTCGTTTAAGACCTTTGAGCGGCGATATTTTTGATAATTTGGGTTGAATGGTTTCTGCTGTAAAGACAAACTGACCATGCTGTGCATAAGAAGAAAAAATAGCCGCAACTACTACCATTACAAATAGTGGGCTTAGGTAAAGCAGTGTTTTTTTCATCAAATTAGGTAGCAATATACCAAGCATGCCGCTGTCTACAGTAACAGTGCCAGCATTTTCTACATAGAATCTCAGTTTGCTAGCAAGTAAATTCATAGAATATGGTAAAATCCATACTACCATTAATGTAAGCAGCAGCAGCATTATAAAGCTGGTAACTTCTTTGGAGTTAACAACTTGTCCTTTTTTTACGGCATCATCCCGCTTTTTCTGGGTGGGTTCTTCCGTTTTATTATCTTTATCGTCGCTGCCTTCTGCCATCTAGTTTTATTTTTACAAAAATGATGTATGCTTATATATAACATATAAACGATAATTTTGGGAATCATTAATGAATTTTACTATAGAAATAGCGCAAGAATTTGGTGATTGGAGTGAGCATGCTTGCATTAAGCAATCGCTTTTTTTAGAAATTGCAGAGTATATCTTGTCTAGATACCCTAATTTTGCCAAGGTGGATAATGTTGAACTATCTATTTTGCTAGCAAATAATGCAGAAATATCCAAATTAAACAACGAATTTAGAGGAAAGAACAAACCTACCAATGTGTTATCTTTTCCGGATATGGAAATTAATTGGCGTGATATAGTTGAATTCCCAGTAGATAGCGAGTATATCTATTTAGGTGATATAGCATTTGGTTACCAAATTATCGCGGATGAAGCCCTGGGCAAGGGTATTAGCTTTGAAGATCATTTTAAACATTTGCTAATTCATGCTATACTACATTTGATTGGTTACGATCATATAGAAGATGATGATGCAAGTGCGATGGAAAACTTAGAAGTTGATATCTTAAAGCATTTTGGCATCGCTTCGCCTTATTAATTAAACAATAGAAGAACACATAAATATTATGCCAAAATCTTCAGATAAGGAAGGTCCCACGGGGGACCATGATTCTACTCCCCCCTCAAAATTGAAATCGTTTTTCAACAGATTCTTTAAACAATCTGATACTCCAGCTAGTTTAATAGCCCAGAGCGATGATAATGTAGAGCCAGCAGATACTTCAAATATAGCTTCTGATAGCTCTATGGTTAGTAACTTACGTCATTTTACTGAAAAAACAGTAGAAGATGTCATGATCCCGCGCTCCGATATTGTAGCTATTGATATTTCTTCTACGCTTGAAGAGCTTAGCGAATCAATAATAGAAAATGGCCATACTAGAACTATTGTGTACAAAGAAAATTTGGATAAAATAGTTGGTTTTGTGCATATAAAAGATTTGTTTGAGGTTGTTTCTGCAGGCGGAAAATTTAATTTTAAAAACCTGCTTAGAAAACATATCGTCTCACCTCATTCAATGAAGCTAACAGCTTTGCTGAAGCAAATGCAGCTGAATCGTACGCATATATCTATTGTTGTAGATGAGTATGGTGGCACAGACGGGCTTGTGACTATTGAGGACATTATCGAAGAAATTGTTGGCGAGATTGAAGATGAACACGATATAGACACTGGTGATGATGACTATAAAATTCTTAAGCCTGGTTTGCTTATAACAAGTGCGCGCGTGGAAATAGAAGAACTAGAAACTATCATTGGCATTAAGCTGAGCACAGAGGAGGATGAGTTTGATACTATTGGTGGCTTGATAATGGCAAAATCTGGTAGCGTTCCTGAAAAGGGCGAGGTAGTAAATATTACAGAAGATGTAGTTGCCGAGATTCTAGAATCAACCCCGCGTACTATCAAGCAAATCAAAATTACGTATATTGGTTAGTTGTTGTTGTGAAGAAAGTATATTTAGAGAGCTTAGTTTTACAGAATTATCGTAATTTTCAAGAGCTATCACTGCCCCTTGGGAAAAATATCAATATAATAGTTGGTCCAAATGGTAGTGGTAAGACTAATATACTAGAGTCTGTATCTCTCCTAGCTCCTGGCAAAGGCCTTAAGAGTGCTCATTTTGATGATATATGCAAAGCGGGAGAGGGTGACTGGTACAGTATGTTCCGTATACAAAGCAAATTAGGAAGCGCTGAAGTCGAAACCTCTTTCTCCAAAGATTCAAGAAGCCGCAAGATGGACTATAACGGTTCCAAAATACAAAGCACTGAGCTCACAACATTACTTAATGTGATATGGCTAACCCCACAGATGGAAGGTTTGTTCTTAGGGGGGGCACTTGCGCGTCGTAAATTCCTTGACCGCATAGTATATAATTTTGATGCAAAGCATGCGAAGCGAATTACAAAATATGACCATCTAGTCCGCGAGCGCAATAAAACATTGTCTCAAATAGATTGGCAGTCGCATGCCTCTTGGCTAAGCACTCTTGAGGGGCAGATAGCTGAGGAAGCAAAATCTATAGACAAGGCCAGGCGAGACGCTGTGGAGCTAATGCAAAGTACTATTGATGAGCTAGAAACTGAGTTCCCAAAAGCCAATTTAGAAATCAGTAAGCTTGCAGAGGATCAAGATCAATGGGATGATTTTTTGGA
>CAXMOU010000094.1:0-22407 GCA_964195465.1 uncultured Rickettsiaceae bacterium
ATGTTCTTTATAGACACGCCTCTGCCAACTATTTCCATAAGTCACCTATTGTAGCATAAACATACATAATAGCATTTTATAGTATGTGATGGCAAATATACTCAGAACTAGGCTGCCACCATAGGTGGCTTAACTTGTTAAGGTTAGAATAATCTAGCCCTAGTAAATCGTCCATTAATCCACATGGCGCAGAGGCGATGCTCATGCCATCTTTTATACGCTCTTGTAATTCAGTACGAAATATACCAAATCTTTCTTGCGTCGCTAGCATAGCTGGCGATTCATTCAAGAACCAATGTTCAAGAGGTGAGAGGCTTGTTTTCTTGGGGCCGTGAATCATAACATAAGCTGTCCAATATCCGTTTAAGCCCTTGTTTTCTAGGACGAATTCCCCAAGGTCAAAGCTAGCGAATTCTTCTAATAGTTGCAATTTCTGTGTTAATGGAAGCGTTAAGTCGCCGTCTGACTTTAATCGGTCACGACATTGTTCTATATCAAATTTTTTGTTACGCCCATGCGAAATTAAAGATGAGCTATACTTAGCAATGTTTTTTTCTTTGCTTGTCATCGTTTTTAAAGCCATATTTAATATAATTAATCAGCAACTATAGATTAAATCGTCGCGCTTGAGTTAAGTAAATATCACCCATAGGTTGGGTTTGCAAGTGTTTTTTTATTGGCCCCAGAAATATTTAATCAATTAAGCCGCTCTGTTTAAATATTCAATCTGAGAATATCCAAGCTTTCGCGCGGTTGTAAAGGCGGAGTAATCATCGTAAGCATTTACTATTGTTCCAGATATTTTGTTTGGAAATTCTTGTTTCAATGTTTTGAATATATAATCTATCACTCGCATGCCATAATATCTGGTGCTGCCCTGAGGATTGGTTAGGGTTACTGCTTTGTTAGTTCTAGACAAAAATTTTCTAGCACTTTCTAAATTTTCTACTTCATATACCATATCTACCTTCATAATTTTCTAAGTACATTAGTTACGACGCCCCAAATATGAACCTCAGAATTTTCAAGGATGGGTATGGGGTCGAAATCTACATTTTCGGGCAATAAAAACGGTTGTTTTTTAATATAACCTAGGCGCTTTACGGTAAGCATTCCATCTATTGCTGCTATTACGATTTTCCCCTCTGCGGGCGTGATGCTGCTATCAACAACTAATGTATCGCCTTCATATATGCCAGCGTCAATCATGGAAAGGCCAGTAACGCGCACGCAAAAAGTCGTTTCAGGATTTTTGATTAGCAGGCTGTTCATGTCTAGCATGTCTTCTATATGATCTTCCGCAGCGGATGGGTAGCCAGCTTCCACGCGCGAACTAAAGAATGGAATTTTGTAACCGCCATTTAAGGAGTAATCCTTCACATCCTCTATTAAATGCTCAGGAACTCTGATTGCTTTTGTAGTAGTTCCATAACGTCCCTGCCCCTTAGGGCGCCCAGCCCCGGATCTTTTTCCGCCGTGATTCATAACATTAATACCCATATAATTTAAGAAAAACACATTTAATCTTGAAAAATGTACATTTTTTAAAAATTCTGCTTGAAAACTGTACATTTATTTTATAACATAGATTTATCGGCATTGCCAAGTAAAATTTTGAGGTTTATTATTATGATGTTATCAGAAACTGCGCACAGTAACAAAAGCGCCATAACAACAAATTCGATTAGTTCGTTTGCAGCCATTGGTATAGGCGCAAAATCCCTAGAAAGAGAGGCATACATGGCAGAAGAGGGGGCGATTATGTCATTCTTAAGCTCTACCCTGTGTGAATATAAAGCATTTGCAACAGTGTTGATGCTAATAATATTCCAGTTCTCACTATATGATTTTAATGGTGATGAATATCTATCCAGCGATGCGCACGGTGCTGTGGTTGAATCACAACACCAATACCAAAACGATAATTCCATAGAAGGTGATCATTTTTAGTGTTTTGTAGCGTCTTGTTATTATGGAGAGTATGGTTAGGGCTATTAGGCTAGGGTATGACATATCTAGCAATGGGCCAAGGATCGCAGCTATTCCGTCGAAATCTAGTAGTGAGATTGCGAATGATAGGGCGGTTGTTGCTAATAATATCAGCGGAAATTTTTTCTCGCCTACTATCTTGAACGAGCATAAATATCGCGCGTAGATGCTGTTTAGGGCAACCGCAGTTGTAAGGCATGAGAAAATGATGATAATAGCGATGAATAATGCGCCGTTGCTGCCAAGTAAATGGTTGGCAATGGCTGGCAGGATTAACTCGCCTGGTATATCTTTTGCTAAAAAGCTGTAATGCGCACCTAGATATACGAATCCTAAATATACTAAGCCAAGCAAACTAGCACCGAATATGCTGGGGCCAAGTGCAGCTTTGATTACGCTTTGACCAGAGCTTTCGTCTATTATTGCCTCAATTTGTTTGAAAATCAGGCTGGAAAAGAAAAAGGCTGCGAATAGATCCATTGTTGCGTAGCCGCGGAAGAACCCATCTAAGAAATTTGTGTTGAATTCTGAGTCAGATGCTGAAAATTGTTGAGCATTATATGCGCCTATAGCAATTAATATCAGCAAAAAACCTAGTAAAATTGGCGTTAGAAATTTACCTAGCATGTTAAACATCCATTTCTCATTCAGGCAAATGATATAACATGCTACGCAAAAAACGCTGCTAAATGCGAATAATGAAATATCATTGAATAAAAACTCTAATCCACCATGTGCAACTGTGATGCATCTTGGGATGACACCAAAAGCGCCAAGGAGGGATAGTGTGAATAGGGGGATGGCGTATTTAGCTACGATTCCAGCTTCGGCGAAAAAACTTGTGTAGTTTCCCCTGTGTAGCTTTATAACAAACAAACCTAAAAATGGTAGGATTATTCCAGTGCAGAAAAATCCTATAAAACCAGCAAACCAATTATCCGCATTTTCCACGCCGACCATTAATGGAAAGACCAAGTTTCCAGAACCGAAGAACATTGAGAAAATAGAAAATCCGTATAATAAAGTATGTCGTTTCATAATATTTATTCTGATTCTGATTCAGGTTGATATTGAAACAAGTCACCATTAAGTTGTATGTCTGCTTCTTGATCTTCTTTTTTTTGTATTAAGTCGTGTAGAAATTTTAACAACGCATTGTGTAGTTCTACTACTTCTTTATTTTTGGCGATCTCCTCTCTTAATGCATCTGCTTCTAGTGAAAGTTTTTTTACAATTTTATCAAGCTCTTCTTCGCTTAATCTGTTGCCAGCACTTTGGACCTCTAATTGTTTTTTTAATTTTTCAAATTCTGCGTGTGAGCTTTTTTTCATAATTAATCGCCTCTAATGAAATTAGGTTTTTTACTAAAAAAGAGCGGCGTTCCAATGAACCCCGCTCTTTTTCCAGTCTAATATTGTAATAAATACTATAATATTAGTGTGAGTAATACTCGACAATTTTACCAAAATTCGCTTCGAACGGGTAAGGTATGTCTGAAATCATTGGAGTTCTTATGAACTCACCAGACATTTTACCTGGATCCATAGAAAGATATTCAGGAACCATTCGTTCTTGCTTTTGTGCAGACTCCATGTAAACAGTGATCTGTTTAGATGCATCTTTGAATTCAACTTTATCGCCTTCCTTCAGCCTTTGGCTTGGGATGTTCACTTTTTTACCGTTTAAAGTAACGTGACCATGCGAAACAAGTTGTCTTGCTGCAAAAATTGTTGGAGCAAGATTCATGCGGTACACAACCATATCTAGTCTTTTTTCTAGAAGGCCAGCAAAATTCTCAGCAGTATTGCCTTTCATTTTGTTTGCAAGCATGAAAATATTTTTGAATTGCTTTTCTGTAACACGACCATAATGCGCTTTAACAGATTGCTTAGCGTGCAGGTGCAAACCATAGTCAGAAGTTTTCACTCTGCCTGTTGGACCATGTTGACCAGGGCGGAAATTTCTGGTGTGGAATGGATCTTTGGCATCACCCCAGATACTTGTTCCTAATCTTCTACTAGCTTTATATTTCGATTTAACGATTTTTGTCACTTAAAATACCTTAATTAAGTTCTATGTTTCTTTGACAAGGCAGTATATAAAAAGATGCCTCAAAAGTCAAACCCATTTTTGCATAATTTACTAAATTAACAGTGAGTGCCTTTAATATTTAATCTATCCAGCACTTTTTGATAGGCTGGAATGATCTTTTCTGGCGATTCTTTGGCCAAGTCGTAGCATAATTCTTCGTTAGTTTCTATGTCCCACAGGCGGCAATTATCTGGAGAGATTTCGTCTACGAGCATGGTCATGAAATCTTCGCCGTTGAATACTCTGCCGAATTCCAGCTTAACATCCACCAAGCGAATTCCAGCAGTGGCAAACAGACCAGCAAGAAAATCATGAACCCTTAGAGCTTCTAGTTTTAATTTGTTAAGTTCATCTTTTGTTAGCCAGCCAAAGCTAGTAATTTGCGCCTCATTTATTATCGGATAGTTTAGGTCTCTGTTTTTCACGCGGAAATCTAGAAGCGGAGACTGAAATACATATCCATTTTCCATCCCGAAATCTGTGACGTATCTGCCGCACGCAATGGTGCATACATGCACTTGGATTGGGTAGATATCAACAAATTGAACCAGCTGCTGGCGCATGTTGCTTTTCTGGATCAGGTGGTTATCAATACCTATCATATCCAGCTTATGCATGATGTAAGAGGATATGCTGTTGTTGATGATACCCTTGCCAGAGATCTCGATAGATTCCTTTTTTGCAGTTGTTAATGTGTCATCAAAAGACAAAATCAGCGCGTAATCTTCTTCTGCCTGATAAAGAGTTTTGCTAGATCCTTTGTAAATTTTTTCTTTCATTAGATAACTTTAAAAAATACTGTGAAATAAATATGAGAGCGCAAGCCAACTGGCTGCAATCGCACTAAGCGCAATCAACATACCAATAACAGCAAAGAAAAACCCAGCGATAATAACAAGACCATCGCGATTTAATAGCCCCAATGCCATTATAGTGATACCACCTGCTGGAATGGCGTTTGTAAGCGGTATGGGCAGCGCAACAGAGGCAGCGGCCAATAAAGAAACAAACCCCACAAATTGCTCGCAATATACAGAGCGCGCAAAGGAACAGCGTGGTTTTACATATTTTTCTATAGCCTCAATAACAGGTACGACTTTTTCGCTTATTTTTTTTAATGTTGAATTCTTGATTGCATAATTATTGATTTTCTTCGGTAAGTTTACCTTCTTGCTACCAATCAACATTTGGAAAGCTAAGATAAATAGCGGAATTCCCATGATAGTTGTAAAGCCAGGGGGGTATGGAAGGGGGATGGCAACTGGCAGCGAGAAAAACACCATCGCTAGCAACAGGCCATTCTCGTGAAAATCTTCCATTATTTCGGAGATTTTGGTCTTGCCGCCTTCTTTTTTATGGGCAATTTTTTGCAGGCTTTCAGAGGCTAAGGTTGCATCTAGCAGCTTTGGTTTTTTTTTATCAAGCATCTAAATTGGTTTTTATAATATGTGAAGTTTATATTATAAGCATTTTTATTAATAATATACAAACTTTATTTCAGTAATTTGCTGCACAAAGAATTAAAATCGAATTCTTTGAGCGGCGCACCAACTATCGATAGGGTTGGTTTGGAGGAAAAAACTTTTTGTGCAGTTTTCGTTAAATCCTCGATAGTAGTTTCTAGAACCACATCCATCACCTCTTTTGCTGGGAAATATCGGCCAAAAAGAGCGAAGTTTTTGCCGATCTCTTCAGACTTATATTCTGGTTTTTCTTCCGCCATATATATGTTGGACTCTATCTGCGCTTTGGCGCGTTCTAGCTCTTCTTCTGATATATCTAGTTTGATTTTGTGAATCTCATTTACGATATTATCTATCACGGAAATAACATTATCGTGATCTGCTGCTGCGTAAATACTCATTAGGCCAGTGTCGCTAAAGGCGCTTACCCAGCTGCCTACGCCGTAAGCAAGCCCAAGCTCTTCGCGGATTTTTTGGAACAAGCGCGACGAAAGCCCGCCGCCTAAGATTATGGATAAGATCTGCAGATTGTAGAATGATTTTAGATCCTTATAAGAAACTCCCTCAAAACCCATGGCGATTGTGGTTTGTTCTAGAGTCTTTTCTGTAAGCTCAAAGCCGCCAGTATATTTTGATGCATCATAATTAGCGGGTTGGGATTTTGGGAAATCAGAAAATAACTCTTCCGCTAGTTGCTCTGCGCCCGCGTGAGTTATGTTGCCAGCCATTGAGATGAAGATATTGTCTGTAGTGTAGTGCTTAGACATGTATTTTTGGAAATCAGCCTTGCCAAATTTAGCGATATTATCCACCGTGCCAAGTATAGAGCGCCCTAGAGGGTGGTTATCATAAGCTAAATCATAGAATTTTTCATACGCTAAATCGTCTGGATTATCCTTAACGGACGCGATTTCTTGAGTGATTACGCCAAGCTCTTTGTTGATATCTTTCTCGTCAAATAATGAATTTTGCAAGATATCTGCTAAAATACCGAGGGCTTGTTTTGTATGCGTGCTTAAAACCTTAGTATAATATACAGTCTGTTCGCGGCTGGTATAAGCATTAAAATGCCCACCGATTGCATCAAATTCTTTGGCGATTTGTAGGGCATCACGGTTTGATGTGCCTTTGAATGCCATATGCTCTAGAAAATGGGAAATCCCAGCTTCATCTACAGTTTCGTACCTGCTGCCTACTTTGACAATTATATTAATCGAAACAGAGTTAACGTGGGGCATTGAGTAGGTTGTTATATTAAGTCCGTTTGATAATTTACTAGAGTTAAAGCTCATAATTATGTCGTTTTAGATTGAATTTAAGGGGCTGATTTTATTTTCGTGCAGAGTATCAAATTATGGGGTTTTATACGCTATGGATTGACGCGTGCCGCAGAGTGTTGAGTAATTCGCCTTGATTAACCTCATGCTCCGTTTCTGCGTCCATATCTTTTAGCGTATATTTGTTGTTAACCATTTCTTCTGATCCAATAAAAATCACGAATTGCGCATTCATAGCAGAGGCGGTTTGCATTCGTTTGCCAATCTTGCCGCTAAATTCTATGATTGTTTTGATATTTGATTTACGTAGTGTGTTAGCTATTTTGATTGCGTAATCTGTGCAGTCATCGCCAATTGGAATGATTATAGTAGGGCGGTTTGGATCGATTTTAAAGTCACGCATCATTGTGATTCGTTCGATTCCAGCTGCAAAGCCAATCGCTGGGATTTCTGACTCTCCCATTAATTTTGTTAAGCCGTCATAGCGTCCGCCAGCTAGGATTGTTCCTTGCGCGCCAAGTTTGGTAGTAGTGAACTCAAATGCTGTGTGTGAATAATAGTCCAGGCCCCTTGCTAGCTTAGGGTTTACGGTATATTTCACGCCAAGCTTGTCTAGGTTAGCTTTTACTTGCTTAAAATATTCGGCAGCTTCTTTAGTATAGTAATCCGCAATTAATGGAGCGTTTTTTGAGAGCTCTTTATCGCCAGCATCTTTTGAATCTAATATTCTAAGAGGGTTAGTTTCTAAGCGTTTTTTGCTATCTTCTGAAAGTGCATCAAAATGCGCTTTGAAATATTCCTTTAGAGAGGCTTGATAGGCGCTTCGTGATTCTGCGCAACCTAGGGAGTTTAGTTCTAAAGTTAGATCGTCTAATATGCCTAAATTATCTAGAACATGCGTAGCAAGGTTTATAGTTTCTGCATCAGAATAAGGGCCATTTGCGCCTATATATTCAAAATTAAGCTGATGAAACTGCCTCTGCCTGCCTTCTTGTGGGCGATCATAGCGGAATAATGGGCCACTAGAAAATAGTTTTAATGGTAACCTGTTCTTTAAGCCATTGGATATAAAAGCGCGCATAACACTAGCGGTGAATTCAGGGCGCATAGCAACAAGCCGGCCTTTTTTGTCCTGAAAGCTGTACATTTCTTTGCTGACTACATCTGAAGTATCACCAAGTGTGCGGTCAAATACGCTAGCGGACTCTAGCACAGGAGTTGTAAACCCTTCATAACCATAAAGCTCTGCAGTTTGCATGGCTATTTGCTCTATATATTTATGAGCGCGGAACTCTTCTGGTAATAAATCTTTCATGCCCCGAAGTGGGGCTAACTTATTTGACATATACTATTCTACTGGCTTAATATCTCTGCTGTCTGGCATATCTTTTAGGAATTTAACAATGCGCTCATCTGTAAGAATATTTAGCGCGTTCTCCCCATTTAGTTCGAAATTAAATTTAGTAGGGTCTAGCATTAAGTTCATAACTAAATTATCATCTTCTTTTAGTTCGTCTTTTTCATGGAATACAGAGAGTGCATCAAAGCCATTTTCTTTGATGTTTTTTACTATTTGATCTCTGTCAGATTGTGTTGGGGTGTTTTCTTCTGTAGTTACTTTTAATAGTAATGTTCTAGCAACATTAGAGTAGAAATCTGTTAAGTATGTAATTAGTTTTTTCGGCTTTGAAACAGTAATTTTCCCCTCGTAAACAGACTCTTTTGCTGAGCCAGTTATTTCGGTAAAAAAATCATTGACGTTAAGTTTGAATGATTGATTGAAGTCCGATGATTCAATATTATAATCGCCAGAGATCGAAACTTTTATTTTGTTTGGTTTATTTAGTTCAGTAGCTAATTGAGCAATATTTTCTTGCTCAAATTTTGTTGACCCATCTTGTTCCGCGACTAGATTATTAAAGGATTCAACAAGAGATTCTTGAGTAATTTTTGCAACAGCTTCTTTTTGTTCGTCTGAAAAATTATTGTTGAATGATAGATTCATATGAGCTTTGATGTTCTTACCATCATTGATAATAGATACCTCACTAGAATCGTTGATAGATGCATTCTTCATACTTTCTTGCCCAACAAAAGAATATTGGTCATGCAATGGGTCTATGTCTTTTAAATAATTGTTTGTAATATTACCTGACATTACAATTCTGGTGAATGAATCTATATATTTTTTGCCAAGGCGAATGGAATATTGTCCGTTATAATTAGACTCTCCTGATTCATTAAGAACCCTGTAATAATGGTTAGAGGATGCTGTTTCTTTGATTATTTCGAAAAGTTTAGATTCAGCAGTTGCTGGTAATAAAATTTCCGCTAAATTCAGCATGTATGTAGATTCAGGGTTGATAGTCATTTTGTCTGTGTTTACAGCAAAATCGATATCGTACATATTATCTGCGCCAAGTACGCTAGAAATGCTGATATTTGAGCTATTAGCTTTCATGATGAATTTGTCATCTTTAGCAAAATAGATTGATGGTTCTTTTGAGATGATTCGTATATCAATATTATCGTATGATTTTTTTAATAACCCTCTGTTGAACTTTATAGTTTGCTCAGGAGTTGGAATATAGATTTCCGTAGTGCCAGTGCCAAATGTAACTCTATCACCGTTAAAGGTAGCAGAAATCATGTTTTCAATAGGATTATATGTAGCCACCATTTTATCGCTCACAATTTTTAGAGTTGGCGTGTTTGGTAAAATTACTACGTTATTTAAGGTTAATCTGAACTTAAATTTCTCAATTAATAATGAGTCTAAATCTGCAGTAATAGCTGAATCATTCCTTTCGATTTTAGGAATAATTTCTTCTGTTACCATTTTTTCAAATTCATTTGCTAAATAAAACCATCCGCCAACGACGATTAGTAAAATTGCTATAATAATTGATCCAAGTTTTTTCATATTCAAACTAACCTTAATAAGTTCTTTGTTAAAATTTTATATCTTTCCGAAGCTTTAATATTCCGCATACATTAAGTAGCACTAATAGGCCGCTAAGTAGTCCCATTATTACTATTACATTCTCTTGGGAAAAATTACAGAAGAATATAAAGGCAAAAGTTGCATACAGCAAGTATATTATTTTTCCGTACTTAGGATAGATAAACTCTGCGCATTTGGTGCCCGCAGCAAGATAGGCAATGATGGTGGTAAAGCCTGCGAAAAATAATAATAGGGTCATGAATATTTCGCTGTGCGGAATGTAGTCAGACAAAACGCTCGCTACAATATCTGAAGGCGCTAGGTCGTTCAATGTATACCACGCTCCAGTGACGCCAAGCATAGTGTTCGTCAGCAGGCAAATTAGCGTGTCTGTGAATAGAGCGTAAATAGCTAATGTAGCTTGCTTGTGCGGGTTTACGATGCTTGTTTCGCTTTGAACAATAGAATCATACCCAATTCCGATATCTCCTGAATATACGGTCTTAGAAATACCAAGATAAGCCGATAATATCATAGTGCTGCCAACAAACCCGCCCAGAGGGGCGTGGCCAGTGAAAGCTGAAACCAGAACAGTTTTAAAGAATGCCGGTAAAATCTCTGCATTGCATGCAATAATATAGATAGAGAAGATGATATATCCAAGCATAAAGACTGGCATAATAACTGTACAAATATTAGCTAACCTGCCAATTCCACCAATTGCTGAATAAATAACTACAGCCAGTAATAATAATATAATAAGAGTTCTGTTGACCTCAAAACTATGCTCCAAGCGGTCAACTATTATTAGGAAGTTGGATATTTCTACGCCATATAAGCAAAGCAAAAAAGCAAAGATAAAAGCGAATATTTTTGGCTTAAATGCTTTCTGTAGGAAATACATTGGCCCGCCATTAAAGCCGCCTTTTGGGTTTTTGACTCTGTATTTTACGCCCAGATAAATCTCGGAATATTTTAGTAGCATTCCGCTTAAGGAGGCTAAAATAGTCCAGAAAATACTACCAGGACCACCAATCATTAAGGCAACGCTGATGAAAACGATATTACCAAGCCCAACCATGCCTCCAACGGAAGCAAAATACAGTTTGAATGGGTGAATTCCATTATTATCTGAATTTTTGCCTTCAGAATAAATATCCTTTATGTTGGAGCGAAAATTGAACAATGCGCGAAATTGTAACCCGCGTGAGATAATAGTTAAATAAAGCCCAGCCCCTGTAATTAGAGCCCAACCAATATAGCTCCAAAAGAAAGCATCTAAGAAGTTTATTATATTAAATACTGAATCCATAATAGACATAATTTTTTACCAAGTTGTTTTTTATTTTAATTAGAAGTTAAGTCAAAGAAAAAACGACCGGTTTTCGCGCCATGATGGAGCGAAGCGTAATTGGAAGAAAAAGGAATGAGGAAAAAATATACATAACAATAAAATAAACTTAAAAAAACATGGCTTAAAGTAATTAGAAAAACTATTTTAGATTAAGCGTGTTTTCGTCCCATATGAGTTGTTTTATCCTTTGTTATTTTATTATTCAAATTGAAGTGGTTATTTTAACAATTATTATTGTTTGTGTCAATAGGTTATTTACCATGCGTTTGGCATTGTAAAATAACAAGTTAACGAAGCTAGTGTATAAAAAATTTCTATATCATTCTAATCTATTTTTCTACTTTACAACCTTTGCAACAGAACTTGATTAGGTGGGTAGCAATCCGTATTATTGATGCAATAATCAAGAATATGAGTAAAGGTAAGGTGAGAACTGTGCACGAGACCATGACTACCAGGCAAGCAATTATTAAAGAATTAGTGCTTAAATGAAGCAGATGGAAATTGTCAGAAACACTATAAACACTATAAACACTAAAGATTATAAGAGATAATGCTGCTATCCCTTGAAGGTTTCGTTTTAAACCTAAGTTGATCTCGCTTATCAGAAGTGTATCGCAATACCAAGCAATGCACTTATCTGCACCTGGGATAAGAGATAGTAAAAGAGAGGCTGGTAAAGCAAAGGCAAACAATGTTAAAAATGTAGCAATAGACATATAAAGGTAAAGTAAATATATATACATAGTTTAATCAATTAAAATGGCAGCAACTGTTATTTAGCAATATCAAGCGCTACATAGTTCAGCAGCGCCTGATAAGTATAAGCGGAGATTATTCGCTAGATGCGTCTTGTAATTTAGTTTTAAACAAAGATTTCTTCATTATATATAAAATAAATACAATAACAAACCAATAGAAAAAGATGCTTCCTGTCTCTAATATCTCGCCATCTTTTCCGATTATTTGCTTAAATAACAAGTAGAAAGAAGCAAGCAACGCAAGCGGAGCTATAACAAATACTATTGGGCATTTGAAAGGTCTTTCTGCATCAGGGTATCTGAATCTAAATAGCATAACGATAATTGCAACGACTATATAATCCGCAAGAGCTCCCATGCTGGATAGCTGAGCTAATATATGGTAAGGCATAAATGCGCCCATCAAAGCTATGACCGTAGTGAATACAATTATTGTGATATGCGGGCTGTCATATTTGTGGTGCAGTTTTGCTAGAGGCTTTGGTAGCAACCCATCACGCGCTATAACATAAAACACTCTAGATTGACCATAAATATTCACCATAATAACAGTAGTCATTCCAGCAACTGCGCCAGTTGCAACAAGCATAGAGCCAATTCCACTACCATTTTGTTTTAATGCATATGCAAGAGGTTGTGCGTTGTCTAGGTCTGCAAAAGGAACGATTCCAGTTAAGATCGCAGCAACTATTATATATACAGTTGTTGCCAAAACTAACGAGCCAATAATTCCGATTGTAAGATCTTTCTTTGGATTCTTACACTCTTCTGCAGCACTTGCAAGTATCCCAAACCCAGTGAATGCAAAGAATAAGATAGAAGAGCCAAATAATACATCGTCAAAACCGTTGGGCATAAAATTTTCCCAGTGCGTTGCATCAAAATGCGGAGCAGCAAAAAACACGAATATAGCTATCGCTGTCATTTTAATTGCAACCAAGATATTGTTTAGCTTCTTACTTTCTTTGGTTCCAAAATATAACATAGAGCCAATAAACAGAACTATTAATAAAGCTGGCAAGTTCAGTATCCCGCCTTCTGAAGAGGAGTCTGCTATCGCGGCTGGTAAATGCGTTCCGGCTGAGTCTAGAATCCCCTGAACATAGGCAGACCAGCTTATTGCTACAGCAGCAGCTGCAAAGCCTAATTCCATAATGATTACGCTACCTACAAGCCATGCGAACATTTCGCCAAATGCTACGTATGAGTATGTGTATACACTGCCAGATGTTGGCAGGGTGGTTGCGAGTTCGGTATAAACAAGAGCAACAAAGATACAAGTAAAGCCAGCTATGGCATAGGAAACGGTTATGGCTGGGCCCGAATATTGTGCGGCGACCAAGCCAGTTAGTGCGAATACGCCTGTCCCAACAATGGCGCCAAGGCCAAGTAGTATAAGGTCAAACGCTGTAAGTGTGCGCTCAAGTCCGCTTGTATTTCCTGCATTTTTAACTGATTCGAAACTTTTTTTCTTAAAGAAGCTCATTTTAATTTAACACCTGTTTTTAGTTCAAAAAATCGTCTAGTCTATGTCTCTTGTTATCCAGCCACCTCCGAGTAGTCTGGAGCCTTCATAAAAGACGCATGCTTGTCCTGGGGTTATAGCCGTTTCGCGTTCAAGTAGGGTTACTTGAATTTGTGAAGCGCTTATAGCTGTAAGTTTGGCTTTTATCCCACGAGTTGTTGATCTGATTTTAGTTGTTACTTCTAGGCCATCTATGGCTTTATCGGTCGCTAACCAGTTGATGTCTTTTAGTAAAAACTGCGTTTTAACAAGAGCAGACTCAGGACCAACATAGACCGTATTGCTCTTCGGGTCAATTCTTATTACATATATAGGTTCACCAAATGCTATTCCTAAACCTTTTCTTTGTCCAATAGTATAGTGGATTATTCCTTTGTGCTCTCCAATGTCAAAGCCATCAATATGCATGAATCTTCCTGGTTTGCTAGCATTTGGACGCACTTTGTTGATCACGTCGCGATAATTGCCATTTGGGACGAAGCAAATATCTTGGCTGTCTGGTTTGTCTGCTACTTCTAGGCTAAATTTATGAGCAAGCTCTCTGGTTTCTTCTTTTGTTTTGCCTCCAAGTGGGAACATTAGGTAGTCTAACTGCTCTGGTGTGGTTGCAAATAAGAAATAGCTTTGGTCTTTGTCTTCACTAAACCCGCGATGCAGCTCTGAACCATTTTTGCCAGCAATTTTTTGTACATAATGGCCAGTAGCAAGTGCATCTGCGTTTAGTTCTTTTGCTGCCTTTAATAAGTCGTTAAATTTAACAGACTGGTTGCAGCGCACGCATGGTAATGGGGTTTCTCCGCGTATATAACTGTCAGCAAAATCGTCTATTACTTGTTCTTTGAATTTATTTTCGTAGTCAAAAATATAATGCGGAAAGCCAAGCTTGTCAGCAACCATTTTCGCGTCATAAATATCTTGCCCAGCGCAGCAAGCGCCTTTCTTTTGTAGAGCCAGGCCATGATCATATAGCTGAAGAGTAATACCTATCACCTTGTGCCCAGCTTCGTGTAGCATAGCAGCCACAACAGAGCTATCAACCCCGCCAGACATGGCAACTACAATGGTTTTTTGCTTAAAGGGCATGATAAATACACGGCTACATATTAGTTAAAACGTTCGCATTATATTAAATTTTATCAAGAAAATCAACTCGTTTGAGTCATTTTCTCAAAACCCTTGATTAATTCTGTAGAATGCTATAGAAGTGTGCATATATTATTATTGAATGATTTTCTATGAATTACAGTTTTATAAATTTGATTACAGCGATTGTTTTATCTGTAGTTATTATTTTTGGTTGGCAGCATTTTTATGAGAAGCCTAGGTTAGAGAAGCTTGCTGAAGAAACTCAGCAATATCGTCAGAAAATAAAGCGCTTGAAAGAACAAGGGAAGGCTAAGGCTAAGGTCGAAAATAGCGTGGTTGAAAGAAATGTTGCGATTGTTGCGGCTCCGCGTGTTAATATTAAATCACCTGTGCTATCTGGATCTATATCTTTAAAAGGCCTGCGTTTTGATGATCTAACTTTGCTTAGATATCGCAAAGATATTGACAAAAACAGCCCGCCAGTAGAATTGTTTTCCCCTTCTAATTCTGAAAATCCATATTTTGCTGAGATTGGCTGGTGGAGTTCAGATAAAGGCGTTACTTACCCAGACTCAAACACTATGTGGAAGGCAGATAAAGCTGAGCTAAATGCTGGTAGTGAAGTTAATTTATTTTGGACAAGTCCAGAAGATGTACGCTTTATAGTGACTGTTTCGCTAGATGAAGATTATATGTTCACCATAAAGCAGCGTACGGAAAATCATTCGTCTCGTCCGATTTCTGCTCAATATTATGGTCTGATTAACCGTAATTACGAGCCTCAGGATGAGCGCGTGGTGAATATTCTGCATCAGGGAATGGTTGGTTCTGTTGCTGGTGAGTTGCAGGAATATTCTTATGACTCAATGAAAGATAGCAAAAAAGAAAGCTTCTCAAGAGGCAAAGTGGATTGGATTGGCATTACTGATAAATATTGGTTGGCTGCTTTTATCCCAGATAAATCTGAGCAATATAGCGCTAACTATAATTATGCAATGAAAGCGGGCACAGATAAGTATCAAGCTGATTTTTTATCTTCTTCTAAGCTTATTGAAGCTGGCGGTAGTTTTGAACTAACTCACCATTTATTTGCAGGAGCTAAGAAAGTAGCTTTGCTGGATAAATATGAAGAGCAATATAAGATAAATCTTTTCGATCGCGCTATTGATTTTGGTTGGTTCTATGTTCTAACTAAGCCGATTTTTAATGCTATGAATTTTTTCTATAAGTATGTTGGAAATTTTGGTATTAGCATCATGGTTGTAACGGTACTTATTAAGCTTGTGATGTTTACGCTAGCTAATAAATCTTATCGCTCAATGAAAAAGATGAAAAGCCTGCAGCCAGAAATGGAGCGCTTGAAGGAACTGTATTCAGACGATAAAGCACGTATGAATCAAGAAGTTATGGGTTTATATAAGCGAGAGAAGGTGAATCCTATTTCAGGCTGTTTGCCGTTGCTGATTCAGATTCCTGTGTTCTTCTCTATATACAAAGTATTATATGTAACAATTGAAATGAGGCATGCACCATTCTTTGGGTGGATTCATGATCTTTCTGCTTCTGATCCTACAACCTTGTTTAATTTGTTTGGTCTGCTTCCGTTCACGCCTCCTTCATTCCTTATGATTGGTGTATGGCCGCTTATTATGGCAGCGAGTATGTTCATGCAGCAAAGAATGAGCCCACAACCAGCAGACGCAATGCAGGCGCAAGTGATGAAATTTATGCCGCTTATGTTCTTATTCATGTTTAGTGGCTTTCCAGCTGGTTTGTTGATATACTGGTCTTGGAATAACGTTCTATCAATTGTTCAGCAATCTTATATTAATAAGCTGGATAAGGGCTAAGGACTTAAATTAGATTACATCTAAAGGAAGAGAATGTTTACTACGAAAATTTTTAGTCAAGAAGCTAAGTTCATTGCTGGCGTTGCTTATACTCATCAGTTCCCGAAGCTTTTCTTGCCTCAGGTGGCTTTTTTAGGCAAGTCTAATGTTGGCAAGTCTAGCTTGGTCAATACTATATGTAAGCGCAAGGCTTTAGCTAGGGTTTCGCATACTCCTGGGCGCACACAGCAAATAAACTTCTTTTCTATAGCAGATAGAATGCTTATAGCAGATTTGCCTGGCTATGGTTTTGCAAAAGTTCCAAAGTCCGTGCGCGCAGATTGGCAACAGTTGATTTTGTACTATTTAGAGAATAGTGAGCACCTAAAGCTGGTCAATCTGTTGATTGACTCACGCAGGGGGATAAAGGAGCAGGACGTAGAAATTATCGATCTATTGAGAAGTTGTGATGTTAACTTTCAGATAGTTTTCACTAAGGCGGATAAATCTAAGGCAGGCGCTATATTAATATCTGAAGCGAAAGAATATCTTGCAACTTTAGGATGTTCGTGTAATGTCATTGTTACTAGTAGTAGGGGTGGCATTGGTGCAAAAGAATTACAGCTTAGCATGGTCAGGGCAGCACAAGGGCAAGAGCAGCAATAGCAAACCGCCTGAAAAATCTGGCGATTCAGCCTTAATCAAAAAAATCATTAGACGCGCAAGCTCTGTAAGAGGGCAGGTGATACTTGTTCAATTGCCATTCTATATTTTAGAGCATGATGAATTGATTGTTAATTTCGCAGAAAATGTATCCACACTTTCTTCCTTTGGAGTGAAGGTGATTATTGTGCATGGTTATGATGGGATAATAGATAAGAAGCTAAAAGAATTTGGCGTTTCACAAAAGGAGCAAGGCTCAATATTTGATCAAGAAAAAATATCCAAAATTGCAGAGATGATTATATCTGGCAGAATTAATCGCGATATTATTACTAAATTGTGCCTTAATGGTGTGAATGCTATCGGTTTTTCTGGCAAGGATGCAAATCTTATTGTAGCCGAGAGGCCGCGATGGATTATAAAAAGCGATGGTTCGGATTTTAAATTCAACTGTATAGGAACTCCTATTATGGTTAATCCAGACTTGTTAGCCTCGTATGAGGATAATGAAATAACTGCTGTGATTTCTCCGGTTGCATGCAGCCCTAATGGTAGAACAATTATTCTAGACCCTTATAGCACTGCTTCTATGATTGCTGCATCTGTGCAAGCAGATCATTTCGTTATACTTAGTGATGAGTATCATTTTAAAGATAAATTCCTGCGCGCTTTTGATGGAGAGACTTTAAAAGCTTCCTTAGCAAATATAGGGAATTTTCCTGCAAAAAACTTGTTAGGAAAGGCTGCTTATTATGCAATGGAAAATACGGAATGTTCTGTGTCTTTTGCAGATGCCAAGCAAAAGGATGCGTTGCTGTTTGCGATGTTTGATTGACTTAATTTATATAAAAAATAAGGGGCAGTATAACCACCCCTTATTTTAGTTCTTATAATCTTAATAGTATGTGTTTACGCGTCGCCAGTTTCGCAATTTGCATTATCTGAGTCACCGCTTAAGAAAGCTACTAATTTAGGTGCACTGAAGATGATACCAACACCTGCTGCTGTTGCAGCTGCGATACCCCAGTTTAGTTTACCCAAGAATAGGCCAACACCAACTGAGAAAATAGCGATTGTAGCAATACCTCTTGCTATGCCGCCACTTAAGTTAGCAACCAGTCTGCAAAGAGTTTGGCCAACGACATCATTGTCAGCAGCCGAAGGGGCGACTGCAAATGCAGCGTCCGATGCAGAGACGATTATAGCAGTAGCTGCTAGTAGTAAGAATAAGCGCCATGCTAGGTCCGTGTTTAGTTCGACGTGAAATTTTGTGAAATTCATAATATATATACCTCATACTTAAAAAAAGAATTGAACACGCCTTCCTAGTGTATATATCCTTGCTACTAATGGTCAAGGGTTTTAATTGTAAATAAATTAAGTGGCAATGTTTAATTGTTAATTGTGTGTGTTTTGTGTTATTTGCTCCCTAGTTGTAAAAAGTCTGCGACCAGGAATAGTGAGCCAGTGACGATGATTGTGGCTTGTTTTCCTTGATTGCGTGCTGAGAGCTCTTGTATTGCGCCTTCTAAAGACTCCGCTTCTGTAAAATCTATACCGCTTTTTGATGCTTGTTTTGCTAAAGCTCCTGCGGTGCAGCTGGATGGTTCAGACTCAACTGGTACAGTCATTCCTTTAGTTACAAAATGTTGAAAATAATCGCAGAAGCTTGTCGCATCGCGGTTTCTTGTCATTCCTAATACTAAGTATACTGGTCCTGTTAAATTCTCTGAGGCCCAGGTGGCAAGGCTCAGGGCGCCTGCTTCATTATGCGCTCCGTCCAGATATATTTCGATATTATCGCCAGCAAGTTGCTTTGCTTGTTTTTCTGGAATTAAGTGAAGCCTTCCTGGCCAGTTGGTAGCTACCAACCCTTGTGAGATTGTAGCTTTTGTAAGCTTGAACTGTTTGCCAAGTAACATGGTGGCAGCAACCGCTCCAGCTGCGTTTAGGATCTGGTGATCTCCTTTTAGGGCGGGCGCGGGTAGGTCTAAGTTGAATTTCTGCGATAGGTAAGTGAAGCCATCATTAGTTTTCTCTGTCCCATAATCATATTCATAGCAAAAAGCTGGCGCGCCTACTAAGTCGCATTTATCTAGAAGTAGCTTGTATATTTCAGGTGATTGGGGTCCAATTACGCATGGCACGCCAGCTTTAATGATTCCCGCTTTTTCGTTAGCAATCTCTGGCAGCGTGTCTCCTAGATATTCTGTATGATCCATGGAGATAGATGTAATAATAGTGAGAGCTGGGTTTGTTAGTATATTAGTGCAATCTAAGCGCCCACCAAGGCCTGTTTCTAACAATAGCAAATCAGCTGGAGTTTCTGAAAAAGCTAGGAATGCTGCTGCTGTGGTGCCTTCAAAGAAGCTTGGGGTGAGCCCTGCTTTTTCAGCTGCTAGCCTAGTTCTTTCTAGGGCGGAATGTAAATGATCGTCTGAAATTGGTAGGTTAGCTAGCTTTACGCGCTCATTGAAATCTATAAGATGAGGTGATGTATAGCTATGCACTTTATATCCACCTTGCATAAAAATACTCTTGAGCATAGCAAGCGTAGAGCCTTTGCCATTAGTCCCAGCAATGTGAATTGTTGGCGGTAATTTATGATGCGGATTGCCCAGCGCTTCAAGCAGGTTTAGGGTTACACTTAAGTCAATCTTGTTTGGAATGCGCCAAAGCGGTACTTGCGGCCAATGTGGAATACTTACCATATCAATGTTTTTGCTGGATTATTAAATGATAAAATGATATAAAATCTACTGAATATATCAAGTTAAAATGACGATTTTATCAATATGATTAATGTAACTTTCCTAGACGGGTCAAAAAAACAATTTGAAAAGGGCATACTTGCTTATGATATCGCCCATTCTATTTCTCCATCTCTAGCAAAGGCTGCTATGGTTGTAGAGGTTGATGGCGAGCTTCGAGACCTATCTAGGGCAATCGATGCTGATTGTAATTTACGTATTTTGACAGTCAAAGACCCAGAAGCTTTAGAAATAATCAGGCACGATGCTGCGCATATTATTGCAGAAGCAGCAAAAGAAGTGTTCCCAGATATTCAGGTAACTATAGGGCCAGCTATTAAAGATGGTTTCTATTATGATTTTGCCAAAGATACTCCTTTTACGGAAGGTGATCTTGAAAAAATAGAAGCGCAGATGCGTCATATCATTAAGCGCAATGAGAAATTTGTACGTTCGGAAATGGACCGCGATGAAGCGATTGTAATGTTCAAGGAAATGGGTGAGCATTATAAGGCTGAAATTATCGAGTCTATTCCAAAAGGTGAGACTATTACTTTGTATCGCCAAGGGAAATTTATAGATCTATGTCGCGGGCCGCATTGCCCATCGACTGGTAAAATCAAGCATTTCAAGCTGATGAAAGTCGCTGGCGCTTATTGGCGTGGTGATAGTAACAACGAAATGCTGCAACGTATATATGGTACAGCTTGGGCTACTAAAGAGCAGCTGGACGATTATTTATACCGCTTAGAAGAAGCAGAGAAGCGTGATCACAGAAAGCTTGGCCGTGAGCTTGATTTGTTCCACTTCCAGGAAGAGGCGCAGGGTATGCCGTTCTGGCACGATAAAGGCTGGAGCATATATCGCACTATAGAAGCTTACATAAGGCGTAAATTGCAGAAGGCTAATTATTCAGAAGTAAGAACTCCAGTGATGGTGGATAAAAAACTTTGGGAGCAGTCTGGCCATTGGGATAAGTTCAGGGACGACATGTTCACTGTTGAGTCTGAAGATAAGATTCACGCTCTAAAACCTATGAATTGCCCATGTCATGTGCAGATTTTTAATCAAGGAATGAAGAGCTACCGTGATTTGCCGCTTCGTATGGCGGAGTTTGGCTCTTGCCATAGAAACGAGGCTTCTGGCGGCTTGCATGGCTTGCTAAGAGTTCGTAATTTCGTTCAAGATGATGCGCATATTTTTTGCACTGAAGAACAAATTAATAGTGAAACTGTTGAGTTTTGTAAGTTGCTTCAGGAAATATACAAGGATTTTGGATTTACAAAAGTAAAAGTAAAATTCTCTGACCGTCCTGAAGTGCGCGCTGGTGCTGATTCCGTTTGGGATAAGTCTGAAGCTGCACTGCGCGACGCTGTTGAAGAAGCTGGTTTGGAGTATGAAATGAACCCAGGTGAGGGCGCATTTTATGGCCCTAAGCTTGAATTCGTTCTAACTGACGCTGTTGGCCGCGATTGGCAATGTGGTACTTTTCAGGTCGATTTTGTTCTGCCAGAGAGATTGGGCGCAGAATATATAGCAGCTGGCGGTGGGAAGGAACGCCCAGTGATGCTGCATAGAGCGATCATAGGTACATTTGAGAGATTTATTGGCATTCTTATTGAAGAATATGCTGGTAAATTCCCGCTATGGTTAGCCCCTGTGCAGGTAGGGATTGTAGGGATTACTAACGATCTTGATGATCATATAACAGGAATCCATAAAAAGCTGATTGATGCAGGTGTGCGATCAGAACTTGACATTTCAAAGGAAAAAGTGAATTATAAAATACGTAATTTTTCTAACCAGAAAGTGCCAATAATTGCTATTATAGGCAAAAAAGAACAAGCGGATGGTACAGTTACGCTACGCCGCTTTGGCGTTGAAGAGCAGGATGTTGTTAGCGTTGATGAGCTTATAGAGATTATAATGCAAGAAAACAAAAAATATCTTAGCTAGAAAAATTTATAAATAAATAATATTTGAGGAGTATCGATATATCTAAATACAGAAAAAGCAAATTCCCTAACGCTAATAGGGACATAAGGGCGCCAAAAGTGCGCTTAGTTGGCGCAGATGGCGAAATGATTGGCGTTGTTGATTTGGCAGAAGCTATGGCTGAAGCAAGCTCTGCTGGTCTTGACCTTGTTGAAATTTCACCAAGTGCTGAGCCACCAGTATGTAAAATTTTGGATTTTAGTAGATATAAATACGACGCAAAAAAACGCCAACAAGAAGCCAAGAAAAAGCAAAAGAGAGTTGCTTTGAAGGAAATGAAGTTCAAGGTCAATATCGGCCAAGGCGATTTTGATGTTAAATTATCAAAGATCAAAAAATTCCTAGCAGGCGGCGATAAAGTCAAGATTTCTCTATGGTTTAAAGGGCGTGAGATAGTTCATAAAGATAAGGGAAAAGAAGTTTTTGATAAGATCCTAGAACAGCTGGGTGATCTAGCCAAGCTTGAAATGGAACCAAAAATGGAAGGCAAGCAGATAATAATGGTTGTAAGCGCAAACACTGCCGCTGAGTAGTGTTTGTAAAGAAACTGTTGCATAATTTGCAGCAGTTCAATCAGATGGTAAGGGTGCATTAAAGCTTCAAATGCGACACATAAGGATCTATATTATTAAAATAAGTAATTTATATAGAGAAGAATATGTCACATCATTTAAGCTCAG
>CAXMOU010000095.1:0-1004 GCA_964195465.1 uncultured Rickettsiaceae bacterium
CATAAGTCACCTATTGTAGCATAAACATACATAATAGCATTTTATAGTATGTGATGGCAAATATACTCAGAACTAGGCTGCCACCATAGGTGGCTTAACTTGTTACGGAGCAAAGTCTTTTTATTCTGCACTTTACATCAAACATTCAATAGACAACGAGAATGTAAATGATTCTGACAGCCTTCAGAGAACTATCATAACATTATTAGCCCTTAGCTTTCTTAATCCGCATTTATACCTAGACACAGTAGTCCTGCTTGGAGGCATCGGTGCGCAAATATCAGAGAATTTGCGAATCTATTTCACAATCGGTGCTATATGCGCTTCGTTTTTATGGTTCTTTTCTCTATCCTACGGCGCTAGGTATTTATCGCCACTATTCCAGAAGCCTGTTTCATGGAAGATACTAGATGGAATTATAGGAATAATAATGTGGAGCATAGCGGCATCCTTATTGCTCTAAATTACCTCCTTACACTACCCCCTTTCTCAGAACGAGCTTTCTCAGAACTCACTTTTTCAGCAAAACTAGGGGTACTAACTTCCTCCTTTCCGTCTATTGGCTTTTTATGACTAGATAGACTTTTCTTTATTTTATTCATTACCGCACCGACAGTATTTTTCTGTATTTTAGCAAACACCTCTTTTGTCATTTCCATAACAGGCTTTACATAAGATTCAGTGAAAGACCATGGCTTATCAGAAGCTCTTGCGTTTTGTACATCCTCATCTTTCATGTTTTTTGCAATTTCTCTATAAACAGAACTTGAATGCACTCCACCTTTTGGGGTTGGAAGTTTGATTTTATTACCAGTATGGTGATATAAACCCCTTGGAACCACGCGCGTAACAGGGTCTTTATCTCAATGGCACTAACTTAAGCGTCAAATCCATATTTCAAGCCACCTTCAGATGATAACAACTTCTAGGCTTTTGCATTTAGGAAAAGATTTTGGTCAGTGTTTAATGCCCCTAGGTTTCATGGCACTTCACTTAAGCAAACC
>CAXMOU010000096.1:0-2188 GCA_964195465.1 uncultured Rickettsiaceae bacterium
ATGTTCTTTATAGACACGCCTCTGCCAACTATTTCCATAAGTCACCTATTGTAGCATAAACATACATAATAGCATTTTATAGTATGTGATGGCAAATATACTCAGAACTAGGCTGCCACCATAGGTGGCTTAACTTGTCTAATCGAAAGCATGATAAATTAAAGCTGCTTTATTGGGATAAAAATGGTTTTACTTTGCTTTATAAAAGACTTGAGAAAGAGAGGTTTAAAATTCCTAATTTATTGTTGACCAGGTCTATTACTTACGATCAATTAAGATGGTTATTTGATGGTCTGGACATTGATAAAATCATTGGATTCAAGTCTTTGAAATATAGTGCATTTTATTAGAAAGAAGAGGCGTTAAAGCTGTACATATCAAGGGTTTTCTGCTATTCTATGAGTCATAAATTGATAGCGCAAATAGATAATGGTTTTTAGAATCCCTGAGGACAATACAGCAAAACTAGAAGCGCAAATTAATGCGCTTAAATCTAAGAATTCTGAGCTAAGAACCAATGTGATAGAGCTGCAAACTAGCAATCAATCATTATCTAAAAAGGCAGAGTGGCTTGAGACAGAGCTTGCTATATCTAAGCACCATTGCGCATTGTTAAAAAATACTATCTTTGGCAAGCGCACGGAGAAGTCTAAAGATTCTCATGCTGAACAAATGAGTCTATTATTCAATGAAGCGGAATCTTACGCAAAAGATGAAGGGGATGCGGTAGAATCAAAAGTCGAACAAAAATCTGATAAACCAGTCTCTCATAAGAAAGGTGGGCGCAAGGCGTTGCCAAAAGAGCTTCCACGCAAAAGAATTATACATGAGCTTAAAAAAGAAGAGCTGCAATGTAAATGCGGCTCTGAGCTGACCCATATTGGTTCCGATATCTCCGAGCAACTGGATATTATTCCAGCTAAAGTAATAGTCAAAGAGCATGTGCGCTATAAATATGCATGCAAATCTTGCGAAGAAGTCGTTAAAAGAGCGCCGCCAGCATTTGCTCCGCTTAATAAATCAATCGCTACCTCTAACTTGCTTGCTCATATTTACACTCAAAAGTTCGATGATCATTCTCCTTTATATCGGCAGGAACGGATATGGAAAAGATTAGGAGTGAGTTTGTCGCGTGCTACAATGTCAAACTGGATATTAGCTGGCGCGGAGCGCCTCAAGCCAATAGTTGACTTGCTAAAACAGGATATCAATAAATCTGGGTATGCCTGTAGTGATGAAACAACAATTAATGTTTTAGATGACGATAAAAGCAAAAATTATATGTGGCTTCATATGAGTGGCCAAAGAAAAAAGCGGGCGGTAGTGTATGAATATAATCCATCGAGGTCAGGAAAAGTAGCTAGTGATTTTTTAAAAGATTTTCAAGGGTATCATCAATGTGACGGCTATTCGGGTTATAATGAATTACATGCAAAAGACAGCGTCACTGGAGTTGGTTGCATGGCTCATGCGCGTCGTAAATTTATGGATATTGTTAAAATAACTAAAACCAAAGGCATAGCCTCAGATGTAGTTGATATTATAGGTAAATTATACGATATCGAAAAGAAAATCATAGATCTAACTGACGATGAAATTTATCAAATAAGGCAACAAAAATCAAAACTGATAATAGAGGAGTTAAAAGAAAAACTGTTGCATTACAAAGATCAAGCGCCACCAACAAGCATATTGGGCAAAGCAATTAATTACCCATTAAATCAGTGGCCAAAACTGATTGCCTACTTGGAGGATGGTAGAATTAGAATCGATAATAATGATTGTGAGCGAGCAATTAAACCATTCGTGATCGGACGTAAAAATTGGCTTTTTAGTAAATCACAAAAAGGAGCTGAGGCAAGCAGCCTGATTTTTAGCATAATCGAAACCTGCAAAGCAAATAATGTAAACACATATCATTATTTACGATATTTATTTGAAAATATTCACAAAGCCAAAAACGAAGAAGAATTACGTGCAATCCTACCATATAACTTGGATACACGTGATTTAACTCCAGAATAGAGTGCAGGGCATTTGACGCTTACGTTCCACTGCGCTATGTGATCTTTTTTACCTAATTTCTTGCCCTTGCGAAAGTCACAATCTCTTGCTGCATGCATTGGAAACACAGCGTCAACTCCCATCTGCATTAGGGTAGACATAAGAAAAAAAGAAGGGTAGTAGC
>CAXMOU010000097.1:0-13204 GCA_964195465.1 uncultured Rickettsiaceae bacterium
GTCACCTATTGTAGCATAAACATACATAATAGCATTTTATAGTATGTGATGGCAAATATACTCAGAACTAGGCTGCCACCATAGGTGGCTTAACTTGATAATATAGATCCTTATGTGTCGCATTTGAAGCTTTAATGCACCATATATCTACTTCTTTAATGAGAGAAGAGTATCAAAAGATTGTTTCTGAGATATCTCAGCAATTAGTGGGGTATTTGAATCATGTGGGTAATAATGATTTTTCTAAAGTTAAAATTATGGAAAAACATATAGAAAAGTTTTTAAGTAACTCTAGCAGGATAATAGATAAAAAGGATCAGGTGTCTTTGGAGTCTGAGCTTGCGAATTATTATTTGTATTCTGGTGAATACCAAGATGCTAAAAGGATATTGGAGCATGGTTTAGCGGTAGTTGAGAGTGAATATGGCCCTGTGCATTTCAAAGTTGCAAAAGCCCTTACTTACCTTGGTTCGGCCTATAAGGAAATTGGAGAATATGCTTCTGCTAAAAAGGTGCTGAACCGCGCTATTGATATATATAATACAAGCGAGCCTGTTAATGAAATTTTAGTCATTCGTCCACTTTTACTATTAGCAGAAGTGCATGATTCGCTTGGTGAATTACACGAATCTAAGGATTTATTAGAGCCATTACTTTCAATTCAAGAAGATCATTATGGTTTAGATAATATTGAAAACACTACGTTGCTTGTACAGTTGGGTAGAGCTTATTATAGATCTGGTGAACATTTGCGTGCTGAAGAGTTATTTACTAGGGCTCTTATTTTATATAAACAACATTATCCAAAAGAGCCAATTAGAGCAGTTGAAGCATTACATAATTTAGGTAGTCTTTATAGAAAAAATGGTAAATATATTAAATCCCAAGATATACTACAATATGCTTTGAAAATCACGCTTGCTGAATATGGCCATAATCATGCATTAACAGCACGAGTGAAGGTTTATTTGGCTCATACATGCAGGCAATTAGGCGAGTATCAAAAAGCCATTGATTTGCTTGAAGGTGCTATTGATGTAATGCGAGATAAGCTTGGTCCAACCCACATTAAAACCGCATGGGCCCAAACTTATTTGGGGCATATATATTGGGATTCTGGGAGTGCGATTAAATCTATTAGAACATTGAGTCAAGCTCATGAAATCTTTGTTACTAAATACGGTGAAGATAATTTATATTCCAGTTGGAGTGGTTTGCGCTTTGCGCGTGTTTTGCATGGTGTTGGCGAAATGGACAAGGCAGAAAAATTATTTGATAAACATTATAGTTTATATCACAGGCATTATAAAGATCGTAATATTGAAATATCATGGACAAAATCGTATTTTGCTTCATTTAAGCAGGCTACTGGCGACGTGGAAATGGCTCATAAGTTTTTTGTGGAAGCACTCAATGGTTATAGAAGTCATTTTGGTAATGGGCACATAAGAACCGCATGGGGGAAAGTTGCGCTTGGAAATAGTTTTCTGAAATTGGGAGATTTAAAAAATGCTACGATTTTATTAGAAGAAGGGTATAATTTATATGAACAATTTTATGGTAAAAATCATGTTAAAACTGTTATGGCTTTGCACAAATTGGGCAAAGTATATTTGGCTAATGGGCTGAGTAAGGGGGAGAGCTTGATAAACAAATCGTTGCAAATATTAGAAAATGCTAATCATAGCAGAAGATATGAAGTTTTAGAGACTCTTGCAGAGATTGAAGTGTCCAAAGCAGAAAAATTAGCCAATCCTGCCGAGATTTACAGGCATTATACTAAGGCCTTGAAATATTTGCATAAATCTCTGGATATTCTTACAAAGTATTTTCCCGTTACCTCTGTTCATATAGCAAATACTAAAGAGAAAATTGCTAACCTCTCTAAGTCTTCTTCTTATATTAAGAGTAACTTTAGAAAAACCTAGCTAATTAAATATAGTTTGGTTATTATTCATCTAAATAAATATTTAGGTGATTAAAATCATGGGAGTAAGTTTAGTTCAGTTGTTGGTGGTTTTGCTGATTGTGCTTTTGTTGTTTGGTGCTGGTAAATTGCCGCAAGTGATGTCGCAATTAGGTCTTGGAATGAAGTCGTTCAAATCCGCTATGAAAGACGAGGAAAAAGACAAAGATAAGCCTAAGAATAATGACGATGATACTACCCATAAATCATAGCTTTTGTTTTGCTGTACTTGGGATAATTTTTCAGGTATAAGATACGTGATAATAACATATAATTTTGATTAAATTCATGAATACAATAAGATCTTTTGCTTTTATATTGGTCGCAGCTTTTGCTTTGACTGCTTGCAAAACTAAATTCATTGACGATGAAGCAATAACCCCAGCCCTTGAACTTTACAATGGTGGTGTAGAAAAATTAGAAGCTGGTAGCTATCAAAAAGCGGCTTTGGAATTTGAAAGAGTGTTTTTTCAGCACCCTGGTAATAGCTTAACACCTAAAGCAGAGCTGATGCAGGCATATTCATTATATTTAGATAGTGAATATGACGAAGTAGTAGATGTTTTGGATGTATTTATTAAGTTGCACCCAAGGCATGAAGATATTGCATATGCTTACTATTTAAAAGCCCTTGCGAATTATACACAAATATCAAATGTAAAATTAGACCAGTCTAGAACTAGATATGCTAAAGTTGGTTTGAATGAGGTGATGACTCGATTCCCTGGTTCAAAATATGCCATAGATGCTGCTTTGAAGATTGATTTGGTAAATGACCATTTAGCAGGCAAAGAAATGCTAGTAGGGCGTTATTATTTGAAAAAGAATAATCCAATCGCTGCGATTACTAGGTTCCAAGTTGTAGTAGATGAATATGATACAACTACTCATATTGTAGAGGCTTTGCATAGGTTAGTTGAGACTAATTTAATGCTGGGTTTAAGGGGCGAGGCAGAGAAATATGCAAGTGTTCTTAAGCATAATTATCCAGATAGTCCATGGTATCAATACAGCCAAAGATTGCTAAAAAAATAATGATAAGTTAAATGCTGCAAAGCCTTCACATTAAAGATTTTATTCTGATTGAAAAGTTAGATCTGGACTTTAATAAAGGGTTTTGCGTAATTACTGGCGATACTGGTGCTGGTAAATCTATCCTTCTTGAGTCTATTCTTTTTTGTTTAGGTGGTAAATTTTCTGGTGACCCTGTGAGGCCTGGGGGAGATTCTTGCGTTGTAACAGTAATATTTTTATCGTCTAAAAAGGCGGAGGAATATCTTGCTGCTTCTGACATTGAAACTGATGGTGATATAGTTGTTAAAAGAACTCAGAATGCATCTGGGCGTAAAAGAATCCTAATTAATGACCAAATAGTTACTACCAAATTAGCGCAAGGTTTGTTTGATCATTTGCTAGAGTTGCACGGCCAACATAATCATACATTATTACTTAATACTTCTTTCCATATGCAGATTCTAGATGAATTTGGGGGCTTATTTAGTTTGAAGGAGTCTGTTTCGGATAATTATAAAATATGGCAAAACTTAGAAAATCAAATTACTGAATTTAATAAAGCTAAGTCAGAGATTGAAAATGAAATCGATTATTTGCAGCATATTTGTGCTGAACTAGAAAAGATAGATCTCCAGGAGAATGAAGAGCAAGAATTAGCTGGTATTAAGCGAAAGCTGCAGGGGCGCGATAAAGAAATCTCATTAATTAGCGGTGTGATTTCTGATATTGAAGCTAGCTCACTTGAGCAATTAATCGCTAAATCGCAGCGCGCGATTTCTTCTTTGGAAAATGATCAGAGCTTAGAGGAGGCCAGCACTTGTTTAGAGCTTGCTTACGATAAAATAGAAGATACAAAATCTATATTAGTAGAAAAATTACGTGATTTTGATGCGGGAGATTATTCGCTAGAGGAGGTGGATGATAGGCTTTATGAGATTCGCTCTCTAGCGCGCAAACATTCTTGTTCTCCCGCTGATTTGCTAGAGTTTTTTAATAAATCCTCAGAGCAATTGCAGCAGCTTGAAAGTAAAATAATTGGCAGCTCACATTTAGAAGAAGAGGCCAAGGTTGCTAAAGAATCATATTTTGTTAAGTCTAGTGAGTTATCGGAGCAAAGGAAATTGCACGCAAAGGTGTTAGAGCAAAAAACTATGAGCGAACTTGCATTATTACAAATGCAGAAAGCTAAGTTTAAAGCAGAAATCATAACATCAGATGATGTCGCAACAGCTAAAGGAGTAGACCAAATACGCTTTATAGCCTCTACCAACCCAGGAATGAAATTATCACCTATTGATAAAATCGCATCGGGCGGGGAATTATCTCGTTTTATGCTTGCTTTCCGTGTGGCTTTATTTGATAATGCGCCAAAGCAAGCTATTATTTTCGACGAAATCGATGTTGGAATTAGCGGATCTGTTGCGGATTCAATGGGTCAGCGCTTGAAAATGCTTAGTGAGGCGGTACAAATTATTGTTATTACGCACCAACCACAAGTTGCGGGCAGAGCGGACCAGCATATTTTGGTTGAAAAAACTCAAGCAGAGTCGCATACTAGTGTTAAGGTTGGTAGTTTAGACGAGCAAGGTAAGTCATATGAGTTAGCTCGTATGATTTCCGGTCATACTATAACCAAAATAGGATTGCAGGCAGCAAAGGAATTAATAAAGTCAATTTAAGAGATCATTATGAACAAGCAACTAATAGCATTTATCGCATTATTATTTTTATTCACTAATTCTACTATGGCAGATGAAGGTTCAAAAAGAAAAGGTGCATATTTAAACATCTCTGCTACGGAAAACGTTAATGTTACTGAGGATTTGTTGGTTGTTAATTTGCGTTTTGAGGCAGAAGGTAAAAGTGCTAGCGCCGTGCAGGAAAAAATAAATAAAACAATGAGTGAAGCTTTTAACAAAGCTAAAGACCTGAAGAATTCACAAGTTTCAACAGAGCAATATTCTGTTTATAAATACCATCCGCGCGTTAAGAAAAGCGAGAAGAAAAAGACGATTTGGCGTGGTGCTCAGCATATGAGAATTAGCGGAAAATCTTCTGATGATATATTAAAAATGACTGGTGAATTGCAGAAAATGGGCCTGGCTACCAGTAATCTTGGATATGTTGTTTCGCCTGAAAAGCATGAAGAAACTCGTGATGCCTTGATGGAAAAGGCGATTAAAAAATTACTCAAAAAGTCAGATCGAGTAGCGAAAGCTATTGGTAAAAAGAGTACCGAAGTTGTAAATATCAATATTGACTCAAATCATTACCAACCGATGCTTAGAAAACGTAGTAAATTAATGGGAATGAGAGCGGCGGATAATAGCGAAAAACACGCTCCTGTTGCGGCGCCTGGTCAAAGTCAAATAACAATGACCGTTTCTGCAACTATATTGATTAAGGATTAGTAAAATGAAATTAGAAACCTTTGCTGCAGCCAAAGTGATTATTCCGCATCCAAAGGATAATAAATTGCTATTGGTATCTAGAATTATTGATAGTGATTTCGCGTACGAGCCAGCTGGTGGGCGTATTGATGCAGACTTTAAAACAGATTATGCAGAGAGTTTTGAGCAATGTGCTATTCGTGAAGCAAAAGAAGAATTAAATTTGGATATAAGAATTCAAAATTATTTGGGTAGCTATTATTTCTTTTGGGATAATACAATCAATAATACCAGGGCTTTCACCGCGTGCACAGTGTTCTTAGCGGATGCAATAAGTAATATTGAAAATCTAAGTCTAATTGGTGATTTAGAAATGAACCCTGTCTACCCCAAATGGATTGATATAGATGAAATCCTAGCTGGCAAAATACCATTTAGAGAAAAAAACGTCGGTTTGGAAGATCTAGTTATGAAGGCGGCCAATGTACTGGAAAAGAACAAAATAGTTGCTTGACCCCATAGCATCATAATTTAGCATCACATTAACATTACAATAAATTATGCGGATCGATATCGATTTTTAGTTGGTAGCTGGATGGAATTTTGGCATGTCTTTTCCATAATTCTAGATATCTGCGCAAATTGAAATCTTTCTGAGCGATTACTAATATTTTATAGCGATATCTTCCAGATAGTTTAAGCATCATAGCTTCTGCTGGGCCTAGTATTCTTGCGGAGCTTTTCGGGGCCATAGCTACGAAATCTTTAGCCATTTGCATTGTTTTAATATCATTTTTACCTGTAATTGTAATTGCTGCCATTTTGGCAAAAGGCGGCATGTTTGCTGCTTGTCGGGATTTTATTTCTTCTGATATGAAATCATCTTCTTGCCCGCTAGCTAGAGCCTCGATTACTTTATTTTCTGGTGAGTATGTTTGCAACATCATTGTTCCTTTTTTATCGGCGCGTCCTGCTCTTCCTCCAACCTGGTGCAGTAATTGGAATGTTCTTTCAGAGGCGCGCAAATCTCCGCCCACGAAGCCCACATCCGCATCTACTACAACAACTAAGGTTAGATTGGGAAAGTGGTATCCTTTGGTAACGATTTGTGTGCCAATTAGAATGTCTATTTCTCCGCTGGCCATTTCTTCTAGTAATTTTTGCATTTCGTCTGGCTTCGATGATTGCTCTTTACTTACAACTACAATTTTTTTACCAGGGAATAATTTATAAGCCTCTTCGGCAATGCGCTCTATACCAGGTCCACACAGGATCATAGAATCTTGATTGGAGCATTCGGGGCATGATTTGCAAACAGGGGCTGTGGCGCCGCAATGGTGGCATTCTAAGCGGTATGTTGATTTATGCATAACCATAGAGCTAGAGCAAGATTTGCACTCGATTCTATAGCCACAATCTTTGCACATCATAAGAGGTGCATAACCGCGGCGATTTAGAAAAATTAAGGTTTGCTGATTATTATCTAGAGTATTGTTGATAGCATTTGTAATGGTTGGTGATAGCCAATGGTTTCTTTCTAGCTCTTCATTTCGCATATCTACTATACGCACATCTGGCAGATGAGCTTTGTTAAAGCGATCTTGTAATTTTAGTAGTTGGTATTTGCCAGTCTGGGCATTATGAATCGATTCAATAGATGGGGTCGCGGAGGCTAAAATGGTAATGCATTTCTCAAGCGCTCCTTTTAGAACGGCCATATCACGCGCGTGATATAGCATGCCTTCATTTTGTTTGTAAGAAGCGTCATGCTCTTCATCTATTACAATAATCCCGAGGTTTATATAGGGCAAGAACAGAGAGCTACGAGCGCCAATGACTACGGAGATCTTACCAGATATTATTCCTCTAAGGGTTCGTTTTTTCTGGGCCTTGGTTACAGTCGAGTTCCAAATGGCTGGCGCGAACCCAAAGCGTTCTGTGAATCTTGTGATGATCTGAGAGCTTAAGGCGATCTCTGGTAGCATTACTAGCGCTTGTTTGCCTAGCTTTAACTGCTCTTCTATTGCGTGGAAATAGATCTCCGTTTTGCCAGAACCTGTAACCCCTTTAACTAATGCTGGTTTTGATGTGTTTTTAATGTTCTTTAATATTTCTTGTTGAGATTGAGATAAATCTGGCAAGTCAATCAACTCTAAATTGATTGATTGTTCGTTGATTTTGAGTGGAGTTTCGTTTATATCTACCGGCAATACTAATTTTGCTACAGTGCCGAGTTCTGCAAGATAATACTCGCTAGCTTTTTTAATTAAATTAACTGTTGCTTGGCTGATTTGTGCAGGAAAAATTTGTGAATCTAATATTTCTTTTAGTTTTTTTTCAGAATCTGCGCACCCAATTTCCCACACAATCCCTGTACATTCTTTGTTTCTGAACGGCACTAGTACCAAATCACCTATAGAATAATCTTTTTTAGTAAGATAGTCTAAAGGAAATAGGCCTGCTTTTGGGAGTAATATCTTTATTATGTGCACGTGAGAAATTATTAATTATATCAATTTAATAGCATTATAACTCTAGAATTTTATAAAAACCAGTCAATGATTTAATATTGCTTGCATTATTGAAATAGTTAATGTGTATTATCTTTCCCCTCGGTAGTTTGCGCGTTTAAGTTAGCGTATGCACACTATTAAACCATAAGGCGATTTTATCAATTTTTATTAATTGATGATTAACGGCGTGTAGACATTATAACCGCAACGTGTTAGTATCAGCTTTATTATGGGTGGTTTTAAGTTAATTTAGATATATTTATGTATATACAAAATAAGATGAAAAGGCACGTGTGATGGAAAAAATACTAACAACTAATGTCAAGAACAATACAAGTACACCTACAATGCAAGACATTTCAGTATTATCAAAATTAGGCCATGAAATGAAAGTGGCTGTCCATGGCATTAACGGAGTTTCTTCTTATACATATAATAATTGGTCAGTTATAGATGAGGATGTTAAGAAAAATAATCTTAAAGTAATAATGGACACATCAAATAATCTTAGAAATTTACTAGAGTCGTTGCTAACAAGTGGCGATAGAATGCAAAAATTAGAATTTAGTTTCCAGAATATTGATATTGTTAAAGCAGCAAAAATGGCTACTACTTATTTTCAGGATCTAAACGCTATTAATGAACAAATAGAAATAAAATTTGAATCTGAGTTCGAAGAGTGTTTTGCGCCAGCTGATCAATTTTGGATAGTTCAATTGTTAACTAACCTTCTTTCTAATGCGATTAATTACTCAGCAAGTGGCAGCATAATTGTTCGATTGCGCAAAGAGGAAGAAAAATGCATGATTTCTGTAGAAGATGAAGGCGTTGGTATTCCTGAAAATGAATTAGATTCTATATTCGAGCCATTTCAAAGCGCTTCCAACGAAAGTACTAAGGAATATAATAGCACTGGTCTTGGGCTAGCAATTTGCCGCGAAATAGTTGAAGCGCATGGTGGTACTATTCATGCTATGAACAATAAATTATCTGGCTCTACTGTGGAGTTCTTCCTTCCCGTGAAAGTGACTGTAGAACAATAGTATGAATGAGATATTACCAAATCAAAGGGACGTGATTCTTTTTATAGATGATGACAAAATTTGCCATACTATGGTAGAATTAATTGTTCCCAATCTGACAAAATATAAAATAATAGGCGCATATGATGGCACAGAAGCTCTGCAGCTTGCTAAAAGATATGCCAATAACATATGCCTTATTCTTTCCGATATAATGCTTCCAGACATTAATGGATACGAGATTTTTAATCAGCTCCAGTCGGACCCAAAATTATCATCTGTACCATTCGTATTTCAAAGCGGCCTAGGCTCTCAAGAAGAATCGCTAAAAGAAAATATCAAAGGCGATGTGCAAATAATCTACAAGCCATATACTCAAGATGATTTGTTAGGGGCGATAGACAAGGCTTTGGGGCAAGGTTAATTATTGTTGCTTCTGCATAAATACAGTAATTTCTGCTACGGTGATGCCGAATTTCTTCAAATATGAGCGGTTGACTACAACGCCATCATGCATTTGCCACATCCAGTTATCGAACTTGATACGGTGCTCTTTGCCGTCAACTTGGATGTCTATAGAATATTGCCAGTTGGCTGTGCTGCCAGAGGCCTCGCCTGACGCTCTATTGATTATACCTTCAGCATAACCAATATATGTGCCGTCTGTTTGCTTGATAAGGCGCCATTCTCTGTTTTGAACGTCGCCATTATAATATCTGTATTGTTCTTTTAGGATTCCATCGTTAGTGTGCCATTTGCCGTTTATGTCTGCGTCAAAACGAGCGGTGACATTTCCACGCCAATCCTGAACTATCCCCCAGGCTTTTAAATCGCCTGAGAAATATTCTTTAATGTCTAATTTTGGCTCTTGGTCTGAATGGTCTGAAAGGCTAATTGTTGTACCGCTGGCTAGCAAAACCAGTGCACTTAATAAAATTATGGCAAAAAATGATAGTAATTTTTTGGTCATTATTAATTTTGTCCGTCTAAATTGTTGCTTAAGCAGCTATTAATTTTTCTTTTAGTAATTCTACTAAATTATTTGTAGCATCTTCATTAGAAATTTTTTCTAACACTGCAATTTCAGAAGCTAGGCGGTTTAGAGCGGATTCGTAGATTGTTCTTTCGCTGTAAGAGCGGTCATTATCCACGTTCTTATATAAATCACGTACGACTTCGGCAATAGCTTCAATTTCACCAGAGTTGATTTTGGCTTCATATTCCTGAGCGCGCCTGCTCCACATTTTATTGCCACGTTTTGGTTTGCCGCTTAGGATGTCATAAACGCCACTGATGTTGCTTTCGCTTGTAAGCGTTCTAAGGCCTGATGCGGCGGCTCTTGTAACGGGAACACGTAGAGTCATTTTATCGTGCGGGAAAGATATAACATAGACTTCTATAGTCATGTCTGCGATTGCTTGGTTTTCTAAGTCAATGATTTCTCCAACACCATGTGAAGGATATACAACTCTATCACCTATGTTGAATTTTGGATCTTTGGACATGGCAAGACTCGCTAATATATTATAACGGCGGATATTTTAGCACATCTACATTAAAAATAAAAGCATATAATTTAGTTAACGAGTTAATCTTCTGGTAACAGTATCTCCCTTTTACCAGAATGATTGGGCTCCGAGAGTATTCCGTTACGCTCCATTTCTTCAACTAAATTTGCAGCACGGTTATAACCTATGCGCAGGCAGCGCTGAATGTAGCTAATTGAGGCCTTGCGTTCTGTGCGAACAATATTTACTGCTTGGGTGTATATATCGTCTTCTCCATCGTCAATAGATACGCCGCCTACGGTTAGTTCATCTTCAATAGATTCAGTTACTGCAGAGACATATTGTGGTGTAGCGGTGGAGCGCAAAAAGTTAGTAACGCGCTCAACTTCAGCATCATCAACAAATGGGCCGTGTACGCGTAATATTCTGGCGCTATTACCCATATATAGCATATCACCCATGCCAAGCAGTTGCTCCGCCCCTTGTTCGCCAAGAATTGTACGGCTGTCAATTTTTGAGGTAACTTTAAAGCTGAGGCGGCTAGGGAAATTAGCTTTAATCACGCCAGTAATAACATCTACAGATGGTCTTTGCGTAGCCATTATAATATGTATGCCAGCAGCTCTTGCCATTTGCGCTAGGCGCTGGATAGATGTTTCTATATCCTTGCCAGCAACCAACATTAGGTCAGCCATTTCATCTACTATCACCACAATGAAAGGCATTTTATTCATATCTATTGGCACGGTTTCATATATAGGCTTGCCTGTTTCCGGATCGAATCCTGTTTGGACTTTGCGCTCCAAAACTTCACCATTTTTTGCGGCTTGAAGAACTTTGCTATTATAGTTAGCTATGCTACGAACACCAAGATGAGACATCAACCTATAACGGTCCTCCATTTCCTTCACTGCCCATTTAAGAGCCACAACAGCTTTGCCTGGCTCTGTAACTACGGGGGTCATTAAATGCGGTATGTCGTTATAGGCTGATAGTTCCAGCATTTTTGGGTCTATCATGATCATTTTACATTCTTCTGGCGTGAATCTATAAAGCAGAGACATAATCATAGCATTAATAGCCACGGATTTACCAGAGCCGGTAGTACCTGCAACAAGCAAATGTGGCATCTTAGAAAGGTCCGCAACTAGTGGTACGCCAGCTAAATCTTTACCAAGAATTATTGGCAATAGTATGTTTTGGCTTTGGAATTCTTGGGTTGATACTAATTCTTTTAGCCTAAAGAACATTCGCTTTTTGTTCGGTAGTTCTATGCCAAGAGCGTTACGCCCAGGAATCACAGCAATACGAGCAGAAATAGCGGATAATGAACGAGCAATATCATCAGAAAGCCCAATTACCCTAGAGGATTTGGTACCTGCTGCTGGTTCAAATTCATACATTGTAACAACAGGCCCTTCGCGCACATTGATAATTTTCCCTTTAACGCCAAAATCTTGTAGAGCTGCTAGCAATTGTTCGGATTTTTCGTTTAGTTCACTTTGGGTCTGGGGTTTAACGCTCTGCGCGTTGTCATCATCTAATAAATCAATTGAAGGTAAGATGTTGGTGCTTGTTGATGCTTTTTGTGGCCTTGCTGCGGCTGGAGCAGCTTTTCTTTTTCTAGTTGGCACTGGCGCAAAGGATTCATTCTCTGGATTGTTCTGCTCGCTTATTTCGCCAAATTCTCCTTCTGCATAATATGCGTTGCCATTATCAAACGATCCTATTTTTTTGCCTAGGCTTTGTAAGATTCCAGTTTTCATAATAGCTCTTGGCGCTGCCATTAGTATGTTGATGCATAACATTATGGCTGTGCGTATTTTTATACCAAGCGCAAATAGTAAAAAACATGAGGCAATTACCCCAAAGCCAATATTGATAAATAATTTATATTCGTTTATTGGAAGTTGTTTTATCAATGAGCTTAAGTGCCACATAGAAATCCCAAGAATACCGCCGCTATTTGTAGGTAAGATCCTTACTTCCAGTTCGTTTAGTGCAATGCTACAACATAAAATAGAAAATATCATAGCGCATGTGCGCAATATAGAAGACGGAACCTCTCCGAGTTTAAATAAATTATAAGACCAAGCAATGCTACATGCAGAAAATATAAAAGCAGACAGCCCAATTAGTTGGTATAAAATATCTGCTGTATATGAGCCAAAATATAATAAAATATTATTAGGCGTATTGTTGGTAACGACGTTAAATGAAGGGTCGCCAGGATTATATGATGCTAAAGAAACAGCGCTAAGCGCTGCTAGTAGCAATAAAATAACAGATTTAGTCTTGCTCTGGGCAAAGAATTTTCTTATATAATGCATTGATTAATTATGTGTCCTTAATTTCTGTTAGAAACAATATACCAAATCATTGGGAATAATACCAACTATGTTTAGCATACGTAAAAAATACGGTGTGTAATGTCACGGGTTTTTTATTTTAGATAATTGATGTAGCTTAATAGATACAACCTTTGGTAGAGGTGGACCCCAAAAATAGGACAGTGTGTTAAGGTATAATCTTCGTCAAAAATAAGAGGATTAAAATGAGTAATAAACGCCGTAATTTTAGTAGTAGTTTTAAATCTAAAATAGCACTAGAGGCAATTCGTGGCGAGTTAACCCTAGCAGAAATATCCAGTAAGCATGGTATTCACCAGTCGCAGGTTACAACTTGGAAGAAGCAAGCTCTAGAGGGTATGTCAGCGCTGTTTTCTAGCAACCCAGTTGGAGAAAAAGCTAAGCACGACAAGCAGATAACAGACCTTCACGCCAAAATAGGA
>CAXMOU010000098.1:0-1444 GCA_964195465.1 uncultured Rickettsiaceae bacterium
ATTTCCGATTGGTGTTGGTTGTTCTATTTTTTCAACGTTTTTTTGAGCGTTTTTTAATACTTTTTCAATCTCTGCGTGAGCAATCCGCGCGCGGTTGATAGAATCCCACCCCCCAATGACCTGTTCAATCGGTTGAAGCGCTTTGCCTGAAATCATAGATGCTGCAAATATGAGGCCACCAGACATATCACCATTAAGAACCAGCCAAGCGCCCCAAGCCATAATTGAAATTTGCAAGATTTGCCTGATACCCTTACTAATTCCAAAAAAAGTTGCGCTTTTGCCTGTAGCTATATCTTGTGCATTTAGGCTGTCACGCATTATATCACCCCAACGCTGAACAAGTGAAGGTAACAACCCCATCGCTAAGATATCCTCTGACCTGGTGGTCATCGCCGTTGCAAATCCTATTGCCTTGCTGTTTGCTGCCGTTGACGTTTTTTGATCTTCTGCGGTTAACGTTTTATTGAACCAAGCGACCGTAACTAAAAGTGCTGCTCCAACAGTTGTTATTAATCCAATTTGAAAATGCAACAGATACAAGAGAACTAGAAATAATGGTGCGAATGGTAGGTCAAAAAAACCAATCATCGTGCGGCTTGAGATGAACATTCTGGTAGTATTAAAATTTCGAATTATTTCATTTGATTTATCTATGGGGACAGATCCACTGGTAATACCTTGAAAAAGAGGTTCGGCTTTCGTAACAGCATATTGAGCGGATATTCTTTGTGCAAGCTTTGACCTAATGGCCTCACATACTCCGTATAAAGCCAAGAAAAATACAGCTATTAAAGTGATGTATAATAATGTCTCTTTGCTTCCAGAAGACAAAACACGATCATAGACCTGCATCATATGCAGGGGTGCAGCCAGCATTAACACATTGGTTATAACTGAGAAAACAATGAGAGGTTTAAAAACGTGAGTAAAGGACATGGAGTTCTTCTTTTTGTTTGCTTAGCACTACGGCAAGTCTCTTTGTCTACTTAGTACTACGGCAAGTTTCTTAAGAATCTATAACTATTAAAATACCTATACCGCAGCCACTGCAAATTCGAATATTTTGATGTGAGATAATAATGCCAAAATTGAGTTTCCTTAATTGGCAAAACGCACAGGCAAGGTCGATAAAAACCTCATGTTCTCATTGAGTGAAAAGGGTAACCCAACAGCATCTAATCTGTTTGAAATAAATCAAGTGTGTATGCAGGAGGATGTGCAATTAAAACTGATCCGCCTTTGGCATTTAAAATTGACCCGTTTATTATGTAGGAAAGGCAACAGATATTCTGCCCTATGCCGTGAGTTTGTCTATCGGCTTTTTTATACTTTGGATTATGTTTGTTGCTGCCGTTTGCTTTGGGCGAAGCGATAAGAGTTGTTGGCAGTTTCCAAGATTGAGCAATGATGTGTCACCCTATCAAGAAGAGCCGTTGTCATT
>CAXMOU010000099.1:0-25035 GCA_964195465.1 uncultured Rickettsiaceae bacterium
AGAGGTAAAGAAAATTCAAAATAAGCTAAATAATAGACCAAGAAAAATACTTGGTTTTCTAACTCCGATTGAATATACTACACAATACTATAATAAGATAGAACATTAGATCTGTCGCATTTGAAGCTTTAATGCACCATTTACAGAATGGAATTGAATTGCAAATGCCAATGCTTTTGCTTATGATGGCAGCTACATTGATTGGTATGTGGTCTGCAACCCTGATCGCTAGCCGCCTTGATGGTAAAAAGCTTCAGCGTATATTTGCTTATTTTATATTGCTAGTAGCTGCGGTAATTTTCTTTAAAGAGCTGATTTGAGAAACATATATGAATATAAAAACATTTTACGATTATGACACTGCAACTTTCACTCATATAGTGATTGATGAGAATACTAAAAAATGCGCTGTAATTGATTCGGTGCTTAACTATAATCAAAATACGGCACGTAGCTCTACTAAAAGCGCTGATCAGGTGATTCAATATATTAAGGAAAACGGCTTAACAAATGAGTGGATTCTAGAAACTCACATTCATGCAGACCACATAAGCGCTGCTTTTTATCTTAAGCAACATATTGGCGGTAAAACGGGGATAGGGTCTGGGATAAAGGATGTTCTTGCGTTGTGGGTTCCTAAATTCAATATATCTGAAGATACTCCAATTACTGGTGAGCAGTTTGATAAGTTATTTGAAGATGGCGATAAATTTAATATAGGCTCTATGGAAGTGACTATGTGGTGCGGGCCTGGTCATACTCCAGCATGTGGTAGCTATTTAATTGAAGATGCTATTTTCGTGGGTGATACCATATTTGCTCCCCATATAGGCACAGCTCGTTGTGACTTTCCAGGCGGAAGCGCGGTTGATATGTACAAGACAATTCAGCGCATTTATACTCTTCCAGACGAAACTTGTATCTTTCTCTGTCATGATTATCCAAAGAAAGAAGAGCAGCAAGTATCTAGAATCACGGTTGGCGAAGAAAAAGCTCAGAACATCATGATTAGACCAGAGACCAGTCTTGAGGAATATGTAGAAAAACGCGAGACTAGGGACAAAACACTAGCAGTCCCAAGGTTGCTTTACCCATCTATTCAAACTAACCTGCGCTTGGGCGATTTTGGCGTAAGATCTTCCAATGGATTGCAATATATCAAAATCCCAGTCAACGCTATTTGATTAGATAAAAACTTGCAAAACTTGTAAAATTACCTTAATGTCTGCGCAGTTAGATATAATAAGAAAATAACTCATATGACATTACCTATTATCCTCGCTTCGGCATCGCCTGCAAGGCTTCAATTGCTTAAGCAAATTGGCATTGTGCCAGATCAAGTTTTGCCAGCAGATATTGACGAAACAGAGCTGCCTGGCGAATTGCCAAATAAGCTCGCTGAGCGCTTGAGTATTGAGAAAGCAGAGGCAATTGCTGCCAAGGTTGAGTGCGGAATTATTATTGGTTCGGATACTGTGCCTGTAATTGGTAGAACGCCGATGCGTAAGGCAAAAAATGCAGATGATGTGCGCGCGAGCCTGTTGCTACTTTCGCATAGGCGTCATAGGCTATATTCTGGTGTTTGCGTTATTGAAAAAAAGAAGGATGGAAGCATGCGCAAGATGAGCCGCGTGGTTAAGTCTATTCTTAAATTCAAAAAGATTTCTGATGCAGAGATAGAATATTACTGTGCAAGCGGTGAGGGAATAGGCAAGGCGGGCGGTTACTCTGTTGGTGGATATGCTGGCTCTTTTGTGGCTTATATGTCAGGTTCTTTTTCGAATGTCGTTGGGCTTCCTTTGTGTGAAACCATGAATATGTTATACTCGGCTGGTGCCACTCCTTTGCAAAGGGGTATTACGTTAGATAATTAATTCAATTGATTTTTTGAGCTAAATTTGCTATATAAAGTTAATTGTCTTTTCTTGCGGCCGTGGCGGAATTGGTAGACGCGCAGCATTGAGGGTGCTGTTCATGATAAATGAGTGGAAGTTCAAATCTTCTCGGCCGCACCAAATATTTCCATAATAGGAGATTTGTGTAAAATAGGTAAACCCATGCAAGAACCGCAGAATACAATATTGCCAGACCGTCAGGACAAGCTGTCTGACCAGTTCGAGCACATCACCTATTTAATCAATAATGATCGTTTGGATAGCGCTTTGGAATCCATGCTGGATTTGCACTATGCGGATCTTGCGGATTTTCTAGATAACGCTAACAGCAAATTATATCACATTGTTTTTCCTGCATTAGCAGACAAAATTAATCCAGAAACAATCGCCTGCCTGGACGATGGTAACAAGCAGCGCGCGCTTGCTGCACTTGGAATGGAGGCGAGTGCTAGCGTTATTGAGCGCCTAGATATTGAAGATGCAATTGAGCTTATAGATGCGCTTGATGATGATTTAAAAGAATCTCTTCTTGGAAGATTGAGTGGTGAGAAGAAAGAGCAAATTCTAGAAGGGTTCCAGTTTCCAGAAAATAGTGCAGGGCGTGTGCTTGAGAAGGATTTTGTTTCATTCTCTATGCATTGGAACGCGGGCCAAGCTATTGATTTTATTCGTCGCAGCAGAATTAGTTCAGACTTTCATGCAGCAATTATTGTAAATAGCAGGGTGCGCCCTGTGGGGACTATTTTGCTTAGCACTTTGCTCAAAGCCCCAAGAAGCACGCCATTAGATGAGCTTATAAACAAGGAGTTCAAGGTTGCAGATACGCATACAGAGATAGATGAGCTAGCCTTTATTTTTAAGCAATATGCACTAACTATTGTTCCTGTTACGAACCGTCAGGGTAAGTTGGTTGGTAGTATTTCGATCGATAATATGATTTATATTATTGAGGAACAAACTGAGAATGAATTTATGCATCTTGGTGGTATTAACAGCAGCGATATTTTCTATAATTTATATCAAACAGCTAAACATAGATTCCCTTGGCTGTTTGTGAATTTGGTGACTGCTTGCATTACGTCGATGGTTATTAATCAGTTTACAGATACCATATCCAAGCTAATCACTATTGCTGCAATAATGCCGATTGTGGCTTCAATGGGCGGAAATGCTGGCACTCAGACAATGACTGTGACGGTAAGGGCGCTCGCAAGCCGTGAGATTGCTAGCTCCAACACTTTCAGGGTTGTATGTAAAGAAATTCTAGTGTGCGCAGTAAATGGTGTAATATTAGCGTTTATTGGCGCTCTTTTGACCTATCTGTTATTTTCGGATATTAACTTAAGTATAGTTTTTGCCTGCGCAGTTGCTATTAACTTTACTCTTGCTGGATTTTTTGGCTCGGGGATTCCAATTTTGCTAAATAGATTAGATATTGACCCAGCCGCAGCTTCTGGAGTGTTTCTTACAGCATTCACAGATGCTATTGGTTTCTTCACGTTTCTCGGGTTAGCTTATTTCTTTTTGGTTTAGCGCTAATGATAAATCATCCAACAATTTCCAAATATATATCCAAGCTTTTTATTAAGCAGTTTTTGGTTGTTTCGGCCATTATTATATGCGTGCTGTTTATTACTAGTGCTTTTGATATTTTGCAGAGATTTAAATCAGCGCAAATTTCTCCTGCTGATTTTTGGCAATTAATTGCTTTTAAAATACCATTTTTATTTGGCGAAGTTAGTAACTTGATTTGCTTTATTGCTACTCTTTTGTTTTTGCGTAGCATTACTAAAAATAATGAAATGCTTATACTGCTAAGTAGCGGCATTCCCACGTGGCGCATATTTATTATACCTATTATAGTTACATTTATTATTGGTCTGTTTGTTTTGTCGATTCTAAACCCCGTTGGTGCATGGGGGCTTCGTGAGTATGAGAAGCTAGAAGCTAAAGTAATGGGGGCGCCTCATTTGAATTTTGTTATTTCGCAGTCTGGGATTTTCTTTTTTGAAAAATTTGCTGAGAATAATCGTATTATTCGGGCTAAATCTATTAATGCAAAGCGTAAAAGTCTCGAGGGTGTTACTATTTTAGTATTAGATAAACATAATAATTTCATCAAGCGTATTGATGCGCCAGAAGCTATTTTAGAACCTGGTGCTTTTAGAATTATTTCGCCTAATGTTACTTTAGAAAATGAGGCGCAGAAATTTGATAAATTAGAATTACCAACTAGATTATCTATAGATAATCTAATGCGTAGATTCGCCCCGCCAGAAATGATACCTATTTGGGATCTTGGCAGTTCAATTGAGAAATTTTCTAAATCTGGCTTGGCCATTACGCGCTACCAAATACATTACTATAAACAGCTATTCAAGCCGCTTGCTATGGTTGCTATGGCTTTTGTTGCCTGCTGGTTTTTGACCCTCAATTTGCGTGATAATTCGGGTTCTAAATTAGCGTTTTTGGGGCTGGTTCTTGGCATGTGTACTTACTTCTTTTTAGAGATGGCGCTGCGTATTTTGACATATAGCGGTCTTCCCCCAGCTTTAGCTACTATGTTACCAATATTATTTATAATACTAATAAGTAACTTTGTTATTTTACATTTTCAAGAAGCTTGATATAATCTCTTTCTAGTAGCGCTTTGTGGTGCGCGCTTGAGATAAGTTTATAAGAGAATAAAAACCAATGAATATACTGAAATTTTTTGATCGATTTTCGTCTGATATAGCGATAGATCTTGGTACTGCCAACACTTTAGTTTATGTAAAAAACAAAGGTATAGTGCTAGATGCTCCTTCTGTTGTGGCGTTGATTAAAAAGAACGGAACAGTTAAGCCTTACGCCTTTGGCCATGAGGCAAAGATGATGCTTGGTAGAACTCCTGCTGATATCGAAGCAAAAAGACCGTTGCAAGATGGCGTGATTGCAGATTTTAAAGCCGCTGAAGAGATGATAAAATATTTCATCCGCTCAGTGCGTGATAAAAGATCTTTCGTTGGCCCGATGATTGTTGTGTGCGTGCCATCTGGTTCAACGCCAGTAGAGCGCCGTGCTATTCAAGAAGCCGCAGAAAGTGCTGGTGCGCGTGATGTGTATCTAATTGAAGAGCCAATGGCTGCGGCGATTGGCGCTGGTTTGCCAGTTACAGAGCCTACTGGTTCATTGATAGTTGATATTGGCGGTGGTACCACTGAGGTCGCTGTATTATCGCTTGGTGGCATAGTTTATGCGAGATCAGTAAGGGTTGGTGGTGATAAAATGGATCAAGCCATTATTTCCTATATTAGAAGGCACTTTAACCTTCTAGTCGGCGAGTCTACTGCAGAGCGTATTAAAAAACAAATAGGCACTGCGTTTGTTTCTCCGGATGCTCCTTTGCGTCAGATGGAAATAAAAGGTCGCGATCTGATTAATGGCATACCAAAAGAAATGGTATTGAATGAACAACAAATTGCTGAAAGCTTGACTGAGCCAATCAGCCAAATTGTTGAAGCTGTAAAAGTGGCGCTAGAATGTACGCCGCCTGAGCTTTCATCTGATATTGTTGATAAAGGTATAGTTTTAACGGGCGGAGGTGCATTACTGAATAATTTAGGTTATGTACTAAGAGAGGCAACAGAATTACCAGTATTTGTAGCTGATAATGCTCTTGCCTGCGTAGCTCTTGGAATAGGAAGAGTACTTGAAGATTTTCCGAAATTAAAGCATGTTTTATTTAAGCAAGAATAGTTTAAGTGGCAATATTAGCAAATAGAGTAAGAACAAAAAATAATATAATAGAGCTGAGTGAGTTTATTATTTACTCGGCTAGAAAATTATCTACCTCTATGTTAGTTGTTGCCTCTTGTTATCTACTCTATTTCTCTGCTCCAAAGGCTATGACGGTTGGATTGATGGAGGTTACAGGAAAGACTTTGTCTGCGGTATCACTGGTCTATAAAGAAACTATACAAAATACAAAATTTGTGTATAATAAGTTACTTTATTTTAAAGATCTTGAGTCAGAAAATTTAAAGTTAAGGCTAGAGATCGCTGCCTTGCAGAGAGATGTCAGGTTATCATCCACCGCTCAGTTAGAGAATGCGTCGCTCAAGAAAATATTAAACGTAACAAAAGAAATAAAAAGCAATTTTGTAACTGCAAAAATTGTTGGAATGAGTGTCACTCCGTTTGCGAGCTCTGCTACTGTGCAAGGCGGTGCAGAAGATGGCATAAGTATAAATGATGTAGTTAGAGGAGAGCGTGGCTTAGTTGGCAGAATTTTAGAGGTTAGCAGCAATTATTCAACAATAATGCTGATTAATGATCATAATTCGAGAATTCCTGTTATTACTAATAACTCGAAATCCAAGGGGATTTTGGCTAAACAGGGCGATGATTTAAAAATGATCTATTTGCAAAATGATCATACAGTTACTGTTGGTGAAATGATTTACACTTCTGGAGATGGTAAAATCTATCCAAAAGGAGTAGCGGTTGCTACTATAAAGCAAATTACCCATGAGGGTGCTTTTGTTGAAATGTTAGGAAATTTAGATGAATTAGAGTTCATCATTGTAGAATCAAAAAAATAAATGAGCTTGTGACTTGAAACATAAGGGGAGCAAGAGGTAAAAATGAAAAAAGAAGAAAGACAAAGAGTAGAATTATCGTCACCATTTGTGTCAATGCCTAGGAGCAATACCGAGGATATGGTGGATAATACATATAAAATTCATTTGAATGAAGAAGTGCTAGAACTCAGTAATGAGTTCAGTAAATATTATTATGCCACAGATAACGACACGCAAGCAGATGTCTTCGCTATTGTGTTTGAAGAGCAGTTCTTGCCACAGATAAAAGCGATAGATTTTTTGTCTCAGAACCCAATAGAGGGCCTAAATGAAGTCTTGAGCTATTCTATCGTAAAAATCTCTTCTTTAAAGCAAGAGCGGTTGGTAGTAATAGTAAGCAGCTACGATGTAGATGATAATTTAGCGAGTTACTTAGAGCATACGGGCTTTATCAGCATGCAGCAGCTTGAAAATATAGTGGGCAAAATAAGTTCGGTATTATCTAACCTAGCTGATGCTGGAGTTTTTGGATGTTCAATAAACCCTTCTAATATTATTATGAAAGATGGTGAGTTTTTTGCACTACGTGAATTTATTGATGCTTATCCTAATTTTTACCAAGAGAATCAATATCTCGCACCAGAGCTTGCAGAGTGCCACAAAGCTGCGCGTCTTATTTTAAATAACAAGAGTGATGTATATGCGCTTGGCATTTCTATGATAGAAGCTCACCTTGGCAAGGCTCATTGGAACGACCATAAAGAAGCGAAAGATTATAATTTTGCGCGATTTGAAAACACAACTTACAAATATTTGCTAGCTAGAACTAAGCTTACAGAAAAGCTACGTGTATTTTTCAAATACACTCTGCATGATGAAGCAGCTGTGCGCTGGAAGGCGTCTCAATTACCAGACTGGCTAAATGATAATATGGGTAAAATGCCTCATGATTCACTTAAGGAAGTCAAAAACACTATAGGTTTTAACGACAGTAACTATTCAAATAAGAAATCTATTTCCTATGCTTTGTTTACATATTGGAATGAAGCAATAAAATTTATCAAAGATAATAAATTATTCAAATGGGCTAGTCGCGAACAGTTTAGCGATGATGATTTAGATAAAATACAATCTATTGTAGATACAAAAGGGGACACTCCTTTTGTTGTAGCAAATACGCTTAATTCGCATATTAAGATTTCAAAACTACTATCAATATTAGACCAAGATGGACCGATAAGACAAGAGAACTTTGCTATCTCTGCAGCGTCTATGCCTCAATTCCTTCATTATGCTACAGTCAATAAGAAAAAGATTCTAGCAGACAATGTTGTTAAATTAATGAAAGACGCTGCTTGGGAAGATTATAAGTCTCATGAATATGCCGCTGGGCATTTGAACATTCAATTTGCAGATATGATTGGTGATTTAGCTGCGCATACGCATGCAGGAAGTTCAGCTAAAGGCACAGAGCGTTTGATATATTCGCTAAATCCAAATTTAACTTGTACTAGCATTTTACTAAAAGGGGTGTATGTAAATACTATACCAGAATTGTTAGCTGCGCTAGATAGCGTTGCTGAGAAGTCTGGAGCAAAATTTACTATTGATAGAAATATCGTTGCATTCATTTCTGCTAAGTTAGATTTAAAAGATGACATAAAAGCAGCAATTTTGCCAAACTTCCCTAAGTTAAGTGAACATCCAGTTATAAGGGGCCTTAGTGTACTTAACGTTCTGCAACAGCATGAGCCAGGCATTAAAATTCCTAACATATGTAAAATGGTAGCTCATGATTTAAAAGAGCTATTTGAAGATAATTTACATAATGTAGAATTCAAGAAGAAGATAATTTCTAAAGTAGAAGAAGTTGCTAAAGAAGGTAGCTTGGAAAGTATTATTAATATCCTGTCCGACCAGCAGCAATTCATAAATGATTATAATGGTTATTATGAAGCTTGTAGACAGGCGAAAATTTTAGAACAGAAGATAAAAAACATGACTAATAAAAATACTATGTTTAATGGCTCTTTGTTGATTGGTCAGAAAATGACAGTGCTTGCATCGTATGTATTGTGTTTTATCGTAACTGTTACTGTAATAATGTAGGTATTTTATATGTCATCACAACCAGATTCAGATAAGAATTTTAAATTTGCATCATCATTGATTAAAGTCATAGCTGTAGTTATTGCTTTAATGGTAATGGTAATTTCGCGTTATGCATTCATCTTTTTTGCAGCAGCAATGTTACCGACTGTTTTTGCGATATTTTTTGATAGAAACGTGCATAGATGTCTTTCAGCAACCATTTGTAGCTTCAATTTAATTGGAGTGATGCCTTATTTAATTCGCATGTGGGGAAGTAATTCTGTGGATTATTTGGCGAAACAATTCTTGGCGGATGTACAAACTTGGATGACAATCTACGGCTCTGCTTTTATTGGCCAATTATTATATGCAACTATGCCGCTTTTGATAGTAAAAATATACTCAGCAAAAATTCAGGTGAAAGTTTCAAAGCACGAAAAGAAGCACAAGAATTTATGCGATCAATGGGGAATTGACATTAAATAGCTTTGCCATTATGTCCATATACATAAAATATATTTCTAGAGCTATTTTTCCTCCGTTAATAACTTCGGCAATAGTGCTTACTAGCCTTGTCTGGATTACGCAGACTTTGCGTATGGCATATCTTTTGGATAAAGGTATTGATCTATCAAAGTTCCTGAAATTTACTACACTCCTAATTCCTTCATTACTATTTATGATATTGCCTATAATCACAGTTATTACTGTGATTTATGTATATAATAAATTGCAAGATGATCGCCAAATTGTGATATTTAGAAGCAGTGGGTTGAGTAATTTCGATATAGCAAAGCCAGCCCTAGTAGTAGCGACAATTACTACAATTATTGCTTATTACCTGTCTGCACATTTGATGCCGTTATCTTATAATAATTTAAAGCAAGGCTTGAATGATTTTAAGGAAAATTACGTTTCTAATATTATAGACGAAAAAACTTTCAATCAAATTTCCAAACATTCTACTATTTATGTTGATCGTAAGAATTCTAATGGTTCTTTAGAAGGGGTTGTGCTATTTGATAATAAATCACCAGAGAAAAAGACTGTTTTATTCGCGCAGAGAGGGCATATAAGGTCTTTGCGGGAGAGTGTTACAGAGTTTGAATTAACAAACGGAGTGCGCCATTCATATGATCAGTCGGGCAATTTAACTAAGTTAAAGTTCGAAAGTTTGATAGTAGCAGTAGGTTCAGAGCAAAATGAAGTTAATGTTCGTACTAGAACAAGCCTGGAATTGTATATACAGGAAATGCTCTGGCCAGATGAAAGCATAGCGCCAGATCGCCAAAAGCGTCTGATAGCAGAAGGACATTCCAGAATTATTTGGCCGTTATTTAATTTTGCCTTTGTGTGCTTGGCCCTGAGTATTTTCTTAAGGCAGCCATATAACCGTAAATCACACATAAAGCAGTTTGTGTATACATTCGTGCCTATATTGTTAGTTGCGTATCTCCACTTTTCAATGCAGAAAATTGCATATAAAGATCTAGATTATATTTTTCTCTGTTATGCGAATCTGTTTCTTTGTATTATATTTGGTATATGGCAAAGTACAAAAAATAGTTTATGATGTTCAAAGACCTTCCAGCATTTTTAAAGTTACTAGAAAAGAATCAGCATTTAAAGCGTATTAGCACGGAAGTGTCTACGCATCTTGAGATTACTGAGATTAGCAGGCGCTTCCTTGCGGAGAATGGCCCAGCTTTGCTATTTGAGAATGTTATAAAAGAAGATGGCACTAAATCTGAATATCCAGTATTAACTAATTTGTTTGCTCATAAAGAGCGTATAGCGTTTGGGCTGGGCTTAAAGGACGTCTCTGAATTAAGAGAGCTTGGCGAGCTTCTAGCCTTCATGAAAAACCCAGAGCCTCCAGCTTCTATAAAGGAAACAATCGCGATGCTGCCAATAGCTAAGCGTATTCTTTCTATGTCCCCCAAGACTGTGTCTAAAGGTTCTGTGCAGGAAGTGGTGATTGATAAGCCAGACTTAAATATATTGCCCATACAGCATTGCTGGCCTGGCGATGTTGCGCCGTTAATTAGCTGGCCCTTGATTGTCACTAAAGGCACTGGCAAAGAAAGAACAGATAATTATAATATGGGCATATACCGAATGCAGCCTGTTGCTAAGGATAAGCTGATTATGCGTTGGCTAAAAATGCGCGGCGGGTCTCAGCATCACGTAAAATGGAAGCTAAAGAACGAGGGTCCAATGCCAGCTGCTGCTGTTATTGGCGCTAATCCTGCGACTATTTTAGCAGCTGTGATGCCTATTCCCAACACTATGTCTGAATATAATTTTGCTGGTTTGCTTCAGAATAAAGCTCTGGAGCTAGTCAAATGCAAAACAATTGATCTAAAAGTACCAGCGCATGCTGAGATAGTTATTGAGGGCGAAATTAGCTTAGAAGAATATTTGCCAGAAGGCCCATATGGTGATCATACCGGTTATTATAATGATGTTGAAGAATTCCCTGTGTTCAATGTCAAAGCCATTACCATGAAGAAAAAGCCGATATATTTAAGCACTTATACCGGCAAACCGCCAGATGAGCCATCGATTTTAGGCGAGGCTTTAAACGAAATCTTCGTGCCGTTGATACAGCAACAATTCCCTGAGATAGTAGATTTTTATTTGCCGCCAGAAGGTTGCTCATATCGCTTTGCAGTGGTATCTATTAAAAAAACATATCCAGGCCAGGCAAAACGCATTATGCTTGGCGTATGGTCATTCCTTCAGCAATTTATGTATACTAAATATGTAATAATAGTAGATAACGACATAGACGTGCGTGACTGGAAGGAAGTAGTCTGGGCAATCTCAACAAGGACAGACCCAAAGCGCGATAGCACTTTCATAGAACATTCCCCCATAGATTACCTAGATTTCGCATCCCCAGAATCTGGTCTTGGCAGTAAACTTGGAATAGACGCCACCAACAAACTCCCCCCAGAAACAAAACGTAACTGGGGCGAAAAAATAGAAATGGACGCGGATGTCATTGCGAAAGTGGATAAGATGTGGAAGGGGTTATGAGCCATTATCGTTTATGTTTTCGATACCTATAATGTTCAATACAATGTAAGCGCTTCCGTCCGTTTCTACCTCCGTCATTGCGAGCGAAGCGCGGCAATACAGGAAGCGGAGGCTTGGTGCAAGTGCGTAGGAATTCAGGCGCGTCCATGTCCAATAATAGCAAGGAAGGCGCTCTCAGAGCCAGTTGTTCCCTGGATTGCCGCGTTTCGCTCGCAATGACGGGAGGGGTTCAGTATTATGCATTACACACCCGTACCTATAGTGTTTATTGTAAGTTAAAAACAGAGTAAAACACCACTATCCCAATCCCAAATAAATCACTTTAAATAACATTGGTATCGATAACAGATCCGTATTCTTTTGGTAGTTTGTGATCTGGGTGTGTTTCTTTGATAAAGAAAACAATAATAGAGGACAGTGCTAACATAATTGGGATTATAATAAGAGCGAATTTATAATCTGCTACGCTATAGCATGGAACGTTATTATACATTTCTCCGTTCCAATGAAAATCCATTAAAGCTCCTATAATAGGTAGAAAAATAATGCCGGTAGACATTACAATCATGTTCACAAAAGCTATCGAAACGCCAGCCATTTTCAATGGCATAGTTTCGCAAATACTAGCAAAAGAAAGGCACTTCGCTGTATAAGAAAAACCTGCGATAAAGAATAATAAATATAAGTAAGGCAGAGAAGGGTCGCAAGTAAATACCACAAACCATGTTATAGTTGTGATAATTGATCCAATCAGCATTGGTAGGCGTCTGTTTTTTATAAAATCAGAAAAATACGCAAAGCATGGGCTGCCAATGGCGGCTCCAAAGAACATAGCTGATACTACAGATGCAGATATTATATCAGATACACCTGCAACATTTCTTATAAATGAAACGCCCCAAACTACCCCTATTATTGTAATAGGCAAATACATAAGCATTCCATAAACGGCTAGGAGCCAGGCTTGCCTGGTTTTAAGTAAACGCAATACATTCTTGAATGGATGTTCTCCAGTTGTATAAATATCTACAATTTCTTCGTGATGATCTATTGCAGGCTTGTTACTAACAAGGAAATAAATGACTATAGAGACCACGATGCCAACTTGCCCAAGAAACTCCATGGTTTTTGTAAAACCTATCTTGTTAAGCAATAATTCTAACGGCGCACCACCAAGGCTAGCACCAACTGTGCCCATCAGAATAGCTAGACCTGTAACTTTTGCGACATGCTTGGGTTCAAGCCAAATTGTACCAAGTTTAATAGTGCCAATAAGCCCACATGCGGACCCCATCCCCATTAAAAACCTAGCACCGCCTCCAATGATAGGGTTTGTTGTGTTGCCAAAAATAAAACATGCCATCGCGCATAGAGCTGCGGCTGCACACAAAAATAACCTCGGTCCAAAACGATCTATAGTAATACCAAGAGGGATTTGCATTGCTGAATATGACCAATTATATGCGCCTAGCAGAAGGCCAAGAGCGGCTGAATCAATTGCAAAATTAGTTAAAAGCTCATGATTCATGATATTAGGGGATACACGCACAATATATTGGTACATATAAAATATTCCACCGCAGGCAACAATTAAACTGCCTCTAATATTTTGTTTGCGTGTGTTTGTTGTAGCTTTATTCATATATTTTTTTATCTTAAATTTAAGTATATACAGCGTTCAATATAATATTTTTTAGAAGAAGAATGCGCCGTTGTCAGTTTTGAGTGGCGGTGTAGTTTTACGCATAATATCACCTGGTTTTCTTAAGCTGCGATCTATACCGTATTGTACGCTGTGTGACCAGCTCTCAGCTTTTTTGTGGAAGAACCCATGAATAAATTGTTGTTTGTCTGTGTTATCAGCAGATGTTGGCTTTGTAATTGTGCCAGTATTAGCTCGATTACTTGGAGTAAATGTTGCAGGGATACTATATTTTGAATCTGGTTTTGCCACAGTTGGTTTTGTATTAAATGTTATCGGTTGTTTATTGTTATTATTTGCAATATGCGTAGGTTTTTTCTTACCCTCATTATTGGAGGAAGAAGTGCAGCCAATTACAGCGACACAAATTAATTGCAATAATATTAATCTTTTGACCATAATATTTTTCTTAATTATTCTTTGTTACAGAGGCGTGAGATAAATTATAGGATCAGTAAATTCCTGACCCTATAATTTAAATCGATCTTAAGTGCCTATAGCTTAACTTCTATGTTAGCTTTCTCTGTTAGCTTGCTGAAGTATTCTGATATTATTGTACGCGAAAGTGAATCCCTTATACTTGATTCAGCTTGTTCTTTTGCTGGTATTTTTATCATTCTAGAATCTAGAACTTTGATGATGTGCCAGCCGAACTCTGTTTTTACTGGATCAGAGATTTCGTTTCTTTTCATTGAAAAGGCTTTGCTTTCAAACTCAGGTACTAATTTTCCTTTCATCATGTAGCCAAGTTCGCCGCCATTGCTTTTGGCGCTTGGGTCTTTTGAATATTTTTTTGCTAAAATTCCAAATTTCCCGCCTTTGTTTAGTTGCTTTTTAACGTCTTTAGCTTTTTCTTCTGTATCTAGCAATATGTGGCTAATTTTGACTTCTTTCTGGCCTTTTAATTCTTTGGTTATTTTCTGATATTCATCATTTACCATTTTGTCTGTTATGGTTTTGTCTAGATGACGTTCGATTAGTTCTTGTTGTAGCAATTGAAATTCAGCGATTTTCATTTTTTGTTTGAATTCTTTTGAGCTACGCAATCCTAATTTATCAGCTTCTTTTTCCAAAACTTTTTGGCTTATATAGCCTCTTACTAGTGATTCTTGTAATTTTTTATCTAGATCGGAAAATTTCTTTCCTTTGCTTTGAGGTTGAGAATCTAGCATTGGTCTCAACTCTTTCATGATCTCCTGCGAGGTAACTTCGCCGCCATTATATTTCCCAACAACCGTGCCAGCAGCAAGGGTGGAGCTTGTTAATAAGGTCGCGGATAGAACGGCAATTGCTATTTTTTTCATAAGTTTATATTGTCTAATTTAATGTAATGAGTATCATTGTTTTTAAGAGCTGGCACAACTAAAGTCAATTCAAATCTATAATTTGTTTGAAAAATTGGCAAAATGCAATATCTTATATAACTATTAAAATAATATCAGGGAATTATTTAGTACGATGTTTTCATTTCTTACAAAGCTATTTGGTACGGCAAATGACCGTATAATTAAAAAATTACAAAAGGAAATCTCAAAAATCAACGAGCTTGAAGATGGCATTGTTGGTTTAACGGATGATGAGCTACGCAGCAAAACTGACTCGTTTAAACAGAGGCTGAAAAATGGCGAAACTCTGGAAGGTATAACTTATGAGGCTTTTGCGGTAGTACGCGAAGCAGCAAAGCGCGCCATTGGCCAAAGGCATTACGATACGCAGCTAGTGGGTGGTTTGATACTGCACCGCGCGATGATCACAGAAATGCGTACGGGTGAGGGTAAAACTCTTGTTTCAACCTTGCCAGCATATTTAAATGCACTATCTGGCAAGGGCGTTCATATGGTAACAGTAAATGATTACCTAGCTAAGCGTGACTCTGAATGGATGGGTAAGATATTTGAATTTCTTGGTCTAACTGTTGCCTGCGTTATTGGTAATATGGAGGATGGCTCAAGAAAAGCTGCTTATCAATGCGATATTACTTATGCTACGAATAATGAGCTTGGCTTTGATTTCCTGCGTGATAATATGAAATTCACCGAGGATTCTAAAGTACAACGTCCATTTAACTATGCAATTATTGATGAAGTTGATTCTATTCTTATTGATGAAGCCCGTACTCCGCTGATAATTTCTGGCCCAGTGGATGACAGCACAGAAATGCATGGTAAAATTAATCTATTAATTCATTTGCTTGAAAAAGGCGATTATGAAATAGATGAAAAGGTAAAATCTGTATCATTAACAGAGCCTGGTATTAATCGTATTGAGCTGCTGCTGGCAGAAAAGGGCATGATTATTCAGCATTCAAGCCTGTATGATTTTGATAATTTAAGCTTAGTGCACTACATTAATCAGTCACTGCGCGCACATCATATTTTCTCGAAAGATGTAGATTATCTTATTACTGATAAAAAAATCATGATTATTGATGAGTTTACTGGAAGGGTAATGGAAGGTCGTCGTTATTCAGATGGTTTGCATCAGGCATTAGAGGCAAAAGAAGGAGTGCCGATTCAGAACGAGAACCAGACTCTTGCATCTATTACGTTCCAGAATTATTTCAGAATGTATCCAAAGCTATCTGGCATGACTGGTACTGCTATGACCGAAGCTGGAGAGCTGAAAGATATTTATAATTTAGATGTAGTCTCTGTTCCTACTAATAAAAAGATCACCAGAATTGATCATGATGATGAAATTTATGGTTCACATGCAGATAAATATAAAGCCATCATCAAGCTAATAAATGATTGTTATGATAAAGGCCAGCCAGTCTTGGTTGGTACTGTAAGTATTGAAAAATCAGAAGAGATTTCTAGAGAGCTTACTAAAAACAAAATTAAGCATAATGTACTAAACGCCAAAATGCACGAGCAAGAAGCTCATGTGATTGCGCAGGCTGGGCGTTACAAGGCTGTTACGATAGCTACTAACATGGCTGGTCGTGGTACGGATATCATGCTTGGTGGCAACCCAGATATGATGGTAGAGGACATTGATAAATCTCTTAATGAAGAGCAATATAAGTTAGAAGCAGAGCGTGTTATAGCGCAAGTTGCTGCTGAGAAAGCAAAAGTACTAGAAGCTGGTGGGCTGTGCGTGATGGGTACAGAGCGCCATGAAAGCCGTAGAATTGATAATCAACTTCGTGGTAGAGCTGGCCGCCAGGGTGACCCAGGTGCTACGAAATTCTTCTTATCCCTAGAAGATGATCTGATGAGGATTTTTGCTTCTGACAGAATCTCTGGAGTGCTTCGTACGCTAGGTCTTAAAGATGGCGAAGCTATTCATCATCCAATGATTAGTAGATCTCTTGAGAAAGCTCAACAAAAAGTTGAAGGGCACAATTACGAGATTCGTAAAAACTTGCTGAAATTCGATGATGTAATGAACGATCAGCGTAAGATTGTTTACGAGCAAAGAAACGAAATCATAACTTCAGAAGAAGTTAAAAGCTTTACAGAAAGCATGACAAGCCAGTTATGTGAAGTAATCGTACAAAAATTCATTGAGCCAAATTCACTAAGGGAAGATTGGAAAGTGAAGGAGCTTAGTGCTGAGATTCAGAAAATATTTGCAATCATATGGACCCCAGAGGAAATATCCGCTATTGAAGGTGCAGAGAATGAAATTATTGAAGCATTAAACGCAAGAGCTACGGCATTATACGACAAGAAAGATGCTGATTATACTGAAGATTTAATGGCATCAGCTTCTAGATATTTGCTGCTTTCTGCGCTAGATCAAGTATGGAAAGAGCATTTGCATAATCTAGATTATTTGCGCCAAGGTATTTCGCTTAGAGCTTACGGTCAGAAGGATCCGCTAAATGAATATAAGCGCGAGGCTTTCGCCTTATTTGAGAAAATGCTAGATAATCTGCGTGAATTATATATCCAAAGAATATGTTTCCTACATATTGACCCTGAGCATGTAAACAGGCATTCTATGGAGCTTGCAAATAAAGAGCTGCAAGAAATGCACAGAAGCAGAGTAGACCCTGCCTTTGAAAAATATAATGCCGGTCAGCAGCTTGAAGCTAAGGCCAAGCCATTTAAAGCATTCGTGGAGCCAGGAAGCCGCGACCCTAGCGACCCTGAAACTTGGGGAAAGATATCACGTAATGAGCCATGCCCATGCGAGTCTGGTAAAAAATATAAGCATTGCCACGGCATGGAGGGGTAAGTTTATGAAAAAACCAGTAATAGGCATTGTGCTAGACCTTGCTAGAGACAACGCAAAATATTCATATTCAAAGCATCCTTGGTATGCGCTTAGAAGGGATTATTCTGATTGTATAACCGAAGCTGGCGGGACTCCTGTTTTCTTGCCTTATAACCAGGATGTAGAGGCTTTGCTTGATATTGTGGATGGGTTAGTGATTCCTGGCGGTGATGAAGATGTAAACCCTAGATTTTATGGCCAGAAAATTACATCTGACAAAGTAAAAACAAATGATGTTAGAGCTGAGTTTGAGTTTGCTTTAACGAAAGCCGCATTAAAGCGCGACATGCCAGTATTTGGCATATGTAACGGATTGCAGCTTATTAATGTGCTGTTTGGTGGAACGCTGATTCAGCATATTCCAGACCATGTTACAGCTGGTGATATTAATCACGAGCAGCCAGTTCCCAAAGAGGCCCCCACTCATAGCATTGATATTGAGCCAGGGACTTTATTTGCAGAGCTAGCAGAAGAAAAAACGCTAATGATAAACACGACGCATCACCAGGCGATAGACAAACTTGGCGAGGGCTTGATTGTTTCAGCGAAGGCTCCAGATGGTATTATTGAGGCAATTGAGTCTAGAGAATATAGGTTCTTACTTGGCGTACAATGGCACTCTGAATATAAAAACACGAAGCTAGATGTGAATTTGTTTAAAAGACTGGTTGAAGAAAGCGCAAAAGTTGTATAATATCTGAGCTTATACAACTTATATTATATAGAGGGAGTTTATGTATCCGATAGTAAGATTAAGACGCAACAGACGCACACAATGGCTGCGTGATTTAACCTCAGAAACAAAGCTTGCAGCAGAGAATCTGATTTTGCCGATCTTTGTCATAGAGGGCAAAAATAAGCGCGAGGAGATCAAAACCATGCCAGGCGTGTTTCGTCAGTCTATTGATCAGGTTCTTATAACTGCAAAGACAGCAGAAGCAAATGGAATCAAAGCCATAGCATTATTCCCATCTATTGACACAGAGCTAAAATCTGAAGATGCAGACGAGGCATATAATTTAGATAATCTAATTTGCCGCGCTGTTAGGACAATCAAAAATGCTGGCCTCTCTATTGGTGTTATTTGCGATGTTGCTTTGGACCCATATACAATTCATGGCCATGACGGTGTTTTAATAGATGGTGATGTGGATAATGATGAAACGATTGAGGCTCTATCTAACCAGGCTCTGGTTCTTGCAAAAGCTGGTGTAGACATCGTTGCCCCGTCTGACATGATGGATGGTAGAATCATGGCCATCAGGGAAGATTTAGATGATGCTGGGTTTATGAATGTGAATATTCTTGCCTATGCTGCAAAATATAATTCAAGCTTCTATGGCCCCTTTAGAGATGCTGTGAAAAGCAATAAAGATAAATATCTTTGCAAAGCTACGTACCAAATGGATGTACGAAATATAAAAGAAGCAATGCGCGAAATTGAGCATGATATTGAAGAAGGTGCAGATATGGTGATGGTTAAGCCTGGCATGCCGTTCTTGGATATTATAAGCGCTGCGTCGCAGAGCTTTAATACGCATATCTTTGCATACCAAGTAAGCGGCGAATATGCGATGATCAAATTCGCCGCACAAAATGGAGCGCTGGACTGGGAGAAATCTATTATTGAGTCTCTGATTTGCTTCAGGCGCGCTGGGGCTTCGGCCATCTTCACTTATGCTGCTTTAGAAGTAGCTGAAATTCTTAACAATACAAATTAGAGATTATGGACAACAACAAAAAAACATCGGCTAGAGTTACAAGGACAATCATTATTTTAAGCATTATCGTAGCTGCTTTGTCTGCGTATATTTTGCTTAATTTTGAGTTGGTTGAAAAGCCTCTTGCCGGCCAAGGTGGCGAGGTAAATGATACTGCTTTAATAGGTGGAGACTTTGTGCTGACTGACCATAATGGCGATGAGTTTAATAGCAAAGAAAAAATGCAAGGTAGATTAACTCTGGTGTATTTTGGCTTTACCTATTGCCCAGATATTTGCCCTACATCATTGCAAAAACTAACTAACGTTCTAGAAACTTTGGATAAGTATCAAATTGATGTTCAGCCATTATTTATAACGATTGATCCATCCAGGGACAGCCAAGCTTTGCTTAAGGAATATTTAGGGCATTTTCATCCTAAATTTATTGGCCTGACTGGTTCTGAAGAAGAAATAAAAGAAGTAGCGGATTTATACAAGACATTCTACGCAAAAGCAGCTGTGGCGCCTGGGCATGATCCTGATAAATACATGATGGACCATTCATCCTTTGTGTATCTAATGGGCCGTGATGGTAAATATATGAAGCATTTCTATATGAGCTCTACCCCAAAAGAAATCATAGAATATATAAGGATAAATAAGTAGATTTGTTCAGGCCCATATTGTTGAATAAATAATGGGCCCGACTAAAATTGTAAATGTTTTGCAGGCATTTATTTATCTGCCTTGCCCATCGTTTTTTGTTTGTTGACGTTTAGCCAAAATATCCTGAGCCCTATTAGATACACGTTTTGCTTCTGGAGAACCTACTTTGTTACCTATAGCTTTAGCTTGATCTGCAACTTTAGAAACTAAGTTAGACATTCCTTTTTCTGCGGCGTATGTTTTCTCAAGATTTGGTTTGCTAATTGATTGACGGCATGATTTGGCTAAATCTTTTAGCCCTAATGAATTACAAACTTTACTTAATGTGTTCATCAACTTATCTTTGAATGACTCCAGGTTTGGAGATTCTAATTTTCCATCTGGAAAGTTCATAGATTGATCGATATCATTTTCAAATCTCGAAGGTGCATCAACATATTGTGTTTTTTGAAGGCGGCTCAAAAGTCCGCTTTTGGGCACAGGCTCTTTGGATGGTGCTGTATATGCGGTCATTTCCTCTTGGGTCATAACGTTCTCTTGCACCATTTGATTCATTATGTCTTTAAAGGTGCTTTCAATTTCGTTTCTAGGAATGCCGCTGCCATCCTTGTGAGCGTCTATTAATCCATCGATTTTAGGAATGATATTAGCTTCTGCGTACATTTGTGCATTTAAATCTTTTGCAGCTCCAGCAAAGCGTTGCTCTTCAGGTGCTACTGGGTCTAAAGTAGGGTCTGCTGGCTTTAACTTTTCTGCTAATTTTGCTGCATTATCTGAAAATTGTTGAGCACTTCCACCTAAATTAGCTTCTTCGTGATCTTGCTTGTTACCTTCGTTGAGTTTTTTTGCTGCGTTGGCAAATTTTTCTGCTTCACTTAATAATGGCATAATTCCTGCTCTTTAATTTTAATATATTACCATTGTTAATGGTAATATATTGTGGTTAAGAAAGTGTTAACCCGCATTGTATGCCTTTCTATTAAGCCAGATTTAAATGTTTCTTGCTTTGAAAGTTCGTAAAAATATCGATTTAATATAATTCATGTGAGGTATCTTGGTCTTGGATTTTTGTAAACGGGTCGTGCGTGGTTCCATCTTCTAGGCCGTTGATGGATTGTTCTAGATCTTCAAGCATAGGATTATATCTATTTATTTTGAAGGCTTCTAGTATCGCGCCTTTTTCAGATGATGGCTTGCCTGTTTCGTAGTCTACGTAAGCTAGTTTGATTGATTTTGGCACTACGAAGTCAATAGATGGGGCGTCTTTATAGCCAGTTTCCATGAAGTGAACGAATACTGGCAGGGCAACTGAAGCGCCAGAGACATTGTTGCCTAAGCTGCGTGGGTTATCGTAGCCAATGTAAGTTCCTACAACTATTTTAGGAGTGAATCCCATATACCATGTATCTTTGGCCAGATTTGTTGTGCCTGTTTTGCCTGCAATGATTTTTTTGATATGCTTAGCACGACGCCCAGTCCCGCGCTGCGTACCGCCCATCATTAGGGATATGATTTGGTAATTGCTTGCGGCATCTGTAAGCATTGTGCCTTTTTTCTTAAAGATTCTTGGAGGGATGATTTTGCCTTCATCGTCAATCATATAAGATTTGCACTCAGAGCAGTCCGTATAGTCGCGCTTATATAATACGTTGCCTTTTCTGTCTTTAATTAGCTCTATATAATGCGGCTCTACTTTGCGGCCATTATTTGCAATGGCGCTATAGGCCATAGTCATTCTAGATAATGTGGTCTCTAGTGTACCAAGGACTATTGAATGCACAGCTAGTGGGTTATCGTTAATGCCGAATCTCTTTACGATTTCTGCAACTTTAGGAGTTCCAGCAAATTGCCCAACTCTAACGGTTACGGTATTGCATGATTTTTCTAGGCCTTTGCGCAGTGTAATTGGTCCTAGGAAGTTGTTCTCGTAATTTTTTGGCTTCCATAAGGGTAGGCCTGGCCCTTGCTCTAACTCTATCGGAGCATCTTCGAATATGTCGTTCGGGCGGGCTCCGTTTTCTAGTGCGGCTAAATATACAAATGGCTTGATTAAAGAGCCTGGCTGACGCTTTGCCTGAGTTGTGCGGTCAAATTTACTAGTGCCAAAATCATAACCACCCTCAGCAGCTAGAACGCGGCCAGTGCCGTGGTCAACTACCATGATTCCGCCATTTACTTCTGGGATTTGCTTTAGAGCGTAGTTCTTGCCAGTTTTTTCAACAACAATTACATCGCCTTTTTTAAGCAGCTTGGTTACGGATTTTAGTCTGGTAGACGTCCATTTCATATGCTTTAGAAAAATCGTGGAAGTTTTGCCACTGCGCAAACCTATTTTTGCTTTGGTTTTTTCTACATTTAATACTACGGCCATTTTGTAATGCCTTAAGCCTGTTGGTTTGTACATTGCACGCAAATCATCATGCCAATTAATAATGTCGATATTTTTCAATGGGCCACGATAGCCGCGCTTTTCATCATAGGATTTAATACCATAGCGTAGAGATTTTGCTGCAGCTTGTTGCAGCTTAGAGTCAACGCAAGTTATGATGGTTAGGCCAGCTGTGTAGAAATATTCTTCACCAAACATGCCGATAACTTCTTCGCGTACTTTCGCTGCATAATAATCTGCATCTATGGTTTGTACTTTGTCTAATTTAGCTAGCACGATAGGTTCTGCTATTGTTTCGCGCGCTTGTTGCTCTGTTATGTAGCCATCATCATACATTCTGCCGATGACATAGTTTTTCCGGTCAAATGCACGTTGGTAATTTCGCTCAGGGTTAAATTTAGACGGCGCTTTTGGCAGCGACGCAAGAACAGCAGACTCGTTTAAAGTTAGTTCTTCAACGGATTTATTAAAGTAATTGAGAGCGGCAGCAGCCACGCCATGCGCTCCTTTGCCTAGATAAATTTGATTTAGATAAAGCTCTAGAATTTCGTTTTTAGTGAAAGTCTGCGTAACCATATAGGAGAGGATGGCTTCCTTAATTTTACGCTCTAGCGAACGCTCAGATGTAAGTAAGAAGTTTTTTACCACCTGCTGAGTAATAGTAGAACCACCCTCAACGCGTCTTTTATTTATAATACGTGATACATTATTAATAGCTGCGCGCGCAATACTTAGCAGATCAATACCTTGGTGGGTGTAGAAATTTTTATCTTCAGCTGAAACAAAAGCTGAAACTAAGGTTTTTGGTATAGAGCTAATTGGTACAAATATACGATGCTCCCTAGCAAACTCCTCAATTAATTTGCCGTCAGAAGAATACATTCTGGTAATAGATGGTGGGTAATATTGCTTTAATTGAGAATAATCGGGCAGGTCTTTGCTGTAATGATATATTACGTACGCTAATATAGCAGAACCTAATATTCCAAAAAAGACAGCCATTTTCAGGCTAAAAATTATAAATCTCAATAGCATAGAAATCGTTTTATGTTGTTATTAATTCACCAGCAACGCTAATTGCTAATCCCTTAGTGATTTTGACATCAACTATCTTACCAATCAAGCTTTTATCTGCAGTATCTATGTAAGCAGACTGCATATAAGGAGTTTTACCGACAATTTGGTTTTCGAACTTGCCTGTTTTCTCGAATAATATAGGCATGATCTTGCCGACTGAGTTTTCGTTTAGCTCTTTTTGCTGACGAAATAGTTCTTTTTGTAATATAGCTAAGCGCTCAACTTTAATTGCTTCTGGAACTTGCTCGCGCGAGGCTGCCGGTGTTCCTGGCCTTGGGCTATATTTAAAGGAGAAGCATTGGCCGTATCTGACTTTTTTCACTAAATCTAAAGTATCAGCAAAATCTTCATCTGTCTCACCCGGGAAGCCAATAATGAAATCTGATGACAGTACTATGTCTGGCCTTGCTACGCGCAGTTTATCTATGATAGTTAAATACTCCTCGCGCGTGTGCTTTCTATTCATTGCTTTCAGGATTTTGTTAGACCCAGATTGAAGCGGCAAATGTAGAAATGGCATTAATTTTGGCTCTGTCCCATGAAGTGCAATTAGTTCGTCGTTCATATCACTCGGGTGCGAGGTTGTGTAGCGAATACGCTCTAGCCCTTTGATTGTAGAAACATGGCGAATTAAATCTGATAATGAATAATTTTTATCATCATTTGCTTTGCCGTGATAAGCATTTACATTCTGGCCAAGCAGATGCACTTCCTTAGCGCCTTTAGAAACAACGGCCATAGATTCGCGGTAGATTGCTTCTACCTTGCGTGAGAATTCGGCCCCTCTAGTATATGGCACCACGCAGAATGTACAGAACTTATCGCAGCCTTCTTGGATAGAAACAAATGCACTTCCGCCTTGGCTTCCGTAATTAGTTGGTAGGTTATCGAATTTTGCTTCTTCGATAAAGTCTAGCTCAATCAAGTGTTTTTCAGAGCGCGCAAGCTTTGCCACCAAGTCTGGCAAGGTATGATAGCTCTGCGGGCCAACTACTATGTCAACATAAGGAGCGCGTCTGAATATTTCTTCGCCTTCTGCCTGCCCCACGCAGCCAGCAATAGCGATTATCATATCGCCATCGCCTCGTTTTTTCTTGTTTTCTTTAAAGGATTTAATGCGCCCTAATTCTGAATATACTTTTTCCGAAGCTTTCTCTCTAATATGACAAGTATTTACAATTACCATATCTGCTTCGTTTAAATCTTTTGTAGATTCAAAGCCAAATGGAGAGAGCAATTCTTGCATTTTAATAGAGTCATAGACGTTCATTTGACATCCATATGTTTTGACAAAAAGCTTCTTAGACATAATTTTGTATAGAATTGATGAAATTTCATGCGAAATATATCATAATTTTTACAAAATTTATATAAGAAATTTGTGTATCTTGCGGTGAAATTGACTATAGTTCAAATTCTAGTAATTAATCAAATTTAATCGGGGATGGAATTATGGCAAAAAGATATGATAACGTTGTCTATATAAGCGGAGAGTCCATGGATCGCGCTATAAATATTAGGGTTGAGAAGGGGCTAGATAAGGTAAGAGTTAATGTCAAATCTGGTGTATGGCATGATCAGGCAACGCTCCTATTTGATTGCTCTTGTACTAATTCACCGTCTACAAACGGCACATTATTAACCACCAAAGTTAATAACCTGAACCCTTGAATCTTCCTCCATTT
>CAXMOU010000100.1:0-5360 GCA_964195465.1 uncultured Rickettsiaceae bacterium
TAGAGGTAAAGAAAATTCAAAATAAGCTAAATAATAGACCAAGAAAAATACTTGGTTTTCTAACTCCGATTGAATATACTACACAATACTATAATAAGATAGAACATTAGATCTGTCGCATTTGAAGCTTTAATGCACCTGTGGGTGAGGCTTTCTTAAGAGCACATAACCCTTTCTCTGGTTATACAAATTTAGAAAATCTTAGAGATTCCAAGAAGAAAGATACACCTTTAACCAAGGCCATGGAGTCAAGAATGGATGAGGTGGCAAAAAATTCTGGTGTAGCAAAAGCTGATATGGAGAAGCTTAAAAATATCAAAACTAAATTCCAAAAGGGAAAAGAGAGAAGGTCAAACAAACAAAGGTCAAAAGAAGCCCCAGAACTAAGCCGTAGGAAACCAAGGCGAGCAGCTAAACCAAGATCGCGCGAGATTTAACTAACCTGAGCTCGGTGTAAGATCGGTGTTAAAAGCTGGCCAATTTATCGCCTATATAAAATAGCGATTATTGTTATTTGTTTAATTTCTTAGTAGTTTTTGCAAGCTGTTCTATTACTGAATGCACCATATTAATATGGTTTTTATTTACTAAATTCCCATTGTCATCAAACGCCTCGATGCCACTTATCGCAGCCTGATTAGGAACAACATGCGCACCTATATTTCCTAGCACAGAACGAAGATGAACTAGGCCTCTAAGGCCGCCTAGGGCGCCAGGAGAGGTAGAAAATATTCCCGCTGTTTTTCCTTTATATGCAGTAAGTGGTGTGGCGTCATTTTTTGTAGCACGCGATGTCCAATCTATTACATTCTTCAATAGCGCTGAGAATGAGCTATTATATTCAGGAGATGCAATCAGAAAACCATCATGTTCTATGAATAGCTTCTTTAATTTTTGTGCATTCTCAGGAAGCCCTTTTTCATCCTCCAAGTCACCGTTATAAATGGGCATAGGATAGTCAGCTAGATCAACAAAGGTAGCTTCAACTCCTGCCGCTTTAAGTTTTTTTGCTCCATATTTAGCCAGTTTCTTATTGGTAGATTCTTTTCTTGAGCTGCCAGCAAATACTATTATCTTTGTCATCTTATTGCTCCTTTCCTGTTGCATGTACACAAATTCATATTAGCACAAATGCGCGTAAACTAACATACATGCACCATGATTAGGGTGCATTATTTTTAAACTTCATTTAATCGCCCAAGATAAGTATTTACGTGTTGTGTCTTAGGTTAACTAATACCCAATTACATTCAGGCTGTTTGCTATGGTTGCGGTGATTTTTGTTACTAGGGCTTGTATCACTATGTACATGGTACCGAACATTATTATAATTTGCGCAGGGGTGATTACGAAGAATACTTGCAGGTTTGGCATCAAGCGCGCTAGCATTCCGCTGCCAGTCATCACAGCAAGCGCTACTACTAGGAACGGTGAGACTATTTTGAAGGATAGGACGAAGCTATCATTTATTACGAATGCTACAAACTTGCTGATATCACCTGAATCCAGCAACTCACCTGGGGGGAATTTGATGTAGCTATCTGTTACGGCTTGCACGAATAAATGATGAGTATTTGTTGCGAATATAAATACTATTGTCACCAGTAGCATGAAATTCGAGAATAATGTTACTTGTGATTTCTGTATAGGGTCAAAAAACGCGGCTGCGCCAAGCCCAGATTGCATGGAAATTATTTGGCCCACAAAGTGCAGAGATAGGAAATATATGTTTGCAGCCAGGCTTATAATAAGCCCTATGAGTATTTCTATCGCTAAGTATCCAACTAGCATCACGAAACTATCTGTATATTTTGGTAAGTAAGGGGTTAGTATCGGCATCATTACGAATGATACTGTGATAGCTAATGCTAGCTTGCCTCTGGAGAAAAAATAAGGCGAACCAATCGCTGGGAACTTACGAAAGGCAGTTCCTAAACGTGCAAATACCAACATAAATTGGAAAATAAATTCTACTGTTATCTGCCCTAGCATTTTATTCTTTTAGATTATAATTGACTACATAATAGACGCATTCGCATAAAATTGCAGTAATTTATTGACTAACTCGCTATTTAATAATACTAATTTATGAGTTTTGTCTAAAATCAGATAATCATAAAAATTACGAATTTACCATGTATGATGAATTAGCGGAGTTTATGCCGCATTTTTACTTTATAATAAAAGGAGTAGGCGTGACATTGCAATATAGCATGTCGGCTGTGTTCTTTGGTTTGATAATCGGAACAATTCTTTCTATCTTTAAGATAGTAGACAGCCGCGCGCTTAGGTTTTTTGCGCATGCATACACTTCTATATTCCGCGGTACTCCTCTTATTATCCAGCTTACGATAGTGTATTTTGAGCTTCCAGGCCTGCTTGATATAAAGCTTAGCGTGTTTGCTTCTGGCGTGATTGCATTCTCTCTGAATTCTGGGGCGTATGTTTCAGAAGTGATGAGGGCTGGGATTTCTGCTGTGGATAAAGGGCAGATTGAAGCTGCTAAGGCGCTTGGGATATCACCTATATTGCGCATGAAGGACATCATACTACCGCAAGCTTTTCGTAATATTTTACCAGCCTTAGTCAATGAGCTGATTAACTTGGTAAAAGAATCTGCTTTGATCTCTATAATTGGAGGCGTGGATTTAATGCGTAGAGCCCAGATAGTATCTGCAGAGACTTATACATTCTTTACTCCAATGATAACAGCCGCTGCTGCATATTATGTGCTGGTGCTAATTATTAGTAGCTTTGCGATGGTACTAGAAAAGAGGTTGGCGCTATGATTATTCTTGAGAATGTTACCAAGCAGTTTGGCGATAATGTTGCGATTAAGGATATCAACCTGACTTTTGACAAGCGCGAGACAGTAGTAATTATTGGTTCTTCCGGTAGTGGAAAATCTACTTTACTTCGCTGCATCAATAATTTAGAAAACCCAACTAGCGGCTCTGTGCTTATTGATGGGAAAAAGCTAACGCGTCGCACGCGTAGTAAGCTGTGCTTTAAAATTGGCATGGTGTTTCAGCAATTTAATTTATTTCCTCATATGTCCGTGCTAGAGAATTTAACTTATGGACCAAAAACAGTATTGAATGTTGGGCAGGTTGAGGCAGAGGAAAAGGCGCGCACATTGCTTGAGAAATTTGGGATTTTAGATAAGGCTCATTCTGATCCGCTGGGTCTCTCCGGTGGGCAAAAGCAGCGTGCAGCCATTTGCCGCGCCCTTATGATGGATCCAGAGACTATATTGTTTGATGAACCAACATCGGCTCTTGACCCCGAGGTAGTGAAAGATATTATTGCAATCATTAACGATTTGAAAAAACAAATGACTATGGTGGTTATTACTCATCATATTAAATTTGCGCGTATTATTGCGGATCGTATAATATTTATGGACAAAGGTCTGATTCTAGCGGATCAGCCAGCAAAAGAGTTCTTTGAAAAACCAACTTCCCACAGAGCTAGGTTGTTCCTAGAAAATGTAGGCGACTTAATGTAATTACTTTAACTTATCATAGATTAACTTAAATTATTGACTTTTGGCAAAGATTTATATATAGTTCTGCATACATTAATCTAATCGGAAATATAAGGTAACAATGGAAGAATCTAAGAAATCTAGTTTTGCTTCAGAACTAAGGAAAATATTCTGGCCTGTTGAATGGCACGAAAATAAGAAGTTTATCCCAATGGCCCTAATGATGGCCTGTATCTTGTTTAACTATGCAACATTAAGGTCTGTAAAAGATGGTCTGGTTGTAACTAACATTGGCCCAGAGGCAATTAGTTTCCTTAAGTCTTATGTTGTATTGCCATCTGCTGTAATCATGATGATTATTTATGCAAAATTGTGCAATATCATGAGTCAGCAAAAAGTATTCTATGTTGTAACAAGCTTCTTTATTATATATTTTGCATTCTTTACGTTTGTTTTATATCCAAACCCAGATGTTTTTCATCCATCAGTAGAAACTATCGCCTCTTTAGTAGAGCAATATCCAAGTGCTCAATGGTTTATTAAGATCGCTGGTAGCTGGAGTTACGCTTCTTTCTATACAATGGCAGAAATGTGGGGCAGCATGATGCTAACTCTTTTATTCTGGCAGTTTGCGAATAAAATCACTAAAACAAATGAAGCAAAGCGTTTCTATTCTATGTTTGGTTTGCTTGGTAATGTTGCGCTTCCGCTTGTAGCTCTTACCTTCTACTTACTTTTGAGTGAGGATGTAAATATCGTGCCAAAAGAAGTGAAGCTGATCCCTGTATTGTGCGTTACCATGGTAAGTAGTATGTTTATCTTGTTCCTATATAACTGGATGAATCGCAATGTTCTTACAGACCCTGCTTTATATGATTCAGGTCAGTCTGGTGCTGGCAAGAAGAAGAAAACAAAGCTTAGCCTTGGTGATAGTTTTAAAATGATCTTCACATCAAAATATCTTGGTTTAGTTGTAACTCTTGTGCTTGCATATGGCGTTTCAATTAACCTGGTTGAAGGTGTTTGGAAATCAAAAATTAAAGAGCTGCATCCAACTGTTGAAGCTTATACTTCGTACATGGGGACTTTCCAGGCATATCAAGGGTTTGCTGCTATCTTCTTTATGTTGATTGGTAGTAACATCCTACGCAGAGTATCTTGGGCTACAGCAGCTACATTTACTCCAGTGATGATACTTTGTACCGGCCTTGCATTCTTCTCATTCATCGTGTTTGAAAATAGTATGGGACTAGAAATTGCTGCATTCCTTGGTACTGGCCCGCTTGCTATGGTTGTAATGATCGGCATGGCCCAGAACGTGCTAAGTAAAGCGACTAAATATTCGTTATTTGATTCAACTAAAGAGATGGCATATATTCCTTTAGATGATGAGATGAAAACAAAAGGTAAAGCAGCTGTAGATGTTATCGGCGGAAGATTCGGTAAGTCAGCTGGTGGATTGATTCAGTCTACATTATTTATCCTTGTGCCTAGCTATACGTTCGTTGAAGCAACACCTATATTTGCGTGTATATTCTTCGCTATCGTAATAATATGGATCTTCGCAGTAAGAGCCCTAGGTAGAGAATATAACAAGAAAATAGCTGAAAACGAAACTGCATCTACGAAGTAATTCTCGGTATAGTTTTTGATTGTTTAGAAATTGCGCTCCTTACTGATGTGGGGGGCGTTTTTTTGTGTGAATAAAACGGGTGCGGTGAATAGAACCATTAATGGTGCATTAAAGCTTCAAATGCGACAGATCTAATGTTCTATCTTATTATAGTATTGTGTAGTATATTCAATCGGAGTTAGAAAACCAAGTATTTTTCTTGGTCTATTATTTAGCTTATTTTGAATTTTCTTTACCTCT
>CAXMOU010000101.1:0-4288 GCA_964195465.1 uncultured Rickettsiaceae bacterium
AATCATGATGCTCAGGCGCAACTAAAGCATCTGCGTCAATATGGGATACAAGAAAACAGTATATTGCAGGAATTTAAAAATAGTCATACAGGTGGTATAAAAGAATTAGCTTCAACATCAGAGGGTTTGTCAGTAGCAGCAGCGGGACTGGAAGAGAATCGTAGTATAATCAATGAATCCAGACAATGGGGTGATACAAGTAATGATGTTGATTTGACAAAGCATTTATTTGCCAACCCTGAGCTCGATCCCACAATATGCCTAAAAGAAATTCGCAATGATCAATTGGAGCATTATTTTAGAACAAATCTTGTTTATTTCGATAGGAAAAAATCAACTATTCACTACGAAGAACAAAAAATCTTTATAGCGAAAGAGCAAAGATTTTTGCAAGAAACTTTTGAATCTGCAAATATGGATAAAGATGTTAGTGACTATGGCAATAATGATATGTTGCTTACAGCTGGTCAAGAAATGAGTAAAAACCCTCAAAGATTAGATCAGTTTTTAGAGCAATGCGAAATTATTCAAGCGAATAATATTTTAAACAAACGTAATTTGTTTAATCTGGTAATTAGCTCGCGTCATATTGAACGTTTGTTACGTACCTCTGGTGCAGCAATTGAAAGACATAATTTAAAAACAATAGCTGAGGAATTATCTTCTAACAGGCAAGAAGCTAATTCTATAGATGAAGCATTGCACTCTATAGAAAAAGAGCAAAATCAATTAGCCAATTTGCACGGCAATATACAATATTTAACTTTTGAAAAAGAGTTGTTAGCTAAATGTGCGCTTGCACATAACCAGAGAGAGGCCAATTCTTTGGTTGATCTAAAAAATATAGCGCAGCAATCATTAGAGACAGGAGCAAAAACAGAAGAGCAGCTCGTTGCTGATCTGCAGCAAGTAACTAATCTGAAGGAGGCTCATACCGAACTAGAGAAAGCCATAGAAGCTCATCATATCAATAGTACTCTTGAGCAATTCTCAAAACAAAAACAGGATAGTAACTCGCCAGAAGACGTTTTGCATATCATCAGTAAGGAACAAGAGTTCCTAAGCGAACTACATAATAATATTAAATACCCAGACGAGCATCACGACACGCTTAATAAGTGCAAATTAGCTCATGATCAAAAAGAAGGTAATATTTTAGGCGCCTTCAAAGAAATAGCGCATCATTCACTGAGTAGCGGGACAAAAACAGAAGAGCAGCTCGTTGCTGATCTGCAACAAGTAACTAATCTGAAGGAGGCTCATACCGAACTAGAGACAGGCATAGAAGCCCATCATATCAATAGTACTCTTGAGCAATTATCAAAACAAAAACAGGATTGTAACTCGCCAGAAGACGTTTTGCATATCATCAGTAAGGAACAAGAGTTCCTTAGCGGACTACATAATAATATTAAATACCCAGATGAGCATCAAGACACGCTCAATAAGTGCAAATTAGCTCACGATCAAAAAGAAGGCAATATTTTAGGTGCCTTCAAAGAAATAGCACATCATTCACTGAGTTGCGGAGCAAAAACAGAAGAGCAGCTCGTTGCCGATCTAAAAGAAGCTACTGATCTAGAGAAGGCTAGTATTAAGTTTGATAAAAATATTGAAGCCCATCATATCAACAGCAACTTAAACAGCCTAACCAAGGCAAAGCAAGCAGCCACTACTGTTCAAGAGGCGATACACGCTATAACAAAAGAGCAAGAATTTCTAAGCGGGTTGCATAAAAATATCAAGTACCCAGAGGAGCAAAACACGGGGCTAATAGATTCAGTTCACAATGCTCATAGACTACAACAAAGCAGTGCTGTGGATGATTTGCATACAGCAACTCAAGTAATAGGGGTAAGTAAATTTGCTGAATATCACTCAATTGCGGAGATTATTAAAAAATGTAACGATCCTATTGATGCGCAAAACACTTTGAAAAAATCATATCAAGATCATTTCGTGAATCAAGTGCATCTATCATTAAATGTCATTGATCAAAAAGGACATATCCATCTCGATAATCAGAAGTTCACTTGTCCTATGAAATTCATAGAGCATGTAATCACTAATCGTACACATGAATATGTACCACAAAAGCAATTACAGGAGATACACAATCAAACCATAGAGCATCACCATGAGTTAGCGATGTCCAGAAGTATGGATGGGCCAGGATTTTAATCAATATTTGTTCGGGACAAGTACAACTTGTACTCGGCTTAAGCCAACTAGATACCACGGAGCTTGTACCGTGGAGGTTTGCAGCTAAAGCTGCCTTTGAAGTTTTAAAATATCATCAGTAGAAAGACCAGTAGCAGCAGAGATAAGCTGAAGATCAAGTTTTTGTTGCAACATTCTTATGGCAGTTTTTTCTACACCTCTAGCTTCTCCTCTAGCTTCTCCTCTAGCTTCAGCAGTTTCTATCATGTATGATTCCACAGCTTTGTTATCCATGATGCGTTTGGTTTCCGCCTCGTATTCTAGCAATTCTGTTTCATTCCAGTTAAACTGATTAAGAGCTTCATAGGCACGCTCTATTACTAAGTCGCTGCCAATTATCTGCTTTAAATCAGATTCACTGGTTTTAGCTGCGTATTTGAAGAAATAACACCACTTCTCTATTACTGTTTTTAGTTCTTCTAGTTTATCTATAGGAAATTTTGGTAACTCAATAAAGCTGAACGAGAAATCTTTTAGATCGTGATCATAGTTGTTTTTATCTAAAATCACATGATGTGATATATATTCTGACTTGTCAGGAAAAATATTATAATCACTTATCGCTATAAAGATCACTTCTTTTAGATTAGCATAAAGACCGTCATCACCTTGCCCCTTAGATAGCTGGCGTGAATAAGCTTTTGCTGCATAGTACTGCGCTCTTTTTTGAAAGCCTTTAGACGGTGATACCTGCATTTCTACGATTATCTGAGTGCCATTTTCTGCCTTACATAATACATCAACTATTGACTCTTTTTTATAAGCGATTTCTGGATTTTGTACTGGTGACAAGAACGTTACTTCTTGGATTTGCTCACTAGCTTTAAAGCCCATGATATCGTTGATAAAATGGATTAGAATATCTTTGTTTTTTTCAGAACCAAAAATTTTGCGAAAAGCTACATCATTTTTTGGGTCAAGAAATTTAGAAATCGCCATAAGCTTTAGTTATTATCCAATGTTTCGTTTGTTTAAGTTAAGTAGTATTTTAGCATAAATAGCTTTTTATTGCTATGCGAATTTAATGTCGAGTATTTTGGGGTTCAAAGTTGCGTAAGCCCAAATTGTGATATAGGAATTTCTGGATTTTTGTAACTTTGAAACGCAAACTTCGTTTTAAATAATCCAATTAAACTTGCAGCCTCTGCATCACTGTGGAATACTAAATCAAGACGTAGCTAAACTACATACTGGGTCCGCCCATATCTTTATTCATATGTAGCTCCTTTTGGTGTTCGTGCTCATGCTGGTGCTCTTCTTGCTTAGATAGTTCTGCATGCTGATGCTCAATATGTTGAAGATGCTTATTAATTAGATCAGTCGGCATATAAGCATGACTATGGTGCGTTGTTATATGATGTAAATATGTACTTGCGTCTGAGAACCCATGACGGCCAATAAATACATCTTGGTTTCTGGCTAAATCATTTAAGTGACCATCTACCTGATCTTTGTGATAGTTGATGCACTCTCTATGCAAATCTTGTGAAAGCATTTTGATATTGCCTTGGTTATTTTTTAAGTCCTCATATATCTTATTGTCCGTTCTGATATTGTGGTCTATAGCATGATCAATCACTTTTTGTACACGATCAATACCACCATGATTATAAATATCATTTGCACATGAGGCGGCTACTGATAGTTTCATATTGCCATTGCTTTTATCTAAGGCATAAATTGCCATTTCATAATCTTTATACAAATGCAGATATGTTACTTGTTCCTTTGCAATGGCCGCCATAAGTTCAGTAGAGTTTGTAGCTTTCGCCTTCTCTTCTGTATGATGTTCTATGGAAGTGTAATTACATTAGTGACTTAAGCGGCATTTAGCACAGCTGTCTGCCATTTATCTTCCCACTCGCCCTTGCTGTGCATAGCAGCTCTTATTTGCAATAGAGGGTTTAATCCATTTCTTGACCACCTCATATGCCAATGGCACTAACTTAAGCGTCAAATCCATATTTCAAGCCACCTTCAGATGATAACAACTTCTAGGCTTTTGCATTTAGGAAAAGATTTTGGTCAGTGTTTAATGCCCCTAGGTTTCATGGCACTTCACTTAAGC
>CAXMOU010000102.1:0-15617 GCA_964195465.1 uncultured Rickettsiaceae bacterium
AGAGGTAAAGAAAATTCAAAATAAGCTAAATAATAGACCAAGAAAAATACTTGGTTTTCTAACTCCGATTGAATATACTACACAATACTATAATAAGATAGAACATTAGATCTGTCGCATTTGAAGCTTTAATGCACCAGATGTTATTAGAAGTTGTGCAAAATAACCCTATTAAGTATTTGGGAATATCTTCTTTTTTAAATAATAATATGTTTTCTTTGGAAGAGTTAGCAGATGTTCTAAGTAAAAAACCTGGCTTCAAAGAATTAGATTGTTCTTATAACCAAGTGCAGAACAATGAAGAATATTTAACTAAATTATACTCCAATAAGTCTTTTGAAAAATTAGATTTAAGTCATGCTAGTTCTGGTAAAAATAATGTCGATAAGGGGTTTTTGACATTTGTTAAATATATGTTGCAAAATAATCCACAAATGTCTGTAGACTTTACTGGTACACTAGATTTTTGTAATGCTTTTATGGATCATTTTAGGTCTGAAGAGCAGCGTTATGGTGGCGGACATGAGGATTATATTTTAGGTCATATATTCGAAGATTTGTATCAAGCTAGAACTATTTCAAGATACGCTTTACTTCCAGAAGAAATAGGCGGTATATTAGCTGACTTAGTTGGTAAAAGCGGGGATAGCTATAATAATATAGGCGGTATAATTGCTGATTATTATTTCGATCCAGCTGAGTTTCTGCCAGAAGTGAATATATTACCAGCTATTGAGGTGTCTGGTAGCTGTGAAGAAGTTGTTTCTGCTGAATAGGCATCTGCTTAACATTTTTCTGTTTGAGAAATAGAGCTTGTTTCTTAGGCTGCAAAAATACATACAACCCGTTGGGGAAACGTCCTATCGGGTTGTGTTTCTATACCGAGTTTAATTAAACGTTACTCCATTGCCTCCTTTCCTTCTTCAGAGCCAAGTGGATTGGTGTATATTTCGTCTGATTCAGATAGTATCGTATCTAAATTTGGCGCTGTGAATAATTTGTTCATTTTATAGCATTTCTTTAAAAACATTTGATAGGCTAACTATTTGTTAGTTTAAATCTATTTTAGTAATTCTAAATGGGTAATGCGGATTTCTTTTGTATTTAAATAAATGATCGTATTGACTTTCGACAACCCAGAGCGCCTTTTTATTGCCCTCTAAAACGAAAGTAGTAGGAAGGTCTAGACCAGCTGCTATTGTTTCAAGATTAGCTGTTCCTGCTTCGCTGATGGTTACCAATGTAATTCTACCTGTTCCCGCTCTCGCTAAATTAGGATCATTTCTATTTATACCACCTTCAGCAATTAAAATTTTATTTTTATCCAATATTTTTAATCCGTCTGGAGCAAAAAGAGGGCGAGGCAAATTAATTTCTACTATTTTTTTATTGAGTAGATTTATTTTAAAAAACTGACCTGTGTTGTATTTATTTACATAGAGACTTTCGTAGCCATCAAAATCTATACCATTTAAATTAAAGCCATTTCCCGCAAAAATCTTATTTTTAGTCCAAACGGACAAAGATTTTTCTCCTTTTGCTAAAGTTAGAATACGTGGGTTCCAAGAGTCTGTAATATAAATGTTACCTTGGTTGTCTTTAGTTATATCATTACAAAAACCACCTTGTGGTAAGTCGTAAGACTTTATAAGTTTTTGAGTTTTAAGTTCAAAATGCTTTAAAGATACGGTCCCTTTGCCCTTAAACTCACTTATTCCTGGGTCAGATGAACACGCCCAAAGAGTATTATCCTGTTTATCTACAAATAGCCCGATGCTTGACATCATACCATGTTGACCAGGTTGAATAAAATCACTCTGCTCTTTTGAGTCTATATTGATTTTTACAATTTTACCTTTAGTGAAGCTGCTAATATATAAATTCCTTTCATTATCTAATGTAATACCTTCTGGGTATAAATTATCTTCATTAACGTATATGTATTCATATTTTTCTACAGCGTTTGCATTAAATGCAAACAGCATTATACATGCTGCATATAAAACATAGTGATAAAAATTCATAATTTCTCTATAATTAATTATTAATTGCGGCTATATCTTTGCCGCGCAATTTGTTTTGCTTCAAAGGCTTTTTAGCGTTCTGCCTATATAATCTAAATGCAGCATCGTTCTTTAAGTATATATATGTCATTATTGTTAGTAAATTAATATATAGGTAAGGCTTCTTCAAATATTTCTTCTTTGTGTATATTCATCTAGGCATTTATATTAGTTAAAACAGTAGCCTTCTAAAATAACTCCCCCATATCTGAGCGTTATAAAAAAATCCTTGACAGTTGCAGGGCTGGTTAGTTATCATGCGTTATATATTTATAATCTATTTTCTTAAAAAGGAAAAAGCGGGAAATGCGTAATTTAGTTATTACATCTGTATCAATCATTTTACTTCCAGTAAATATTCTGGCGGCTTAGCTGCTATTTATATTCTCTCACCAAATTTTTATTATTATTTTATTTTGTTCTTACAGCTAGTTGCTATAAGGATATTGTGTATTAAATCGTTACTTATATTTCGAGGAATTTTTTCATGGAAGTTGAAGAAAAAAACAAGTTTGTTTCTATACTAATATGGTTTTCTATAACCTTATTTTACTGTTATCAATATGTACTGCGCGTGTTGCCTAATTTAATTATGCCAAATCTAATGGAGAAATACTCTATTGGTGCTGGTGAGTTTGGGTCATTTGCAGGCGTTTATTATATTGGTTATATTGTTGTACATATTCCTATTGGCTTGATGTTTACAAGGCTTGGTGGCAAGATAGTACTTCCAGTATGCATTGCAATCGCCGCTGGTGGTTTGATTCCGCTTGCTTATTTTGACTCGTGGAATAGCGTGATTATTGGCCGTGTTCTAACTGGAGTTGGTTCATCTGCTGCTGTAGTTGGTGCTATGCAAATTTTCCGTATTCTATACCCTGCTAATTTCTCAAGAATGCTTGGTTTGATGGTGTTTTTTGGGGTGATAACAGCGGTTTATGTTAGTGGCCCGCTTGGCATGTTGATAGAGTCTGTTGGTATTGATGCGGCTATTAAGGCTGTGCTTTATTCTGGACTGGTTTTGGCTGTACTTACTTATTTGTTGATGCCAAAATCAGTGGAAATAGCTTCTCATAGTGATATTTGGGGAGATATTAAGGCGATTATCTTTAATTATAAATTATTATTCGCAAGTATTTTTGCAGGTATGATGGTTGGTCCTATGGAAGGTTTTGCTGACGCATGGGGAAGTTCGTTTATGATAACGGTATATGGGCTAGAAAAATCATTAGCGGATACTATCACTTTGTCGATATTGTTCGGTATGTGTATTGGGTGCATAATTTTGCCTTATATCGCGGATAAAACTAGGATGTATTTTGGCGTTACTATTGCGTCTGGTTTAGCTATGATTCTGTGCTTTGTGCATATATTAAGCGGGGAAGCAACTGCGGATACTCTGTATTATGCATGTATAATAACAGGTGTGTTTTCTGCTTATCAGGTGGTGATTTTGTCTAAAATTGCAACTTTCGTAGCAGAAGAGCGAAGCGGACTTGCTGGTTCGGTTGGTAACATGGTTATCATGGGCTTTGGCTGGGTATTCCATAATGCTATTGGCAGAACATTAGAGGGCCTGTGGAATGGTGATATGGATGGTAGTGTGAAGGCGTATAGTAGCGATTCTTTTATTACTGCAGTTTCAATTATTCCAGCGGCAACATCTATTGCATTAGTTGGTATGATTATCATTGCAATGAATAATGTTGTGCATGCTCGCTTGATGCAAAAAAAATAACATCCTCCGCCCCTTGTTATCTGTTGACATTCATTGCAACTGATGAGAAATTACATAGTAACCATAGGTAATGAGGGGTTTTGTGAAAAATATTATTTTAATACTGGTTATTTGTTTTAGCTCGGTCTGCGTTTTAGCGGATGATAAAATTGGCCAACCAAAAATTAGTCAGACCATTAACCAGATGATTTCTGAAACTAACCCTAATGCCAATATTGGTGTTAAAATAGTTAATCTGGACAAGAATAAAATTGTATTTGAAAAAAATGCTGAAAGGTATTTTGTTCCAGCTAGCACTCTCAAATTTATTACTATTTTCTCTATGATAGAATATTTTGGTGAGGACTATAAATTTAGCAGCAAAATTTCTAATAAAGGAAAAAATTACTATTTGAATATCCATAATCCTGATTTTAAAACAGAGGATCTTGATAAGTTAGTTTCTGAGCTCGCAAAATATTCAGACAAGAATATTGAAGGTAATATTTATATTATTGATAAGGAATTTACAGTGCCATCTTCTATGCGCACTAACATAGTTAGTGATGCTCTGTATTGTTATGGCGCGCCGATTACTATGGTTCATATTAATAAAAACTGCAGTAAGCTTGCTGTTGAGCCTGGTAAGATTGGTGGTGAGATTGTAGTTCATCCTAATAAAAATTTTCCATATGAAATTGTAAACAACTCAAAAACTATCGATAAAAAAATACTGGATCGTTTGCATGTATCACTCCATAATAATGAGTTTATTATAGGCGGTACATTAAGCGTGAGTAATCACCGCCTTAAAATCGCTGCTGTGGCAAATGATAATTTTATTCCTGTGAGACTTTATTTAAAGGCGGCATTGAAGAAGCATGGTGTTGTGCTTAAAGGTAAAATTCTTTTTGGTAAAAGGCCTACAAGCACTACAGAGGTTGCAGAGATATCTACAAGCTTGAAAGAGCTTTCGGCTATAGCTATGAAGAAGTCTGATAATTTTATTACAGATTATTTGCTGGCAGAATTCGCAACCAAGCAAAAGCAAAATGAATGGCGCAGGGCAACAGAGAGCATGAAACGTTTGGTGGGGAATAAGTTAGGAGTAAGCCTTAATAATTCCTCAATTAATGATGGTTCTGGGCTTTCTCGTTTGAATTTGCTAACCGTAAATCAATTTAGTAATTTTTTGAAAGCTATTTATAAAAAGCAAGATATAGAACTTATTAAATCTATAATGGCTTGCCCTGGCGATGATTGTACGCTAGATAAACGCTTTAAAGGGCTGAGTGGCCTGTATGTGAAGACGGGTCAGTTGCAGAATATCACTAACTTAGTGGGCTATTTCTATGATGCAAATGGCGAGTTACATAGCTTTGTGATTATGTGCAACAACTATTACGGTAGCCGCAAGCCTTATCACCAATTGCAGGAGAAAATAGTTCGCTTGTTTAAGTAACCTAAAGCTCAGGCGCAAGAGAATTTGATATCAACAAGAAATTGTTATGTGACGTGAGCACTCCTCACGTCATTGCAAGCGCAGCGCGGCAATCCAGGGGTTCTCGGGTAGAAGGCGCAGTGGTCTTTGATAGCTACCGACGCCCGTCATAGCGACCATACGTCACCCGAGCCGTCATAGCGAGCGAAGCGTGGCTATCCATTCGAGCGCACCACGTTCCTCGCTGCTCCATGGATTGCCGCGTTTCGCTCGCAATGACGTGATGGGGTTATGCTCGCAACTACTTGAGTTTTTCTTATAAACATAGTTGAGACGAGCGCGTATTGAATCAATAGTGTATGAGTTCAATAAATATAGGTACAAATGGCAAAGGAGATAGGGAGAAAAGAGTATACAATTGTATTTATAGATGATTGCATTCATCGCTTTCATGATGGGAAGCAAGAGATTGTGGTTCCTAAGCGAAAGCAAATAAAAGAGCATGACCATTCGTCTTTTTCTATTATTTTTGAACACATTGGCGATGGTAAGCAGAGCATTTTGGAAATGCATAAGGACAATGACCCATGTATGATATATTATGTTAGGTCTGGTGTAATAAAAGATAAATTCGAATCCTGCAACAAAGATCACAAATCTATACAAGACGAATTTCAAGTGATACTAGATGTTCACATTAAGAAAGAAGAAGACGCCGTTCAAATGCTCGGTGAATTATGGGGTTATGAAGAAGAGAGTAGTGATTCTGAGTGATTCTTTTTCTACGCTCACTTATTTACCCTTACTTATTTACCCTTACTTCTTCTTCCATCTATTATGAAACCAGAACCATTGTGCTGGGCGCTCTCTTATCCAGCCTTCTAGCTTTTTGTTGATGATGAGCATTATGTTGTAGCAATCTTGCTCTACATTGTTGGTATCTGTATATTCTATTGGTGGGTGGAGCCTTAGTTCAAAATTGCTGGTTTTACCTACTCTTATCAGCTGAACGGGGACTATTGGGTATTTATATTGCAGGCTAAGGCGGGCTAGTGCTGGGGCTGTCATTGCTGGCATATCGAAGAAAGGAACCTCTATGCCGTCATTCATTTTCTGGTCGATTAGCATAGCTATGGACATTTTGGCTTTTATGGCTAAAACTAAATTACGCGCGCCGGATGTTCCCTTGGGAATCATTCTTATGTTTTTGTCGTTACAGCGCTCGTTGAATATTTCGTGGTCAACATAGGGGTTGTTGGCTTTGCGGTATACTATACCGAATTTTGGATAGATATCATTAATGCGCCTAATCATGAAATCCCAATTAGCCTGATGCCCTAGAAATAACATGAATGGTTGCTTGTTTTTGTTGAATTCTTCTACATGCTCAAGGCCAGTTAGTTTTACTCGTTGCTTTAGTTCGGCATCGCTCATTTTATTTATGAATGGGAATTCGCCAATGAAGCGCCCGTAATTATCCCATAAATCATCTATGGTTTGCTTCATGTCTATATCGTCGCCATATACATTATATAGGTTTCTTTTGGCGGTTTTAGTAACGCCTAGATATGGGCCGACTTTTCTAGCAATAGCGCTGCAAATATTTGCAGATTTATCTATGGGGAAACTTCCAAGAAATTTCATTAAGCCAGTGAATAATAAATATTCAACAAAATATCTGGCCTTTTTTATCGGTGTAATTTTTCTCATAAAATATAACTCAAATATTCTTTTGTATTTTCAATATCAAGATCAACATCAACCGAAATGATGTTGTCATTATTTGTGATTTTTACAAAGTCCTTACGCGTTGTGAGCAAGTGATATTGCTTTGCTTTAGCCATTTGTTGCAGGTCTGATATCTCTTCGTTGATATAATTATGATGATCTGGAAAGGATTTCTTGCCTTGTATGGATATTTTATTACCTTCAAGCAATTGATAAAAGCGCTCAGGGTTACCAATTGCGGTGAATGCATAATAGGATCCTTTTGGATCGAGCTTGGTAGTCATTCTGATTTTGGCCTTAAATAGCGGCTTTTTGCTTGATGCAATGTTAGTTGCTAGCGCAAAATTGCTGCAGGGTGTGTTGCCTATCATTATTATAATATCAGCGCGATTTAGTGCGATTTCGCTATATTCGCGTAAGGGGCCGCTTGGGAAAATTAGGCCGTTTCCTATAGCTCTTGATGAGTCTATTACTAGAATATTGATGTCTTTTATGAATCCAGGATTTTGCATTCCATCGTCAAAGATAATAATCTCTGGTTTGAGTTTATCAATTAATGGCAATGCGGATTTGATATTTTTTGCGGCTATCACAGTAGCAAACTTGCTGAGTAATACAGATTCGTCCCCAACTTCAGAGGCTTTGTCATCCTCAGATACTATCTTGGCGCCAGAAAGTGAGCTTCCATATCCTTTAGTAATAATTATAAAATTGTGTTTTTGCTTGGTGAGTTTTGTTGCTAAGTGCGAGACTATTTGAGTCTTGCCAGTTCCACCAACGCTCATATTCCCAACGCAGATTACTTTGGCAGGTAGCCGTATTGGCTTTGCGAATAGGAGTCTTATCACGCCGAGCAGTTGATATATCCATGAAACTGGAGTCAGCAAGCATGAGCGCCAATTTTTTTTGGACCAAAATTCTGGATATACTAATTTTATCATTTAAAATACTTAGCTATTTCAGATAAATAATCATCCAGTCTATTATTATGATTATCTACAAAATTGAGTGCATTTCTACCAAACTCTTTCGCTTGGTCTATATTTTTATTATCCAGAAAAAATAGCATTTGGCTAGTTAATTCATCTGAATTTTTGACTTGCAGGGCAGAGGAGCTTGAAATCATATCATTTGCTATGTTCTGAAAGTTGCTCATATCTGGCCCTAGCAGAATAACATTATCGAAATAAGCGGGTTCAAGTAGGTTGTGGCCACCATGGCTGAACGAGCCACCAACAAAGGTTACATGAGCGAGTTTGTAGAATAATCCAAGCTCACCAAAGCTATCAACTATATACAGATCGTCCGATAGTGATGGGAGCTTGTTTCGCGAGTGCAGGGAGTATGTAAGAGAAAGATCGTCGCATTGTTTTGTGATCTCTCCGCGCCGCTCTGGGTGGCGTAATATTATTATTGGGTAATAGTTTAGGTTTTGAGACTTAAATCGTTTTATTATATTAAGCAGTACATCTTCATCTTCTGCATGCGTACTGCTGGCGACGAATATTTTTCTGTCCTTTAGAACATCACGAAACTCTGATAATTTCTCAGCAGATACATCTAGTTCTTTATTAGCAAATTTCAAATTTCCTAAGTTGATTGCTTTCTCGATTCCTAAATCGCGATATTTCTGCAGATCTGTTTTGCTTTGAACAATCACGGATTTGAACTGATTCACTATAGCGCTAAATAGCCATTTGCGTTTTTGCCAATTGTTAAAGGACCTATCTGACAGGCGGGCATTGGTGAGGATTAAATCGCATTTTTTTGCAGACTCAGAAATCAAACACGGCCATAATTCTGATTCAATAAATATGCCAAAATCAGGGCGCCAATGAGTTAGGAATTTGCGTACAATAAACCAGCTATCTATAGGAGTGAATTGGTGATAGGCATTTGCAGGCAGCCATTTGCTTAGAATATTTGCAGAAGATAATGTACCAGTTGTGATTAGGAAGCTTATTTTAGGATGTTTTTCGTTTAAGGCGTTTACTAGGGTGATAGCTACCATTGCTTCGCCTACGCTGGCTGCGTGCATCCATATTAATTTGCCTTCTGGGCGCCTTGATCTGTTGCATCCTAGTCTTTGTAGCGCGGAGGATATATTGTCTTTCTTCTTTATTAGGCGGACAATAAGTACCAGTAAATACACTGGTAGTGCTAGTATGCTTAAAATATTATATAGAAAAATTATCCACATTAATTCATTTTGGATTTAATTTTTGATTCAGCTTTTGCAGATAAAGATATTAGCGTCTTTTCTAGCAGCTCATTATCTTTTACCTCATTTCCAGACAAAGTTAAAGGACTACCGAAAATTACTGTGATTTTTCCAAATAATTTAGGAATCATCATGCTGTCCCAGCTTTTTAGTTGGAAGTAGTTTGTTGCAGCAACGCCAAGCGGAATTACTGGCTTATTATATTTGTGACCTAGTTTGGTAATTGCGCTATTTACTTTGTAGACTGGTCCACGCGGGCCGTCTGGGGTTATAGTGACCTTTCCACCAGAATTGATTGTGGAAATTATAGACCTTAGCGCTCCTGTAGGATTGCGGTTAGTTGAGCCTTCGATTATTTTATAGCCCATATATCGAAGTACATTAGTAAGCAGCTTGCCATCTGTATGGGGCGAAGCTAGGCCAGCTAGATTATCGTATCTAATAAATATATGCATACTATAAGCCAAGCGATTATGCCACATGGCAAACAGCACCCCATCATAAGCGTTCATCTGACACCTATCTATTCCTTCTGGGTAAATAGTTTCCCACCTGCTAGTTAAGTAGGCGAGCTTCAAATATAAAAAAAGAATGCAAGCCGATAGCGTATGTACTAAATTGCTGTTTTTTAGAAAATGTTTAAAGTATTTTTTTATCATTCTGTACTTATATAAGTTCTCCGAGTGCTTTTGCTATTCTAGCGCATGCTTCATTTAGAAGTTCTTCCGATGTTGCATAAGATACACGAAAATATCCTTCTAGTCCAAAGGCGATACCTGGAACAACAGCTACATTTGCTTTTTCCAGCAGGTATGTTGCCATGTCATTGCTAGAGTTAATGGCTGTACCATCCGCTGTTTTCTTGCCAAAAAGTGCATCACATTTAGGGAATAGGTAAAAAGCCCCTTCTGACTTATAACACTCAAGCCCATCAATTGCATTGAATTTCGACAAAACTAGATCGCGCTTTTTCTGGAAGTTTACTGCGTTCGTTGCAATATAGCTCTGAGTGCCAGTTAGCGCCTCTACTGCTGCTGCTTGGCTTACAGAGGACGGGTTAGAGGTGCTTTGAGACTGAATTATGCTCATTGCTTTTACTATATCCTTATTTCCAGCGCCATAACCGATTCTCCAGCCAGTCATTGAATATGCTTTGGAAACGCCGCTAACTATGAAGATACGATCTTTTAAATCAGGTGCTACGCTAGCAAGGGTCTTGAATTTAAATCCATCAAAAGTGATATGTTCGTACATGTCGTCGCACATTACATGTAGATTTGGGTGCTTTCTAATAATTTCTGCAAGCGATTTTAGTTCGTCTTCTGTATAAGTTGCGCCAGATGGATTGCTTGGTGAGTTTAATATCAGCCATTTTGTTTTAGAAGTTACTGCTTTGTCTATGTCCGCAGGGTTAGCGCGGAATCCAGCAGACATGTCTGAAGAGACAAACACAGGCTTCCCGCCAGCTAGCATAACCATGTCTGGGTACGAAACCCAGTATGGGGCTGGGATTATTACTTCATCACCTTCATCGAGCGTGGCCATGAATAGATTGAAGATCACTTGCTTCCCGCCTGTGCCTACAATTACTTCATCTGCTTTATAGTCTAAGCCATTTTCATTTTTGAATTTTGCGCGAATTGCCTTTTTAAGTTCGGGGGTACCAGATACATTAGTATATTTTGTTGCTCCATTTTTAATAGCTGCAATCGCTGCTAGTTTGATATTTTCTGGAGTGTCAAAATCCGGTTCGCCAGCCGCTAGAGAAATAATATTAATTCCCTGATCCTTTAGCTCTTTTGCTTTTGCTGTAACGGCAAGGGTTGGGGAAGGTTTAATAGCTTGTAATCTTTTGGCGATTAGTGACATAATTTTGCTCTCAATTTATAATTTGTTTCTTAGTTAATAGTTATATTGGTTATATTAGTTTGAAGTTGCAACGATAATATGAGAACATTCATTTTAAATCAATCAAACGCTATCATATTTAGGCAATACTCATGATAAATTCTATAAAAACGTTTTTTGGTAACATCTCTAAATTACCAACCATGATAAAAAATCAGATTATTGAGACTGTAGGGAATTTTCGTAATTTGCGCTATAGGTTAAATAATTTAGGCGAAAGCAATATGGAGCTGGGTATTTTTCATCTGAGAAATCGGAATTGGAATGATGCTACGTTTAGGTTCAAGTTAGTGATTAGGTTTTTGGACCCAGGGAACAAGCTTGCGCATTATTGGCTTGGCTGGGTGTATTTGTTAAAGCAAGATCACAAGAAAGCGATCATTCATTTTGAGCAAGCTGAGGGCGAAGATAAAATAGGGATGCTTAGTTTTGTTAAATCTATTGATTCAGTACAGAAGGTACCAAATGATATTTATGCATTAAATAGAGATATCATGACAGATGTGTTTATGGACAAGTTTGCTAGTGAAACGGAAAATATCCCGCAGGATTTAGTGCAAGAGCTAAACGAGGCAATAACAGATTCTTTGCCAGAAGAATATAGCATTTTAGAGCTTGGCAGCAACATTGGCCTTCTTGGCAGAGAAGTTAATAAAAGGATGCAAGAGAGCTATCAGCTAATAGGAGTGGAGCCTTCTGCAGAAATGATCAAAGCCCAGGATATTTATTTTTCCGAAGAAGCTATATATGATCGCACAGTTCAGGCTCCAATAGATGAGTTCCTGGCTAAATCTGATGAGCAATATAATATAGTTCTCAGCCTTGATGGTTTCACTTTTGCTTCTGATTTGGAAAATATTTTCCAAACTGTGTTTTCTAAGTTGACTCCAAACGGATATTTTGCCTTCGCTGTGCATTCGGCTAAACATAACGGGTTCTCTAATAAAGCCTTGGAATTTCATTATAATAATCAGCAAATTAGGGAGCAATTGATAGAAAATGGCTTCACTTTATTGGTGGCAAAAGATTTTACTATAGAAATAAAAAATAATTACTCTATATTTGTCTGCAAGAAATGAAATAATGAGAGGCAGACATGAATTCTAAAGCTATTTTAAGTGCGTTATTAATACTATCTTTTGCTTGCTCTGGCAGCGCTTTGGCAGCAAAAAGTAAAAAAGATAAATATAGTTATAATTATGCGGCAATGAATAATATGTGCCAAGTTTATGACCCTTATCAATCTGTTAACCGTAAGATTTTTATATTTAATAGTATTCTAGATACTATAATCCTAAGGCCAATCGCAAAAACTTATGGCGCAGTAACAAACGACTTTACCAAGCAGAGGGTAGGTAGTTTTATTGGTAATCTCAGTGAGCCACTATCTAGCGTGAATTACGGTATACAAGGGAATGCTGAGGGAGCTTTCAAAACATTCTGGAGATTCGCTATTAACTCTACATTTGGTGTATTAGGCCTATTCGATGTAGCTGGTAAGTTTGGTCTAACAGCCGAGCCACAGACTTTTGGCAGCACTCTAGCTACCTATGGGGTAGGGCAGGGGCCATATTTAGTAGTGCCATTCTATGGTGGTATGGGCGCGCGTGATTTGATGGATCCGTTAGTATTAAATTCAGCTTTGAATCCAGCAAAATACCCAATGCATAAAAGCTTTAAATATGCGCTAGCTGGTACAAAACTAGTTCATCATCGTGATCAGATCATGCCATTTACAGATCACCTAGCCAAGAACTCACCTGATCCGTACATAGCGCTCAGAGATGCTATCTTACAACAAAGGGAGGCTAAAATGGTATATCCAAAAGCATTTAAATGCCCAAAAGTCAATAATCAATAGGCTTTAATTTAATTTCTTTGTTATACTAATCCATAGAAAAGCCAGTATGTAATACATGCTGGCTTAGATCAATTTGATTTTAAATGAGATTATTATAATGAAAGCCATAATTTCCTCTTTGTTTGTTTTTCTGTTATTTGCATCTCCCGCTGCAAGTGCTATTAAACATAATGCAGAAACAGAAGCTCTAAAAAAATATACTGAAGATCTCATAGATGATGGATATAATATTTTTAATAATAAGAAGTTTTCTGAGGATGATCGTCATAAAAAATTCAGTAGATTAATACGCTCTCATCTATATCTAGACTGGATGGCGAAATATAGCCTTGGTCGCCATAGAAGAACCATTGATAAAGAGAAAATTGCTGAGTTTGCCAAGATATATGCAAAATTCGTAGTTAAAGCCTATGCGGATCTTTCTAGTACTTATAACGGTGAGAAAGCTATGCTGAAGCGGATCAAACAAATTGACGATGATATGTTTATAGTCAATATGGAGGTTTTGCGTCCTGGTTCTCAATCTCCAATTAAGATAGATTATTTGGTACATAAGCTTGAGAATAAAACAAAAGACCCATATCGTATTAGTGATATAATAACTGAAGGCATAAGCATCCTGAATTCGCAGCAGGCGGAATTCAATAGCGTGATCTCCTCGCGCGGGATAGATGCTTTAATTTCTGACCTTAAGATTAGATCTGAGGGAAATAAAAAGACAGCTCGTGGGTAAGGGTAATTCGTGAATTTAGTGCGGAAAGACGTGGATGGTGCATCAATGACAATGAAGGCATGGGGATTGGAATAGGCAGTGCCTATGCGCGGGCCGCTTTAAGGCGATTTATCTAATTTATCTGTGTTATATTTTGCCGCTAGCAATCCAATAGGCTTTTGTTGCTGCGAGTAACAGATCATCTTTATTGTTCGTTATTTGTTCTGTCACAGCTAAAAACTTGTTGTCTTTTTCAATTAGCTTCAGCTCATTATTAACAATAATCCCAAACATTACATCGTCTTTATACAAATGTAGTTCATCTGATTCACCTTGTGCTGTAGTGAAGCCAGGAAGAATGGACATTACTTCTATAATATTATTTAAAAAACGTGTAGTCATTTTTATAATCCTATCAAACAATTTTACAATTACCTTAAATCAACCGTAGGATAGCAGATTATTAATTATTTGCAAGTGCTGTTTTTAGTAATATGTAATATTAGGGGGAGGATGCACTCTTGATGAAAACGTCTAGTTGTTGTCCTATATATAGATTTTCTACCTCAGAGTCAATTTTGTAAATTATCTCAATAACGCGCGTGTCAACCAGCTCGCTACCAATGCCACGTATGCTCTCTTTCCCGGAGGCGTAGGGCTCAATGCGCACAAAGCTGAGTGTTAGTTTTATTTCGTTGTTGCTTCTAAGAAAGGCATATGCTTTTAACTCCTTGTTAAAGCGCCAAATATCATTTTCATCAATTTGTGTTCTAACATGAAGAGGATGTGTTTTTCCAATTAGCATTGGGCTGTTATTTTCCGTCTCGTTGCTATTAATAAATTCGCCAGGAGAAATACGTACCTTAAGTACAGTTCCGCTTATTGGGGATTTGATGATTGTTTTTTCAAGTTCTATTTCAGCTATTTGTAGAGTAGTTTCAGATTGAGCGATCATATGTTTCTTTATTATGATATCTGCCTTTGCTCTCTTCACATCAAAGCGCCTATTTTGTAGGGATTCCGCGCTAATACTACGTCCTGATTTTAGGCCTTCTGCTCTGCTTAGATCATCTTTTGCATCTTCCAGAGCTATTTGACTGAGGACTAAGGACGCTTTAGATACTTCTAATGCATTATTTGCATTTTGTATTTTAGCTATAGCGCTTCTTTGGTCTAGTATAAATAATACATCATCTTTATTTACTTTATTATCTTCATTCACCATTACTTCTGATACGATTCCGGGTGCAAAAGATCCTATGTTAATATTGCGACTGCTAGATTCTACAAACCCAATGCCAGCAATGTTGTGTTCAAAAGGTGCAATGGGCGGAGTAGATATGCTGTGTGAGGGAGATTTTCTCTCAGTGCCAGTTGCAAAAGAAAATATTATACTCCATATTATTCCAGCAATTGCTATAATTATTAAGAAATGCTTTTTTATACTCACAAATATAGATGTGGATTCATAGTTGGTGGTGTTCATATTACTTCTCCTTGTTTTTCCATTCCGATAACTCCATCGTCAAGATGGACTATTCTATCGGCGTATTTTAAAATGCGGTTATCATGCGTAACAATTACAAATGTGGTTCCAAGCTCTTTGTTTATACCGCGCATTAATTCAACTATATTGGTTCCTGTAACAAAATCTAGTGCACTTGTTGGTTCGTCGCAAATAAGAATGTGTGGGTTATGCACTAATGAGCGCGCAATGGCTACGCGTTGTTGCTGCCCACCAGATAGAATATTAGGCATTAGGTGCCCCTTGCCTTCTAGCCCAACAGTTTCTAGTATGAATATTGCTTTTTTTACCGCTTCGTGCCCACGGTCACCTCATGAACGCTTCATTAATAATCCAATAAACTTATGAAGATAATTTGGAGACCATCCGATCATTTTCATGAGCATAGGTCTAGACTCTCTTTTTCCCTTCATATTGGTCAAAATATTTAGTATAAATCTC
>CAXMOU010000103.1:0-4317 GCA_964195465.1 uncultured Rickettsiaceae bacterium
AGAGGTAAAGAAAATTCAAAATAAGCTAAATAATAGACCAAGAAAAATACTTGGTTTTCTAACTCCGATTGAATATACTACACAATACTATAATAAGATAGAACATTAGATCTGTCGCATTTGAAGCTTTAATGCACCAGACTCTTAGCTGCAGCTATATGAAGAATGTTATATCCAGCACCCATAGAAGGAGCCATCATAATTTGACTAGCTTTATCAATAAACAGCTTGACCATATCAACATTTCCCAAATTAACCGCTTCATGAAAAGCGTTAGCGCCACCGCGATTTGGTAACATTACTGTATACAAAGCATTATCTAATAAAAATTCAGCCACTTTCAAGCTCTTGCTTTTTACAGCAATATGCAAAACACTCTCAGAACCTAATAACTGAGTGACTAAATCACTATCCATAGAATATAACCATTTCGCTATCGATTCATTCCCATAACGCGCAGCATAATGAAGTGCACTTCCTCCCTTTTTATCCACAGAAGTAAGAAAAGATTGATCCCTATCATATAACCACTTCAGCATAGATTCATTATCCTCCCTAGTGCTAGAAACATAATGAAATGCATTTGTTCCATTTTTATCCACAGACGTAAGGAAGGAGGGGTCCTTATCATATAACCATTCCATTATAGATTCATGACCATGCCGGGCAGCGCTATGAAACACATTTATGCCCCTTGCATGTGTGGAATTAATCATGGAGCTGTCCTTGCCATAGAACCATTGCATTACAGATTCATGACCATGTGCAACAGCAACATGCAGCATATTTACGCCATCTTTATTTATCTCATTAAGTAGCTCCTTATTCTTAGAATACAACCATTCTATCTGCTCTAAATTGCCATTCGTAACAGCTGTTACAAAATTTTCTGCAGTAACCTCAATCTCTTCAACGGCATCTATTGTTTTTGCTCTTTTCGAACCATCATCATTTAGATCCGCATCATCAGCTCTGCGCTTAGACATAACAATTACACATTTTATAATTAAAAAATAATAATGCTATATTACGAACATTTAACAAAATTGTCAATATTTTTTAATTACGAATATAACTCATACACCATTCATGCTTTTTCTTGTAATCAAATTCCTACCTGTGATATCATTTAGCGGTTAGAATTACACAATAAAAAGAGACAAAAAATTATGCAAGAATTTGATTTAGTAGTTATTGGCGGTGGGCCTGGTGGTTATACGGGAGCGATTAGGGCTTCTCAGCTTGGAATGAAAGTGGCCTGCGTAGAAAAACGCAAAACTTTAGGCGGCACATGCCTGAATGTTGGGTGCATACCATCGAAAGCACTACTAAATTTTTCAGAAAAATATGAAGAAGCTAGAGAGCATTTTGCTGATATCGGCATTAATACTGACGTTAAGCTTGATTTGAAAAAGATGCTTACCAAAAAAGATGGCGTTGTTTCTGATTTATGCAAAGGTATTGCATCTCTTTTTGCTAAGAACAAAATCACCAAAATAACTGGTACTGGTAAAATCATTGACGGAACTACGGTTGAAATTAGTGATGGCTCTAAAAAAGAAACAATCAAAGCAAAAAGAATCCTTATCGCTACTGGTTCTGAAGTTATAGATATTCCTGGCGTTGAAGTGGATGAAAAATCTATTGTATCCTCTACTGGCGCGCTTAACTTACCTTCAGTGCCCAAAGAACTTGTAGTTATAGGCGGTGGGTATATTGGCCTTGAGCTTGGCTCCGTATGGAAAAGACTTGGCAGCAAAGTAACCGTAGTAGAATTCGCTGACCGCATAGTACCTGCGCTAGATAAAGAGATAGGAAAATCATTCCACAAGATTCTAGAAAAACAGGGCTTTAAATTCATACTTAGCACAAAAGTTCTAAAGGCAGAGAAAAAATCAGGAAAAATCAAACTTACAGTAAGCGGCGTGGGTGATGGCGAGGAGTCCACCCTAACATGCGATACTGTTCTAGTTTCAGTTGGCAGGCGCCCTAACTCAGACGGCCTTGGCACTAAAGAAGCTGGCATCATATTAGATGAGCGCGGTAGAATAACCGTTGATGCTAATTTCCAAACTAATGTCAAAGGAGTATATGCAATCGGAGACATAATAGCTGGCCCAATGCTGGCGCACAAAGCCGAAGAAGAAGCAGTTGCTGCCGTTGAAATGATGGATGGCCAAGCTGGGCATATAAATTACAACCTAATCCCAGGCGTGGTCTACACATGGCCAGAAGTTGCCTCAGTTGGCGCAACGGAAGAAGATTTAAAGAAAACAAATACTGACTATAAAGTAGGCAAGTTCCCATTCCTAGCAAATAGCCGCGCCCGAAGCGTTGGCAATACAGACGGAATGGTAAAACTCCTGGCCTGCGCCAAAACCGATCGCATCCTTGGCGCCCACATAATTGGCCCTGATGCTGGCACATTAATAGGTGAAGTGGTTGCCTATATGGAATTTGGCGGAGCGTCCGAAGACATCGCCAGAACCTGCCACGCACACCCTACCCTAAACGAAGCAATCAAAGAAGCCGCGCTAGCTATTGAAAAACGTACTATTAATATGTAGTTGCTTCCTTTATACGGAGCGCTTCTTCCTTTACATTCATACACACATATAATTCCCGTACTCCCATTGTCATTCCCGCGGAGGCGGGAATCTCAGGAGACTACGCCGCTAGATTCCCGCCTCCGCGGGAATGACATCGGGGGACAAAAATAACAATGAGTGTAAATGGGATTGTAAAAGTTCAGCATCGCCAAACCGTTATAACTAGGAGCGCTCTATGGTGATATAGTAGATTACTTGAAATAAATGCATTATTTTATCTAGAAAGGTGCAGAGTGATAGGCAACTGAAGAGTGGCTAGCCGATTCGCTCCTCGCTAAAACGGGGGGTGGTGATATTTTCGCTAAAACGGTTGGCTGGAAGGTTCTTACTATTATATGTTGCAAACATAGCATATGGTAATCTACTATATCTTAACCAGATGATAGCAATTGAACATAAAAAAAAAGATGATCAATGCTCACATCTTAACTGAAGATTTTTTAGAACTTGGTCACGGCGTTCTAAGATATTTTTAAAATAAGAATCAGTTAAGAAATCAGCGCCTTTAACAGGTGTAAAAAAACTTCTTAATGTCTTTATATCAAGTTTATTTATAGAATCATTGGCTAAGTAACGACAGTTTGTTACATAGGCTCTGACAAATTTTTTATCAAAGGCATGAAATTGTCTCCATAGACTATTTCGATAAATTATATATTTTAATGGTGTATTATAGAATTGAGAGTTTTTATAAAACGATGCTGGCAATTTATTACCAAATATTTTCCTTAGATTTTCTTCTGTTGGATCAGTGATAGTTTTAGCGTCCGCAAAAGGAAATGCCTCACCCCAATCATTTGTATTTAATTTTTCACTATATAATATTCTTACAAAAGGTAGCTCGCCATAACTCACATATTGATGATTTCCTATGCCAGAATTATCAATAGCTACAGGGTAAATTTTAGACTCTCCTGGATAAGCTAATAAATTATGCGCACCAGAATCCCACTGACCAAAAATAAAATAGAATAACTTTAAATTCTCTAGGTCTTCCTTACTAAACTTTTGCAAGACTTGTTCGTATCGATTTTTTACCAAAAGGTCAATTGGTGTCTTGACAAAAAGTTGAAGAGAACCACTCATGCCTTTAATTTTTCTAAAAATAGTAGGTGGAATGTAAGGAAACCCAAGATATAAAGAAGCTTGGTATGCAGCGACTTCAGCTGCGGCATCACCTTGTTCATCAAGAGGCAAGCTTTTAAATGCAGCTTCTATCCCATTTTCCAAAGCAACAAGGAAGACTTCCCCATCAAACTCTGATTTTTTTCCTTGTTCTAACAAAGCTTCCTTCATAGGCTTAATATTCACAATCTTTGAAGTTTTTAGAATTTGAGTAATACTAGGGTCGTGCCATGTTTCTGGGTTCTCAAACTTATGGGCATAAATGTTTTGACTTGGACAGAAAGCAATTATCCAAATAATGGACATGGTTATAAATGATTCAGTTGTAAATGTTATTCGCGGCAATTGTTTTTTCATTCCCATCTCTATATCCCGTCAGGAGCTTTATGCTCTGTTAATTATATTTAAATTAAAAAACACAGATAAAAAAAAGGAGCCCACAAGCCAATGGCACTAACTTAAGCGTCAAATCCATATTTCAAGCCACCTTCAGATGATAACAACTTCTAGGCTTTTGCATTTAGGAAAAGATTTTGGTCAGTGTTTAATGCCCCTAGGTTTCATGGCACTTCACTTAAGCAAA
>CAXMOU010000104.1:0-4535 GCA_964195465.1 uncultured Rickettsiaceae bacterium
AGAGGTAAAGAAAATTCAAAATAAGCTAAATAATAGACCAAGAAAAATACTTGGTTTTCTAACTCCGATTGAATATACTACACAATACTATAATAAGATAGAACATTAGATCTGTCGCATTTGAAGCTTTAATGCACCAACCTTAATTAGCAAGATGCCAGAAGGTAGCGACAATTTATTCGTAACATATTACCTAGATGTAGATTATATGGAACTTAGCGGCGAGGAAGTAAAAGATGCAGGTTTTGATTTTTCTTGATAAAGAGCTCTTGTGAAGAGAAGGCAAAGGCATTAAGGTAAGAAAAAATAAAGTAATTTATAAAAAAGTGGCATATGGCTGTAATAGAAAAAGGATCATGCCTTATTGAATTTATAAATAAACAAGGTTTTGGTTCTGGTAAAACCGATCTTAGCATGGTAGAAATTCCATATACTCTTCCTGGTGAGATTGTGGCGTTTGAAAAGCATGAATACCGCAGAAAATCTAATTATATACTTAAAAATATAGAGAAATCATCTATTCACAGAGTGGTGCCCGAATGTAAATATTTTGAGTATTGCGGTGGTTGCATGTTACAGCATATGGATGTGGAGAGCTATAATAATTTTAAGCTCAGTCTTGCAAAAAGAGTTTTACCATCCGAAATCAAAATCAATTCTTTGATTACTATCCCCAAAGGAAATCGTCGCCGTATTAATCTGCAAGCTTTAAAAAAAGATGAGCGTCTTTTTCTTGGTCTTCGTCGTTTTCATTCGCACCAAATTGTTGATATAGACAGCTGCCCAGCTGTGATGAGTGAATTGTCAGCTATATTTATGCCACTGAAAAAAACTATGGTAGAGATATTAGAACATAAGCATAAAGCTGAAATATTTCTAACTTATAATAGTAATGGTATTGATATTCTTTTTGAAATGCAAAATTTGAATATTACGCCAGAGAAGGAACAGCTGCTAATGAATTTTGCAATAGAGAATCAAATTATTAGGTTGCAAATTCAATCTCCCGAGCAAACAAAAATTATATTTGAAAGCGAAAAGCCATATATTATATTAGGGGATAAAAAAGTTACTACAGACCCTAAATGCTTTATGCAGACAAGTTTTGAATCAGATAAATTGCTGGCCGGTTTAGTAGAGCAATATTTACCAGAAGAAAAAGGCAAGCTAGTTGATTTATTCTGTGGCCGTGGAACATTTTCCTTGCCACTTAGTAAACGTTTTGATGTTGATGGTTTCGAATCAGATTCAAGTGCTTTAGAAGCTCTTGAGAACGCATCAGAAGGTACAATCAATTTACATCAACGTGATTTATTCAAAGATCCTTTGAATGAAAATGAATTATTATCATACAACTTTGTTGTTATTAATCCACCAAGAGCTGGCGCTTTAGAGCAAATTAAAAAACTAGCTAGTAGTAAATGTAAAAAGATTATCTATATCTCTTGCAACCCCGAAAGCTTTGCTCGTGATGCGGCTATATTAGAAAGAGGAAGCTATAAATTGCAAGAAGTAACTCCAGTTGATCAGTTCTATTGGACCGCTCATCTTGAGATTGTAGGAGTTTTTGAACGCTAATATACACAATAACCAGCTTTTCCCCTTGCATCTAAACATATATTAATGTATAATATGTAAAATACTTTATAGATATTAACTATTGCATCAATATTCATCAAATTAGATTAAAGGTATATTAAGCATGCCGATCTCAAAAATCAAGGAAGAATGGTTTAGTAATATTCGCGGGGACATCCTAGCTGGCACAGTGGTTGCTCTGGCTTTAATTCCAGAAACTATTGCGTTTTCTATTATCGCGGGGATTGATCCGAAAGTCGGATTCTATGCATCATTCTGTATCGCTGTAGTGATTGCTTTTACGGGCGGACGCCCTGCTATGATCTCTGCTACAACTGGCGCCATGGCTGTGCTTATGGTTAGTTTGGTGAAAGATCACGGTGTGCAATATTTATTTGCAGCATCCATACTAACAGGAGTGATCCAAATCATCGCTGGTTACTTGAATTTCAGTTCTTTACTACGCTTTGTATCTCGCTCTGTTACCGTTGGGTTTGTAAACGCGCTGGCCATATTGATTTTCGTCGCACAATTCCCGTCATTCCAAGGCGCTGGTATATCCATGTACGCGATGGTGGCTCTGGGCTTAGCAATTATTTACCTATTCCCATATATCACAACAGCTATCCCATCAACTTTAGTATCTATTGTTGCCCTTACATTAATTACATTATATTTTGGACTAGACTTAAAAAACATAGGTGATATGGGCGAGCTCCCATCTTCCATGCCAGTATTTTTAATGCCAGATATTCCGTTTAATTTTGAAACTCTAAGAATCATCTTCCCTTATTCTGCAGCACTTGCAGCAGTAGGCCTTCTTGAAAGCATGATGACAGCAGTGATCGTAGATGATATGACAGATACACCAAGCAACAAAAATAAAGAGTGCCGCGGCCAAGGCATCGCAAACATTATCTCTGGATTTTTCGGCGGCATGGCTGGCTGCGCAATGATTGGACAATCAGTTATCAACGTAAAATCTGGTGGCAAAACAAGGCTCGCAGTACTTTATGCTGGTTGCTTCCTGATGTTCCTAATAGTAGCACTTGGTGATTATGTAGTGAAAATCCCACTAGCTGCTCTTGTATCCGTAATGATCATGGTATCTATCAGCACATTCAACTGGGCTTCCATTTTCAAAGCAAAAAAAAACACCAATGACCTCAAACCTAGTGGTAATAGCCACAGTTCTTGTAGTAGTTCTGACTCATGATTTAGCTCAAGGAGTATTAGTTGGCGTATTAATGAGTGGCTTCTTCTTCGCATATAAAGTTGCACATTCCTTCAAAGTAGACTCCAAATTAACAGAGTGCAATCGCAAACGTGAGTACAAAATCACAGGCCAAGTATTCTTCGCATCCGCCTCTAGCTTCGTTGAAATGTTCGACTTCAAAGAAGATGTAGACTCAGTAATAATCAACCTAACAAACGCACATTTCTGGGACATCTCTGCTGTAGAAGCACTGCACAAAGCAAAACACAAAATGCAAAAGAATAACATAAACGTAGAAATAATCGGCATGAACGAAGCCAGCTCTACAATCATTAGCAAACTTAATCACGCAATTGGTGGCGGGCATTAGGGGTTTGGTAAGAGGGTTATTTTGCTTGATTTGTATAGGTAGCAAGAAAATTCACAAGATAGATCAAACCCTCCAAATGACGTGATTTAACGGTCCGCTAGGCGTTCGTGGAACTCATCGCTGTAACGACTGACGCGAATTAACATAGCAAGATCTGGCCAGTCATTAACTAGTCGTATGGCAAGTTTTTATCAGGTATCTCACAATATTCTAACCAGAAACCTCTACGTTAAGAACCTTCTGCGCCTTTCTATGCATGCGCATAATTGACTCTGGTAGGTTCATTTGGTTAAGCTTGGTGTCAGTGAACCATTTTAGGTCATTTGACTCTTCGTTTTTTATGATTTTTTCTGGGTGATTTGCTTTGAATATGAATCTTATATCAAAGTGAAAATGCTCAGGTTCTGCTCCCTTTGGTGGGATGTAGTGCTTGTCTATATCTAGAATTTCTGGTGACAAAAGGCTTAAATCCTCAAGGCCAGTTTCTTCAACAACTTCTCTTTTTGCAACATTCATTACATCAAATTCACCATCACAATGCCCACCAGGTTGCAGCCATTTATCAAGCTTTTTGTGATGCATCATCAAGACTCTTGCGGCTGAATCAATTACCCATGCAGAACCAGTGATATGACCGAAGAAATTTGTCCTAAAAAAGGAATCCTCATAATCATTAATCAAAGAAAGAAACTCATCAGCTAAAGCGGACTCTGTTGGATATTTTTCCTTATAGGAAGTAAGTAGCTTTATTATATTGTTCTTATCAGAGAGCATAATGTTACATAAAAAATGGTAAATAGTACGAGCTATATATTATTCTGTCAACAACGAACGTAGTTCCTGCACACAAGTGTTCATAGCAATAACAACAATTGTCATTCGGTGGTAAGATAGGCCACGTCATGGCTATCGTAGTATCGACTACGGAAGGAGAAATGCCTAAAAACTCATCTCTCCATACGTCGCACTAAAGCTTTAGTCGACAATAAATCACGGATGCGGTTATTGAATCCGCAACTTACTCAGACCATTGCTCTTCTACCGAACGATGAAAATCATATTTTTCATCATTTGCCTTTAATAAATCATATAATTTTTTAGTTTTTTCTAATATTTCTGGTAGTTGTTCATCTACTAGATACAGATAATCATAATTTCTATATTTTTTTTCATATAAATTCGCTTTTGGATGAATTGCATGTGACCAGTCATAGATTAATTGACCATATTCTCCAATGGCACTAACTTAAGCTTAAAATCCATATTTCAAGCCACCTTCAGATGATAACAACTTCTAGGTTTTTGCATTTTAGGAAAAGATTTTGGTCTTCGTTTGACGACTCTAGGTTCGCTTCTCCTTGGTCTATTTCC
>CAXMOU010000105.1:0-1872 GCA_964195465.1 uncultured Rickettsiaceae bacterium
TAGGAAATAGACCAAGGAGAAGCGAACCTAGAGTCGTCAAACGAAGACCAAAATCTTTTCCTAAAATGCAAAAACCTAGAAGTTGTTATCATCTGAAGGTGGCTTGAAATATGGATTTTAAGCTTAAGTTAGTGCCATTGAGCCTAGACCTATGCTCATGAAAATGATCGGATGGTCTCCAAATTATCTTCATAAGTTTATTGGATTATTAATGAAGCGTTCATGAGGTGACCGTGGCGATAACATGCCTGTCTAATATTAAAAGTAATACAAGGCAAGCGTGCGCTGATTTGCGTTCGCAGAAATAGCTAAAAATGGAGAAGTGGTGCACCCTGGAGGATTCGAACCTCCGACCTACGGATTAGAAATCCGTTGCTCTATCCAGCTGAGCTAAGGGTGCGCTTTTGTGACTGTATTTTTAATACGAGTCGTTTATAGCAGTGAATTGATATTTTTTCAAGTCAAAATTTGCCAGTTATTATAAATTTCTTTATCCTCAATTGACGTTACAACATTCTAACCTGCGCAATTTTTTTATTTATTATAGCTTTGCTGTGGTTTAGGAACTGGCTTATGGAGTCTATTATGTCGTCGTGTTTTGTGTTGGGGAAGGAGGTTAGTTCGTTTAGTAGGGCGCGGTTATAGGCGGATTTAGCGGGGATTTGCGCTTGGCCGGATTGAAAAAGCGGAACGATTGCGGCGAATCTGGTGATCTTGTCTAGCTTAGGCTTTATTGGCTTGATGTTATTGTAGCCAGCTAGGGTTAGGTCCTGAATTATGGACTGTCCGCTGGCTTTGTCTTCTATCAGGATTTCTCTTGGTTTATATCGATTCGCCCATTTTTCGATGGTGATTTTTAAATCTGGGTAGCTCATTTTCTTGCGGATCATTCCTGTTAGGTAAAATGTTTTGTTAAGAACTCCCCAGCATGTGCCTACGCTATAATCTGCATTCTCGGATGTTTTAATTGCTGTGTCCCAGCTTTGTATGTAGTAATCGAAGCGTTCTGGGCGCTCATGATATGTGGTTATATCCTCTAGGGATAACAGGTTGAAGCTTGAGGGCAGCGGGTCTTGCAGAAACTGAGCGGAGTAGTTACGCGCGCCTATTTCTTGCTCTAGCTTGCCAAGGAATTCAAGATTGTCGCGCTTGGTGTTTAGCAGCTCGCCTTGCTTATATTTATATTGATTATGCCCTAAATCATAGATGATATCTCTCTGGGCTAGCGCTGGTATTTTTAGTAATGTCCAGTTTCCGTTGCTTTCTAAATGCGCGGATAAATCATCTTCGTGCAGGCGCTGCATTACTAGCACTATGGCTCCTTTGTTTTTGTCGTTTAATCTGGTTACGAAGGTTTGTTCGAACCATTCAATGACTCTGTTTCTCATCCTAGGAGAGTTGATCTGCGTTGGGTTATGTGGGTCGTCTATGATGAGTATGTCTCCGCCCTCGCCAGTAGCAGAGCCGCCAACGCTGGTTGCAAAGCGAAAGCCATTTTCTGTAGTTAGGAATTTGCTTTTTTGGTTATGCTTTTTGCTTAGCTTAGTATTTGGAAATAGTTGCTTATACCAATCCGCAGAAGCAACCAAGCGGCAATCGAGCGAATGTTTAATGCTAAGCGTGGAAGAATAGCTGGCAGCCATGATTCTAGTTGCTGGGTTTTGCCCAAGAAGCCAAGCGGGCCAAGCAACGCTAACGCATACGGACTTTAAAGCCCTTGGGGGCATGTTGAGAGTTAATGTCAAATCTGGTGTATGGCATGATCAGGCAACGCTCCTATTTGATTGCTCTTGTACTAATTCACCGTCTACAAACGGCACATTATTAACCACCAAAGTTAATAACCTGAACCCTTGAATCTTCCTCCATTTC
>CAXMOU010000106.1:0-1909 GCA_964195465.1 uncultured Rickettsiaceae bacterium
AGAACTAGGCTGCCACCATAGGTGGCTTAACTTGTTCTTCTCCATGGCGTATCTCTTTTTGTTGATTTTATTCTTCTAGAACTTTCAACAGGATACGTCACCTCTCATTTTTTGTCATACACCACTTTTGACTATAACTCACACCATGCTCGGCGCACATATACGGATATCTGCGTGCTTCAACAAAAGAACAAGATGCACTCCGAGCAAAAAATCAATTAGTTGAATTTGCAAAACAATTCAATTTGAAAATATCCTCTTTCTTTGTAGAAAATGAAAGTGGTGCAACATTAAATCGTCCTGAGCTTTTTCGTTTACTAGAAATCGCCCAACCAGGTGATATTATTTTAGTGGAACAAATAGATCGAATATCGAGATTAAACGACAAAGATTGGAATAAACTAAAAACGATCATCAAGTCAAAAGAACTACGCATCGTATCCCTAGATTTACCAACGTCTCATCAGTTAATGGTACAAGGAGATGAATTCACCAATCGTATGCTATCTGCTATTAACGACTTAATGCTAGATATGCTAGCCGCGGTAGCTAGAAAAGATTACCAGGATCGAAGACGTAGACAAAAAGACGGAATAGCCAAAGCTAAAGGGCAGGGTGGATACAAAGGTCGCAGGGAAAACAAAGAGTTGCAACAAAAGATTGAGTGGCTTCTAGAGGATGGCAAATCCTATGCAATGATTATGAGCCTACTTGGCTGTGCTAGAGGAACAATTGCTAAGGTTTCTATGAGGCTAAAACTGTAGTTATTAAATCCAACTGAGTTTTCTAGTTAATTTTATTGTTTGGATATATTGCCAAAAGCAATAATGCGTGCTACACCATCAAGTTAGGCGTTGTTGAATACTTCGATTCATTCAACAACGCCTAACTTGCGCTCAGTTTGAACAAAAATGCTTGCTGCTTAAAGCAATCACTGTCCGGAAAACTGTTGCCAGATCAACAACGCCAACACTACCTATCAGCTTCACCAGCGTCAGTGTTATCACCTCCAAGCTGAGCTACATCTTCCATTAATACATCTTCTGGACCGAGATCTACTTGTCCATTTAGAAAATTATTTATTTCTGCTACTGCTTGTGCTCTTAGTAGTTGTCCAGCTGCTAGATCTTCTTCGTTTATTATTAATACATCTTCTAGATGGAGACCTACTTGTACATTTAGAAAATTATTCATTTCTGCTGCTGCTTGTGCTCTTAAGTCGTCAGGCAAATTTAGTGTCATAATCTTATCTCATTTATTTATTACTAATTACATATATAACAACGTGTGTTAACGCTGGTGAGACTAACCAAGCAACATTTGTGCCAAAAGGCTTAGTACAGGACAATTTTTAAATTCTTTTAACATCAGGCTCTCCTTTTTCCAGGATTTTAGCTAATAAAACGATGAATTGTTGATATGTTTGAGATAAATTTGCGAGTAAGTTTTGTATGGTGTCGAGTCCTGTTCGAAGAATGCTTTTAGCTCGACGACCGTGTGATTTGATAGGTATTTGCTCGGTTTCTGCGATTATGACTCCTGTTTTATACGCGAGACAAAATGCGATTGCCATAACTGCAAACAAAGTATTGAGACGGTCAGGATCAATCATATGTGTAGCTTCCATGTCAAAGCCAGATGATTTAAAAGCCTTGAACATCGTTTCGATTTCCCAGCGTTTTTTGTATATCTCAAGCGGCTTTTTGATTGATACAGAATGAATTACCACCACCAATTCACCGCGACTGTTACGCAATGCAGTTACCGGATAGGAAGCATCTCTAATACAGACTTCATGCAGCTTTTTTGTAAATACTTTTCTCTATTCTATGCCAATCCTTATCCCAAGTTTTACTGTAGATAGATGATCTTATTTGCAATACACTGTGAGACCCTTCTCTCGTCCAAC
>CAXMOU010000107.1:0-6948 GCA_964195465.1 uncultured Rickettsiaceae bacterium
AAATGGAGGAAGATTCAAGGGTTCAGGTTATTAACTTTGGTGGTTAATAATGTGCCGTTTGTAGACGGTGAATTAGTACAAGAGCAATCAAATAGGAGCGTTGCCTGATCATGCCATACACCAGATTTGACATTAACTCTACATCCACTACATCAACGCCTAAGATTTCTACATCTAGATTTTTCACATCCACTTCAGCAACGTTTAAGATGATTCCTACATCTAGTTTTTTTACATCCACTTCAGCAACATTTAAGATGATTTCTACATCTAGTTTTTCTTCTATCTTTATATGAGCATCGAATTTTATCAGGAGTTTTTCTAATTTTAAATTATTATTGTAATATGCTTTGTCTATGAAATTATTTTCGTTCAAGGCGTGGTCTACATCAGAACCTGCTTTTAGCAGCATGCGTGCTATAGAGTGAAACCCATTGTTGCAGGCTATATCTAGCGGTGTTTTGCCATCTTCATTCTCGATATCAACTTTTGCCTTCCTGTATAGTAGTTTCTTAACAAGGGCTCTGTTGCCATCGCTGCAGGCTTTGTGTAATATTGTTTGTCCATCTGCCGATATTGTATCTAGTGATAGATTACGCTTTATAAGATAATTTACTAGCCCCTCTTTCTCTTTATTAATAACAATTTTACCATTATAAGCCAACCCGTAAGCAAGAGAAAGTATAGTCTCGCCATTTATAAGGTCGTTAAGATTAGCGCCTTCTTGTTCTAATAGCTTTACTGTATCTTTGTGTTTATTCCATAATGCATAATGTATGGGTTTTAGGCCATCTGAATTTATTACATCAATTTCTGCACCCTTAGCGATTAGTTTGCCTGCAATATTTGCCTGATTATGTTTACACGCTAGGTGTAGGGCTGTATTACCGTCAGTATCTATTGCAGTTAGTTGCTCTTTATGATTTTCACGATCTGCAAGCAGTAAGTCTACAACTTTTGGCTTGCTGTAAATAGACGCAATATGCAAAGGAGTGCGTTCACAACCATCCTCCACTGTTAGCGGGATAAGGTTTTTGCTAATAAATTTGCCGAGCATAAAAAAATCTTGCTTAGCAACGGCAAGATGAAACAGACTAAAATGCTGCGGGTTATCAGGAGAATCAGAGAGCTTCTCTAGGAGCATTTTGTTAAATGGATGCTCCAAAAACTCCTTATATGATTTTTTCTTTCTAAATATTGCAGATATTTCTTTCACTGCATCAGCGTCAATATATTTTTTGTCGCTTGATGAGGAGTGTAATAAGTCTGCTGTTTTCTTGAGGAGTATTTTTTGTGGAGGGTTTCGGAGGAGGACGAAGCTGCTTTTGAAGTATTTATAAATCTTGCTGACTTCTTTACTTTGTTTTAACTCGCCTAAGTAGTTCATAAATGTACCCGTGATTAATTACAATCGCTACCAAAAATTCCCAGTGTATAGTTATTATGGTACCATGCGTCAACCATTAATAGCAAGTTGATTTTTTGCCATTTATTAACCTATAGGCGAAGTTAGTGTATTTGTTTAATTAAAGGTATCGTTATTTTGCGTTTATGTTCCATAGCGTAGCTGTTAATTTTTTCTACGGCAGTTACTATTTCTGGAAACGCGCGAGGGAGGGTTTTTATTAGATAGCTGATTATTTCTGGGCCAACTATTATGGAGTGGTTGGAGAATAGTTTGAATATAAGCATTTGCATCATTTCATCATCTGGTAGGGCGATGGTTACTTTGTTTGCGGCTTTAATGCGGGATGCTAAGTCTGGTAATTTTATCTCTGGCAGCTTTGTGGTTGTGATTAGAAGATATTTATTTTTTTCTGCTATAGCATTAAAATGGTGAAACACGGCTTGTTCGTCCCATTCTTTGTTAAAATCATCTATGATGAAAGCCTGGTGATGGTCTAGTATAGACTCTGTTAGTTCGTGCAGTTTTTTTACGAATATCGCCCCAGAATCAGCTGCCCATTTTTTGGCCAGAAAGGTTTTGCCAGAAGATTTTGGGCCTTCAAGAATTAAAGTTTTAGGATAAGGCTCAACGCCCCAGCTTTTTTGCCAGTTGGTAATTGCGTTATAGGCATGCTCGTTAGAAGAGGAGCGTATATATTCGTCCCAATCATGGGCGTTGCTTGCGTCAAATGAGAATGCTATTTGTTGCATTGTTTAGCTTTTGTAGATTTTACTGGATTTATAATAGTCTATTATATTAATAACTATTACTTTTACAATACCAGCTAGTGGAATTGCAAACATTATTCCTAAAAAGCCGAATAATGTGCCAGCTGCGAATACTGAGAAAATTATCCACACAGGGTGCAGGCCTATTCTATCACCGATGATTTTCGGCGCTAAGATGTAGCCTTCAACAGTGTGGCCTACCACAAATAACACAATAACATATACAAGCTCTATGCCAGCACCAAAGGTGAAATAGCAGCTAATAGTTACTAGCAAGAATGAGATCATAGCCCCTATGAATGGGATAATGATTAGGAATCCAGACAAAATACCAAGCAACAAAGCAAGGTCAAGCCCTATTAAACTAAGGCCGATAATATAATAAACCGTAAGCATAAAGCATATGTTTAGCTGCCCACGGATATATGCAGAGAGCAGGGTGTTTATGGATGTGAATACCTCACGCGCCTTGCTTTTGCCGCGCATAGGAAGCAGTGACTCTATGCTTTTAACCATCTGTGGCCAGTCCCGCAGGAAGTAATAAAGAATAATTGGAACCAGGGCAACAAGTGCAAAAAAGTTAATCGTAGCTAGTGTATAGTGCCAAATATGGTTCGCAAAAGAAGCAAACACAGAAAATGCGCTATTTACAAAGCTCTGCGCGGAGTCTGAAATTTTATTAGCAAGCTCAGGGTCTATGCTATTTAGCTTGTCTGACCATGTGCCTATAGATGCCTCAAAATTGCTTTTATATTGCGGTATTTTGCTTATGAATGTAGCAAATTGATCGTAAATAAGTGGAACAAGAAGTACGGTGATCGCAATGAAACAGCCTAAGAATAGGGTGAATATGCTGAATGTAGAAATATTGCGTGGCAAGTTAAAGCGCTTAGAATTTGCATCGATAGCTGGCTGTAGCAAATAAGCAAAGACAAAAGCAGTTAAGAATGGCGCTAAAGTGTCTGAAACTAGGTAAATTAAGCTGCCTAAAATCAGTAATACAATTCCCCAAAATATCGCTTTGTTCATATGAATTACTTATTTTATATTTACACAATGAAGCCTGTTTTATGCTTCGCCGCCTGAAGCGTCTCCATTCCTGTTTTCGTTAGCCGTAATAAGAGCCGCGCGTACTTCTATGATAGCGTCTACCATGCCTTGGAGCTCTTCTGGCTTTACGGCAGAGATATTTAAATGCTCAAGCTGAGCGATAGTAGCGCCGTAGAAAGTATCAAGGGTTCTTGTGCTTTCATCGGCATTTTCAACATCAATACCAGATTTTAGAATATAGAAAACTTCAATAGCCCTAGTAAGAGCTTTGAACTTAACTTCATGGTCACTTTCGCCCAAAGCTTTTTGTGCTGTGTGAAGAAGTTTAGTTAGTTCGTCGAAAATAAAAATTAATTGGTGTGAAGTGTCGCTAGTTGCAACAGTGGCACTTTTATATTTTTCAAAAGCTTTCATATATATTTTAAAATTAGGTTGATTAATCATTTAGATTTTCACTGTACTACGACATAAGTTGCTTTATCAAGCAATAAAGTACTTATGCCGTATAATTTTTATTGATTAACCTAAAGCAGCTTCTATCATAGCGCCTTGAATTGCCATCATAGTATCCATCATCATAACTTGCTGGAATCCGCTAGTTAGGTCATCGATCAGCTTTCTTAGCTCTTTTGTGACTCTTTCTAGCTCATCACTTAGTTTTGTTTTTTCTTGCTTTACTGTGCCAATTTCGTCAACTGTACTGCCGTTTTGGCCTGCATCGTCAAACATTGCTCTTGCGTCATCTAGTACAAGGTTAGCCATGCCAGGGGTATAGGTGATGGTGAAATTGTCAGTATGCACAACAGCAGCAGCAGCATTAAATTTTGGATCAACAGCAAATTCTAAACCTTGCAATATACTATCTTTTGAAAATTTAATATTTTGATAATCTCCAACTCCAGCTGCTATTTCGGCATTAATAGTTTGCCCGCCAATAGTTGCTGTTGCTGTATTGATAGTGTACCCGTCTGCTTGGTAAGTAACAGCAATAACAATTGGTTTCCCTACAACAGAAGGGTTTGTTATTGGTGTATCATATACGCCTGGTAAGAATTGCAAGCTCCCTTGATTAAGAGGGTTTGGAGCTATTTTTACAGCGGTGTTGAAGAACGCATGTACCCCTTCAAAATTATCTTCAAAAGCTTTTTGGAATTTTTCTTCATCTTCAAACACTAGTGCTTTAAATGGCACGCCATCTTCATCTTGAGTATCTTTAAGCACCATGCCTAGCTGGTAAACTGATGTAATTTCGCCATCTTCGCCTGTGCTCACTTTATTAGTAGTGAATCTTTCCCAGATTGATTTTGCTTCTGCAAGAACACTGGAGTGCCTCAAAGTTGCTTCTGAATCAGCAAATGAGTCTATAGCTTTAAATGGGTCAGCGAATTGATCATTTTGTACCGAGCGATTGCTTTGTTCGTGCTTGGCAATAAAACCAGCTAATTTATTTAGTGAGTCACCAAAGGTTATGATGTTTTTCTTTACAACGCTGTTATCTGGCTTGGTTGTTATGGTGTTGTACTCTAAGTTCCCATAGGGGGCATTGACAGCGACTTCATTTACTTTAGCTACTGTAAATGAAATGCCATCTACAGGGTCAATGAATTTGTTTGAGGTTTGAGTAATCTCTGGTGCGCCGTTAACGTGTATTTTCGCGTCTTGGCCAGCTTGTGAGCTTTGGGTCACTATGTCGGTTCCCAGAGCCCCTCCTGGATGCGCTGCATTATCAACATATCCCGCCCTAACTATTACGCCTAAACCAGTATTTTTGGCTCTAACTTCAATAAATACTGTATCGTTATTACCATTTACAAGAAGCGCTTCAAAGTCTTCGGCATTATTTGCAAAAGTTTGGTTTATGTTTTCTACAATTTTGGCTGGGCTGTCACCAGTTGCAATAACTGTATTCCTAGCATTAGCAGCGTCAACAGTAAGTGATATTGTTCCATCTAGTCCAGCATCATTCTTAGCAAATCCAGTATTTGCTGCAAATGCTAATATGTGTTCCGCCTTAGTCGCAACTTGAACAACAGAAATTTTAGTTTCACCATTGAGTGCTTTGCTGCTATCGATATGTACTTCTTTAAGATAATCTTCAGCTACGCCATCATTTGGTGCTGCTTGTGTGCTTAGTGATGTGGTTTTTTTATCTATGCCGCTTGTACTAAGCAGTGAGTTAGCTTCAGCTTTTATTTTAACCAAAAGTCTTTGCAGATCTTGTACGCCACTAATTTTATTATCCTTAATTTCAATTTTGTCTTGGATATCAGACTTTGCTAGTTCTTGTTGCTCTGTTGCTTTTTCGATGAATTTATCCTGACGACCCATCATGTTTGAAAGACCAACGCCGTTACCAATCGCATCCATTACTGACATAAACTACACTCCTTTTTTATATTTTCTTAAGTTATATTAATAATACCATAATCTTTTGTGTATTTCAAGTTTTAGTTGTGAAATACAGGTTGATTACAGTTGTTTATAGCTTAGTAGAAGCAATAATAGTGCCAAACTTGTGATATTGGGGAGTTGTAGTTTAAATTATTTGTTGCAGGTTATTCTGGAGAGTCGTCGATAGAGTCACCTATTAGTTCTATGTTCTTTTCATCTTTTGGTATTAACCAGGCGTTATCCTTGCCTTCTGGGGTCTCAATTGCTGGAAGTAATATTCCGTAAGACTCTCTTAAAGTTTGAATTATTGGGTTTTTATCTGCAAATTTTTTCAAAGGCGCGGCTACTTCTAAGTCATCTAGAAATACACCATTTATTGCGGATTCTAGCGCGAAGATGAAAATCTTTTGTTTCCATTCGGGGAAGTTTTTTTGCGGGAGTGGGTTGAGAAAATTTTCTGAAATACATTCCTCAACGGCCTTTACTCCGCCAGAGAACATTTCAATGAATTCTATTTTTGTTCCTGTCTTTCTTCTCTTCATACGTTTGTCTTCTATCAATTAAAAATCTTAGCACACTGTTGAGGCGTCCTCTGGTGCATCATGCTCTCCAAGAACATTTATCTCTTCTTCCTCATCTGGCCCTAGAGGGCTGACTAATTTATCTAGCCCTAGAGCTTTGGCTAACAAATCGTATGCACTATGGGTTTTTTGTTTGAAATCAGCTTTCTGCTTTTGCGTCATTTCGTACTCAAGTTCAAATAAATTAATTAATTGTTCTAGTGCCATTTTTATAAAGTTGTGCTCAAAACAACTAAAGTTATTAAAATTATATGTGCCAATAATAAGCATTTCAACGAGTTTGTTTGGTAAAATTTTCAAATCTAGATCTTTTGATCTAAATACTACCTTTTTGTTATAATCTGCATAGCCTATATGCGCGTCTCTGCTTTCTTCGCCTGAACATATGTAAAACTTGTCTGTCGTTTCTCCTTTGGCACATTGATATATCTCGATCTTCCCCTTTTTGCGCGATGGAATCAATACATGATTTTCTAGGGCTTTTAGGTCTAGCACACTAAAGAGTAATTTTGCTATATGTCTTGATATGGCTTCAACGTCAAATGTTTCCTTTGAAAGGTCGGCGTTATAAGGAGAGATATCTTCGTCGCTGTTTGTTAGCTTTATTTTAAGGGTGCATTAAAGCTTCAAATGCGACACATAAGGATCTATATTATTAAAATAAGTAATTTATATAGAGAAGAATATGTCGCATCATTTAAGCTCAGAAGAGCGAATCAGAATAGAAACATTACTGGATCTTGGTACAAGC
>CAXMOU010000108.1:0-1474 GCA_964195465.1 uncultured Rickettsiaceae bacterium
AAATGGAGGAAGATTCAAGGGTTCAGGTTATTAACTTTGGTGGTTAATAATGTGCCGTTTGTAGACGGTGAATTAGTACAAGAGCAATCAAATAGGAGCGTTGCCTGATCATGCCATACACCAGATTTGACATTAACTCAATTATTTCGCCTGTCACGTCAGACCTTAACCTAGCATGAATCTCTAAACCACCTTCAAACTCCTCTTCAAAACCAAGTACCTTCTGTAAAGAATGTGAATGAATTATAGCTCTCAAAAGATCAATGCTTACAGACTCATCAATATTGTTATCAGCCATAGTCAAAATAACAACATTTGAATTAACTATAGCTTTACCAAACTCTTCAGCATGCTCACCTATATTATTATGTAACATATTTAGCTCTCTTAGAGTGTCTAATGATGCAATCATACTACCAAAAGCACCAGCATATTCGCCTATATTATTGTGAGCCACAGTCAACTTCGTTAACACAGTAGACGCAGCAATAGCCTTGCCAAACTCTTCAGCTTTATTACTAATATTATTACCAAATACATCAAGATCAGTTAAAGTCTTAGACGTAGCAACTATATTCGCCAATAACACACATGCTTCTGGTCCTAAACCAACCATAGTAGCATCAATTGACTCTTCAACATGAATGGATCTATAAAGATCACTTTCTAGCACATCTTTATCCTTAACTGTTAAACCTTTTTGCGCCCAATCAGTCAACTGCCATGCAAAATTATCTGTCAATCTCACAAAAAACTCCAAATTATTATTAATATAAAAACTTAATATATTGATATATATACATGAGTTTTGTTAACTTGTCAATTAAAATACTTTAGCCAGCCGCCCCGTCAAAAACATCTAACAAATTCCCTAAATATTCCACCACAATAGAAGCTAAAGGCAATGGTAAGAAGGGAAGCACTTCAGATTGCATAGCACATTGTATAGTACAATGGCACGCTTGAGCCTCTAAAAGCAAATCCTGCATACCTTCTATATATTCTAGAGATGCTGCATGAGCAATGGATCTTCCAAATTCTTCAGCTACTTGTGGGCTCACTATATCAAACAAATATAAATTAATTAGCGTCCTAGAACTTGCTATAGCACCACCAAAAGCTCCAGCATTTTCGCCTATATTATTATCGTGCATATATAATGTTGTTAAAGATCGGGATGGAGCAATTGCTAACCCAAACTCCTCTGCATACTGGCCTATATTATTACAATCCATCACTAGGTTAACAATAGTTCTTGAATTAGCAATTGCCGCTCCAAAGCCTATAGAATATCCGCCCATATTATTACCAGACATATTTAAGTGAGTTATAGACTCACGGCCACCTCATGAACTTTTGATTAAACTGGTTTAACCTTAAGTCGCTTGTTAAAATGCACAAAATACTCTACACCTGTTGAGTTAAAAGCATTTGAGAGGTGTCTATGCAACCAAAGAAAGAATTTCTTCAGGGG
>CAXMOU010000109.1:0-26686 GCA_964195465.1 uncultured Rickettsiaceae bacterium
AGGATGTTCTTTATAGACACGCCTCTGCCAACTATTTCCATAAGTCACCTATTGTAGCATAAACATACATAATAGCATTTTATAGTATGTGATGGCAAATATACTCAGAACTAGGCTGCCACCATAGGTGGCTTAACTTGCCAAGAATTTTAGATTTATCTATCTTGTACGCTTGGTCTTGTATTGCTGGCAGTGGTAGCCATTGGCATATAGAATCATATTGATCTATTTGCTCTCCTTGTGGCGCATGTTGTATGCTGCTGTCTTGTTCTATCTTTAGCTTCTTGGGCCCATCGTCACCATTCATTGATTTTTTTCTTTTTTGCTGTACTGGAGCGAGCGAAAGTTCCTTTTCTCTCTCTCGGACAATAGGAATGTAGTGCATCCTGTATGATTCAAGAGGCTCTCTTTCTTTTTTTTCGGGTATTTTGTATTCGTCTTCCTCTGGTGTTGGTAATGCGAAGCCAAACTCCTCTGGTGCTTGCAATACGAACTTAAGATCGTGCTTGAGGGGCTCTATTTTTTTAACTATGCGCTGCTTCTTGCTAAACCAAGATGTGTTATGAAGCATCCATGAGATCGCTGATGAAATGCTGAATCTCGAAACGGTGTACTCTGGGTAGGTAGCTTTGCTCATTTTTAAAATAACCTTAAGTTCAATTAATGTATATTGCATTAACAATACCTATCTTACAATCAAAAGCAATAGGTATTTATATAAATAGTAAAAATATCTTTATATAAATAACAGTTGAAAATAATGCTAAGTTCTTTACTTGCTAAGTGTTGTGTTATAAAATTTATGGGTATAAACTTATTGCAATATTGGGATTATCATTTTTATGAGCCAGGTTAGGGTGGAAAACGCAGCTGAAGAATCAGAACCAGAAGTATCAACAACAACCATTTTGGCATTCTCTGCCATGGTTGTTGGAATGTTCATGGCGGTTTTGGATATTCAGATAGTTGCAAGCTCGCTTTCGATTATTGCTGCTGGCCTTTCTGCTTCTGGGGATGAATTATCTTGGATTCAGACTTCTTATCTGATAGCTGAAGTGATTATTATTCCGATTGCGGGGTTTGCTTCGCGCTTGTTATCTAGTAGGATTTTGTATTTTATTTCGGCGCTAGGCTTTACCATTATGAGTGTGATGTGTTCGCTTGCCTGGAACATTGAGTCTATGATTATTTTCCGGGCGCTACAAGGCTTCTTCGGAGGCGCTATGATTCCCACTGCTTTTGGCGCTATATTCATAATTTTTCCAAAGCGTATGCATCTTAAAGTCACTATGATTATTGGCCTTGTGATAACAGTAGCGCCAACCCTGGGGCCGACTCTTGGTGGTTATATTACGGAGATGGCCTCGTGGCATTTCATGTTCCTGATTAACATCATACCAGGAATTTTTGTTTGCTATGTAGTTTGGAACTACGTGGATTTTGATAAGCCTAATTACAAATTATTAAATAATTTCGATTTTCTTGGAATTTTTCTAATGACAGCAAGCCTGGGCACTATGCAATATGTTCTAGAGGAAGGTAACAAGAAAGATTGGTTTGATGATACTCATATATTGTTCTTGTCTATAATAGTGCTCCTTAGCTTTGTGTGCTTGATAATTAGGGAGCTTAGTTGCAAAAACCCAATTGTAGATCTGTACGCTTTTCGGAATAAGAGTTTTGTTTTTGGGTGTATCTATTCGTTTATACTTGGCGTTGGATTGTATGGCAGCGTTTACTTGTTGCCGCTCTTTCTCTTTACTATTGCTGGGTACAATGCCTTGCAGATTGGCGTTACAGTGATTGTGACTGGTGTGTTCCAGTTTGTCTCAGCCCCTATAGCCTCTAAAATAGTTGGATCTGGGGTGGATAAGAGAATAGTTCTGGCTATTGGTTTTGCTACGTTTGCGCTTGGTTGTTATGCTAATAGCTTCCTAACTGCTGAGTCTAAATATTGGGAAATGTTCATTCCTCAGATGCTTCGGGGCTTAGCATTAATGTTCTGCTTTTTGCCGATTAACGATCTGGCTCTTGGGAATTTGCCAAAGCATGAGGTGCAGAACGCTAGTGGTCTGTATAATTTAACGCGTAATTTGGGCGGGGCAGTTGCTCTTGCTGTTATTAATAGCTTGGTTATTTCAAAGTCAAAAATTTATGCCCAAAGCATGAAGGAAAGCATGTCGTTTAGCTCGCAGCAAGTGCAGGAGCGTATTGAGGTTTTTACGCAGTCTCTAATGGGAAAAGTGCGTGATCCAGAAACAGCCGCGATTCAGCTTCTAGACAATGTGGTGGCTAGAGAGTCATTTGTGATTGCAATTAATAATGTGTTTGTTATCATCGCTATATTATTTTGTATGGGAATGGTGCTGATCCCGTTTTCTTCGGCTCCTAAAGAAACAGGCATAAATGCTCATTAAAATTACTTCTTTCTTTATATTGATCGCTATTTGGGCTGGTCTTGCTGGTGTTCATTCTGAAACTCATCTGATAGTGTTTATGATAGCTGCGCCGCTGCTTACATTCTTGTTTGCTATATGGCTAAAGCTGCTTCCAGCGAAAAATGCTTTTAGGACAATTCGCGCGGTGATGTATTTTCTCTGGCTAGTAAAAGAAGTTGTGATGTCTTCTATTGCGGTGGTTAAAATTGCGTTTAGAAGAAATTTACGCATTCAGCCATTATTAGAGCCAGTGAAGTCTATTCAAACAAATGATGTTGGAATTGTTTCTTATGCAAATTCTATCACTCTAACTCCTGGTACTGTTACATTGTCTGTTGAAGGGAATGTGCTGTTGGTTCATGCTCTGGATCAGAGCTTTATGGATGATTTGCGAGAAGGGGAGATGGACGCTAAAATTAAACAGGTTATGAAGTAAATCTTATGTTAAATATCTGCCTGGCAATTGTACTTATTTTCTCGTCTATAGTAATTTGCGGTGCATTTCTGCAGCGTGATATATTCGTGAAATTGCTTTTTTTAAATACAGGCACTAGCATAGCTGGCTTGTTTATTTGCTTTTTTGGTTCATATAAAGCTAATAGTTCTTATATTGATATTGCTTTGATCTACTTCCTTTTAAGTGTTGTTGCGACTAATGCATATTTGAAATATTTCTATCAGCGCGCAAAGCGTTTAGAGTCAGATAAAGAGGGAAGTGATGCAGTTTAAAATAGATATTCTTGGTTGCGGCCTTGGTGGGATGATTACTGCGCTTGCGCTAGCTAACAACAATATACGCACCACTATTATAGAAGGGCGCTCTACTTCGCATAAGGATTTCTTCAAGGACATAAGAACCACCGCGCTTACTTCTAATTCGAAAAAATTCTTCGAAACCATAGGTGCTTGGGATGAGATTTCAAAGATAGCTGGCCCAATCAACGATATTTACGTTGCAGATAATAAAGCTCCAGAGATGTTGCATTTTGCATCAGAGGAGCTAGAGCATGGTGAGATCATGGGGCATTTGGTTCAGAATACTGAATTTAAAAAACGCCTGTTTGACTTAGTGTCGGTAAGTAAGCACATTACTCTGATTGAGGAAAGCTCTTACGAAATTATAGAGAATAGGCCAGATGGCTGTAAGCTGCTTTTGAATAATGAATCAGAGCGCAATTGTGACTTGTTGCTAGTGTGCGATGGGCAGCGCTCAAAGGCTAAACAGCTTTATTTCAGTAGCGAGACGGAAAAAAAATATGACCAATACGCTATTACTTTCATTGCACATCATCAGAAAAAGCACGAAGGAACAGCAGTAGAGCATTTTATGCCAACAGGGCCGTTTGCGATATTGCCCCTGCGTGATCAAAACCTATCCTCAATTGTTTGGACTATTGAATCAGGCATGAGAGATGCTATCATGAACTTGCCTAAAGATGAGTTTACTTATTTGATTCAGAAAAACTTTGGTGATTTTCTTGGTGAAATAGAACTTAAAACTGAAGCTGCGGCATTTCCTTTGAAGGCCTATGCGACGAGCCAATATTATAATAATAGTATAGTTCTAGTCGCGGATACTGCCCATATCATGCACCCACTTGCAGGGCAGGGGCTTAATCAGGGGATTAAGGATATTGAAGTTTTATCTTCGTTGCTGCGTGATATTGGTCCAAGCGAGCATATGCTAAAGGAATATCAGAATGAGCGTAAAGGTGATAATTCTAATATGCTAGAAATTACAGATACCATCAATAGTGTGTTTTCTAATCATTCTGGTGCTATGCACGGCGCGCGCCAAGTTGGTTTTAATGCTATTAATAAGATTCCCCCTTTTAAAAAGCTGATGATTAAATATGCGATGGGCAAGCGTTGATGTTGCTTCCATTATTGTCATCGATTACGGATTATGCTTTGCCGCATAGATGCGCTACATGCTCTGTGCTTACTGAAAATAGCAATGGCTTATGCTCCAAATGCTTCAGTAGATTGAATTTTATTGCTTCTCCATATTGTGATATTTGCGGTGTTTCTTTTGATTTTGAGATGGAAGAGCGCTTATCGTGTGGTAATTGTATTGTAGAGGCTCCAAAATATGATTTAGGACGGGCTTTATTTAAGTTTGATAATGAAAGCAAGGGTGTGATCCATGCTTTTAAATATAATGATCAAACGATATATGCAAAGATGTTTGCCAAATTATTGCTGGCTAGATATAGGGCTGAGGTCGCTGATGTTGATCTAATAGTCCCAGTTCCGATGAATCGGTTTAAACGAATATTCCGTAATTATAATCCACCGCAGATTTTATCAAAAGAGATATCGAAAATATTAGCGCTTCCTATGGCACCAGATCTGTTGATAAAAACTAAATGGACCAAAGCACAAACCGCACTTAGTAAAATAGAAAGAGTGCGTAACTTGCGAAATTCTCTTAAAATAAATAAAAAATACGATATTAAAGGAAAGAAAATTTTGCTTGTAGATGATGTTAGAACAACAGGAACAACCGCCAATACATGCGCTAAACTGCTAAAGAAGGCTGGAGCAAATCAGGTTAATTTGCTTACAATTGCAGTTGTAGATTAGGTTTTAATAATTTTTTACAAAAACCTCTTGAACTATTTGCTATATAGTTATATATTGTAGCCTGTAAAAAAGGCTCGTGATGAGCTTAAGATTAGAAATTTTGGAGATATAAAATGAGTGAAGTATTAACTCTTGCAGCGGAAATGCGTGAAGAATTAGGTAAAGGAGCAACTAGAGCCCTTAGAAGAAAAGGTTTGGTGCCAGCAACAATTTATGGCGCTGGTAAAGAGCCTATGTCAATCACGATTGAAGAAAAAGTGATCACAAAATATTACAGAAGACCTCAGTTTATCTCTCAGCCTATTGTGTTTGAAATTGGTCAGAAAAAATATAGTGCGCTACCAAAGGCTATTGATTTAAATCCTATTACAGAAATAGTACGTCATGCAGATTTTGTTTTTATCGAAAAAGATATGCAAAAAATGGAAGTACCTGTTGTATACACTAATAAAGATGATTGTGTTGGCGTTAAAAGAGGTGGTTACTTTAACACTGTAAGAAGATTAATTACAATCCTTTGTCCTGTTGGCAATCTACCAAGAAAAATTGAAATCGATGTAGCTGAGCTTGCTATTGGCGAGTCACTTAAGGCAAAAGAAGCTGTTCTTCCAAAAGGCGCAAAGTTGCTTGAAGATCCAGAGTTCGTTATTGCTTCAGTTATCGGTAAAAGAGGTAAGAACCTTGATGACGATCTTGATGCTACTGGTGCTCCTTCAGCTGAAGGCGATTCTGCAGGTGAAGATTCTCCTGCCGCTGCAGAAAGCGACAAGTAAAGCCGTGATTAATTAGGGCGCGCAGAAATTAGCGAACTAGTACAGAATAATAAAAAAGCACCCGTGCATTGTTAGCGGGTGCTTTTTTTGTGTTTAATTAGGCTTTTACTTCAAGCTTAGTTTTAGAGCTCAGTCTAGTTTTAGAGCTCAGTCTAGTTTTTCTCAGAATCATTCTATCTCATTCCCGCACCTTACATGTCATTCCCGTGCCTTCTATGTCATTCCCGCGGAGGCGGGAATCTCATGAGGCTATACCGCTTAGATTCCCGCCTCCGCGGGAATGACAATGAGTGCGCGGAAGACAATGAGCGCTAGAACAATGAGCGCTAGAACAATGAGCACTAAGAACAATGAGCACTAGAACAATGAGCACTAGAACAATGAGTGCTTAGGCGCAATAAGTGTAAAAACACTGCCATTAAAATGATTCAACAAGATATTGAAATCAAGTTGGTTTCTGTAGTGACTGGTCTTTCTAGGGGTCGAGCTCCTAAGCTAAAAAATAAGATTTAATGATCCGCATCTTTTATCGTCATATTCGCTTGACACGCGCGCTCAACTCAAGTAGAAGAAAATATTAGCGTATGCTAGTTTAGTTGTACTAAAAATCAAGGGAAAATGAGTAGGTTGGCGAGTAGGTTAGCAAAGGGTGTAAAATCCTTCAGCATTAGAGTTTTAAAAGGCGGCATATATGGCCTGCTTTATATGCGTATTGCCTTGTTGAAAACTCGTCATTTTATATTATATAAGCGCAAATCTGCGTTATCTTCTTTATACTCTGCTGTGAAGCAAAGCGCTCTGGACGCTAAGCCAAAGAAGATTGTTTTTGAATGGGGATCTTCGGATGCTATTCTGCGCAGCAGAGTGAATATTGTAACGATTGGCTTTGCTTTGGTGTTTTTGATTATCAGCGTGCGTTTGCTGATGGTTGCGACTACCAAATATGTTAATTACCGCAAAACTAATGCGCACGCGAGCGTTTATCGTTTAGATATTACAGATCGTAATAATAATCTTTTGGCAGTGAACTTGCCTGGGGCTTCTTTGTATGCTAATCCGCGCAGGGTGTTTGAGCCGAAATCTGCTGTTAAAAAATTACTTACAGTTATTCCAGATTTAGACGCAAAGAAAATTTTAAAAAAATTACAGGATAACAGAAAGAGTTTTGTTTGGATCAAGCGAGATTTGACGCCTCAGGAGCATGAAAGAATTTATAATCTTGGAATGCCAGGGTTTAGTTTCGAGCGTGAGCAAAAGCGTATTTACACATATGGTAATTTATTGTCCCATGTTATTGGCTATGTAGGAAGAGACCTTAAGGGGCTAGCTGGGCTTGAAAAATATTTCGAGAAATTCTTAACAGGCCAGAAAGAGACGGAAGATAGGAGTGATTTTGGTAATAACTTGCAATTATCAATAGATGTTAGGGTGCAGAATATCTTGAGTGAAGAGATAGAAAAAAACATGAAAAAGTTCAGTGCTAAGGGCGCTGCTGGAATCGTGGTTGACCCAAATAATGGTGAGATTATAGCTCTTGTAAGTAAGCCAGATTTTGACCCGCATCACCCTGGTAGCGCTAAGCCAAATCAGAGATTCAATATGGCCACGCAAGGCGTGTATGAGATGGGTTCGGGGATGAAAGGGCTAACCATTGCTGTAGGCATTGATACAGCATCTACATCAATAACTGATGCCTATGATTTAACTTATATGAAAGTAAACGGCAAAGTTATAAAAGACTCGCATCCAATGAAAGGTTGGTACAGCGTTCCTTATATATTTTTAAAGTCTAGCAATATTGGTGTCGCTCAGATTATGTTGGAAATAGGCCGTGATGATTTACAAAAATATTTACGTAAATTAGGATTGCTTGATAAGTTAAAAATAGAGCTCCCAGAGAGCGGTAGGCCTTTGTTTTCGGCGTTCTCGCGCTGGACGGATTTAACCCATGTTACTATGTCGTACGGTTATGCGCTTTCTGAAAGCCCATTGCATTTTATTAATGCAATGATGCCAATTGTGAATGGTGGAATCTCTTATCCTGTAACGTTGTTAAAACAGAAAAATGGCAAGGCGCCGGAGGGAAAAAGGGTTTTTAAAGAAAGCACATCAATTGCAATGCGTAAGCTTATGCGACTTGTAGTTAAAGATGGAACTGGTTCTAAGGCAAGAGTGAAAGGATATTATATTGGAGGCAAGACTGGAACGGCAGAAGTTGCCCATGCTGGTAAATATGACAAAAACAGAAGAGTCTCTTCATTTTTCGGGATTATTCCTGCTTATGATCCAAAATATATGGTATATATAGTATATAATGAACCAAATGGAATCAAAGAAACGCACGGATGGGCTGGTGGTGGCTGGGTAGGTGCGCCTAGTGTTGGTGCTGTGTTTAAAAGGATGGCATCCTTATATGGTATGGAAAAGATAGAAGAAGATGACCCAAGAGTTGTAGAGTTGAATAACATTGAATATAAGATAAAAAATGAAACTTAAGCTACAGGAATATTTCTTAAATAAGGAAATAAGCGGAATTGCATTTGATTCAAGAAAAGCCAAAGAGGGCGATGCATTTTTTGCTATTTGCGGCGATGTATACGATGGTAACGATTATATAGACGAAGCCTTAATGCGTGGTGCCTCATTGGTATTCACAGACAACCTATCCAAGCAAAGCGATAGAGTTATTTTTATTGAAGATATTCGAATGGCCCTGGCTTTGGCGGCTGGCATGTTATATCAAAAAGTTCCAGAAAATATAATAGCTGTTACTGGAACTAACGGTAAAAGCTCTGTGGTTTCTTACGTTCATCAGATATTAGAGCTTCTGGGGCACAAGAGTGCATCTATTGGCACTTTGGGTATTGAGGCGACGCAGAAGCTCCCTAAAGAGCTGCTGGATAAATCCTCAAGCATGACTACTGCGGACCCAATCACTCTGCGCAAAGTGCTTCATGCGTTTAAAGAAGTAGGAATTGAGAATGTTGCATTTGAGGCCTCAAGCCATGGCTTATATCAGCGTAGATTAGGTGATGTTAAGGTTCGAACTGCTGCTTTTACTAGCTTCTCGCAAGATCATTTGGAATATCATCACACAATGGATGACTACCTTCGTGCTAAGCTGATTCTTTTTACTGAAAATTTGCTAAGCACGGGCGAGGCCGTGATTAATTCTGACATGTTGTTTTTTGACTTTGTTAAGAAATTCTTGATAGAGAAAAAAGTGCCATATAGCACGGTTGGTAAAAAGGGTGATTTAAAAATCAAGAAATGTAAGCAATCTGTTTCAGGGCAAGAAATATCATGTGAGTTTGCTGGCGAAAAATATGAGGTTGTTACAGATATTATCGGCTCATTCCAGGCGACGAATCTTTTGATAGCTGCAAAGCTTGTTTCTAATTTAGGAATTGATTTCCAAGATATTATTAAAACATTACCAAAGCTACAAGCTGTTTGCGGTCGTTTGCAGAGAATAACTCCAGCAGATTTTGAATATCAAGTGTTTGTAGATTATGCACATACCCCTGATGCTTTAGAAAAATCATTGCAAGAGCTTCGATTAATTAAACGCAAATCTGGAAAGCTGTATGTAGTATTTGGTTGCGGCGGTGATAGGGACTCAATGAAAAGGCCTATCATGGGCAAGATAGCTGCGGATGAGGCAGATTATGTAATCATCACAGATGATAACCCAAGAACGGAAGATTCGCGCAAAATACGTAGCGAAATAGCAGAAGGGGCCCCAGAAGCTGAAGAAATAGGCGATAGGAAAAGCGCCATCTTAGAGACAATAGCAAAATTACGCCAGGACGATATATTACTCATAGCTGGAAAAGGGCATGAGGATTATCAAATTATCGGCAGCGAATCCAGTAAATTTAGTGATATTGATATTGCAACTAAAGCAGTGAATAAGGATATCGCGAAGAAGAAAAAAAGAGAGGAATAAGATATAATGCCAAAGATATGGAAGGCCAAGCAATTAGAAGAAGCGTTGTTGCTTAAGTTGCCAGAAGGTGCTCCGCAAGCATATGGACCTGTTAAGTTTAACTCACAACATGTTGATAAAGGTGATTTATTTATTGCGCTTGGCGGCGTTAGGGATGGCCATGAGTTTGTTGCTGATGCTTTAGCTAGAGGTGCATCAGCTGCTATTATATCCCAGGATGTTGACTCATCTATTGATCAAAAAAAACTAATAAAAGTAAGCGATTGTTTAGATGCTCTACAAAAATTAGCCGAATATAAACACACTCATTCAAAAGCAAAGTTAATAGCAATAACTGGTAGCGTTGGTAAGACTAGTACCAAAGAGGCGCTCAAGATGATGCTTAGTGCTTATGGCAAGACATGCGCTAGTCATGGTACTTTTAATAATTCTCTAGGCGTTCCGCTAACCATGGCCTCTATAGATGACGATGCGGAATATGTAGTGATTGAAATGGGCATGAACGCAAAAGGCGAGCTAAGCGAGCTAAGCAATCAAGTCACGCCGGATGTTGCGCTTATCACTACGATTTCAGAAGGACATATCGAGTTCTTTAATTCGATAGAAGAAATAGCAGATGCGAAGTGCGAGATTTTTGAAGGCCTAGACATCAATACTGGCATAGCGATTATTAATCGCGATATTTCTACATATGAGCGCTGCATTGAGAATATAGATGCTGCGTGTTTGTGGAATCTTACTAGCTTTGGTAAAAGGGTGGATGCAAATGTGCGTTTGGTTTCTTATGAAGTTATGGAAGATTACTCTACTAGAATTAAATATAACGTAGCAGGTGAAGAGATAGAGCTTTCGATGGGCGCTATTCCACTGCATCTATGCGAAAATTTAGCAGCTGCTTTTGCGGTTGTGGATGCTCTTGGGCTTGATATTGAGCCAGCTGCGAGTGCTATTACAGGTTGTCAGCCTGTCCTTGGCAGGGGGAGGGTTATTTCGATTGACCGGGGTGGAAAATCCTATGAGATTATCTGCGATTATTATAATTCAAATCCTCAATCCCTGCAGGCTTCGTTGTTAAATTTGGCTCAATCTAAAGGCGAGAGCAAAGTGGCGATTCTTGGCGACATGGGTGAGCTAGGCAAGCGGTCTAGTGCCTTGCATAAATGCATGGTGCCATATATTAAAGATGCGGGAATATCTAAGCTGTTCTTGGTAGGGGCGGCTATGGGCTTTCTTGCAAAAGATTTTCCAGAGAATATATCCGTGCAATGCTATAAGAGCGCAGATGAATTGGCTGCTGAAATTGATAAGCATATATTAGGCGATGAAATTATACTTATAAAAGGTTCAAGAGGAATGAAATTGGAAAAAATAGCATCAGCATTAGGAGTAGAGAATGTTTTATAATCTTTTAGTCCCGTATGCAGCTCAGTTGCATATAGCAAATCTATTTACCTATATAAGTTTCCGCAGCGGGATGGCTATATTGCTTAGTATGAGTATATGTTTTTGTGTTGGCCCATGGCTTATTCGTTACCTGAGTTCTATGCAAAAGCACGGCCAGCCTATACGCGCAGACGGTCCAGAGAGTCATTTTGACAAGGCAGGAACGCCAACAATGGGTGGCATAATGATTATTGGCTCAACATTGATATCTACCTTGTTGCTAGCTGACCTAACTAATCCATATATATTGCTCTGCATGTTTGTGATGATTACATTTGGGTTGCTGGGCTTTTTGGATGATTACACAAAAGTAACAAAGAATAATCATCATGGCATTAGCGGGAAGATGAAATTGTTGATTCAGTTTATCGTGAGTGTGATTGCTTTTGCTGTTATTCAATATTACTCAAAGGAAGAATATGCAACGCAGCTGGCATTTCCATTTTTCAAGAATCTATTCCTAGATTTGGGCTATTTCTATATTCCATTTACTATGGTTGTGATTATTGGCTCATCTAATGCGGTTAATTTAACAGATGGTTTAGATGGGCTGGCTATAGGCACTACAGCCATTGCAGTGAGCTCATTTGCTATTATATGTTACCTGGTGGGAAATAGTATATATGCGAATTATCTGCAGCTGATTCATGTGCAATATGCGGGCGAGCTTGCAGTATTCTGTGCTGCTATAATCGGTAGTAGTTTTGGGTTCTTGTGGTACAATTCTCAGCCAGCGCAGATATTTATGGGCGATACTGGCAGCTTGTCTCTTGGCGGAGTTCTGGGTACTATTAGTGTTATTACTAAGCACGAATTGGTGCTAGGTATTATTGGCGGAGTGTTTGTTATAGAGACATTATCTGTGATTATCCAAGTTGCTTATTACAAAAAAACTGGCGGAAAGAGGGTGTTTTTAATGGCCCCACTTCATCATCATTTTGAGAAAAAAGGTTGGCCTGAGTCAAAAGTTGTGGTTAGGTTCTGGATTCTGGCGATTATCTTTGCGCTGATTGGTTTATCCTCACTGAAATTAAGATAGAAAATATGTTAGGCGATAACCCAAAAAGGCCTCCAGTTACTGGTGATGGCTCTGTATTATTTGTAAAAAATACCTTTAAAACTCTGCAAGGGGAAGGGCCTCATGTTGGGGTTTCTTCTGTGTTTATTAGGCTTGGTGGATGTAACTTGGCCTGCAGTTTTTGCGATACTGAATTTGAAGAGTACGAAGAAATGCCTCTAGAGAATTTATTGCAGGAGGTTAGTGATCTAAGTTTGAATGATAGCGGCGTTAGGTCTGCAAGTTTGGTGGTAATTACTGGCGGTGAGCCTTTGCGCCAGCCAATTGGCCCCTTGTGCGAAAGGCTGATAGAGCTTGGCTACGAAGTTCAGATAGAAACAAACGGTACGCTTTACCGCGAATTACCTAAAGAGGTGGATGTTATTTGTTCGCCCAAAGTTTCAGCAAATAAATATCTTTCAGTACATAGGGATTTACTTCCGCGCGTGAGTGCTTTTAAATTTCTGATTTCGGGTGCGATAAAAGAATATTCTGCCGTGCCAGAGCTAGGCCAAACCAAACACAACATCCCCGTATATGTACAAGCCATGGACCAACAAGACGAACAAATCAACGCTAAAAACCAAAAAATGGCCGTAGATCTAGCAATCAATAACAATTATCGCTTATCATACCAAGTGCATAAAAAGCTTGGGATAGAGTAGGTTTTTCTGATTGGTGGTGTAGCAATCAAGATTATTATTGATTGCTACAGGGTGTGCGAGGTTTTATTGTATAAGCAATACTCTTATGTCGAGTTGAGGTTTAACTACTATGAGAGAAAATATCCTTATCGTTCCATCCTATTAAGTCTAGTTCTGCGCGCACTGGCAAGAACTTGAAAATTTTATTTGCTAGCTCACTTCTGTCAGAATCAATCAAGCGCTGGATTAGGGTGGCTCTTAGGGAGTGTAGGTATACTACATCCTTTGCGGCATATTCCTTTTGTTCAGAAGTTAGCTCTGCAGCTCCCCAATATGATGATTGTTGCTGCTTGGATATATTTATCCCCATCAACTCTTTGCAAAGATCTTTCAAGCCATGATAGTCTGTGTATGTACGCACTAATTTTGAAGCGATTTTTGTACAGAATACATTTTGTAGGTCGATCTCTAGATATTTTTTGATGACGGCTAGGTCAAATCGTGCATAGTGAAAAATCATGCCGCGCTCTTCGTCTAGAAGCAGCTTTTTTAGGTTCGGAGCGCTATAGTCATTGCCATCGAACTGCACTAATACTGCGTCGCCATCGCCATTGCTCATTTGTATTACGCATAAGCGGTCACGATGGAATTGTAGCCCCATAGTTTCTGTATCTATTGCTAAATCTCCTGCTAAGTGAAAATCTTCTGGTAGGTCGTTTTTGTATAATGTAACTCTGATAGTAGCCTCCTTTATTTATTGTTTTTTTGCATCTGTTGCTTTAAAAATCTTTTCTTTCGGCAATGAAAGCCCAAGTACGTTACGGGTTTTTTCGTCTAACATATCGCGGTCAAGCGAACCAGGGCGTAGTAATTTTGTTCTATTCTCAATTTCTAACCGCTCAGATCTTAGTTGGTCTAGCTTTTTGTGTGAGCTTTCTAGTTCAGCTTGTAGTTTGAAATAAGCTATGATCCCACGGCTGCCATAAATTGAGTGAAACACAAAATATAACAACATAAAGATTGTTATTATATTAAAAACTTTCTTTCTAGTAAATTTGAATTTTGCCATATCTATCTATAAATGACTAATCAAATATAATGCTGTAATTGGTGCAGTTAATATGATGCTATCAAACCTATCTAAAACACCACCATGGCCTGGAATAATTGAGCCAGTATCTTTTATATTAAAGCGTCTTTTGAAAAATGATACTAACAAATCGCTCATTTGAGCAATGCACCCCATTATAATACAAAAAATACTTAGTGAAAAGGTGGAATTTAAAAATGCATAAGGTAAGTAATATCCAGGCATTAAGCTTAGGATATTTACGATGACAGTTGCGCTTAAGACGCCTATAACTAAGCCGCTGATGGTTTTATTTGGGCTAAGAGTTGGGGCAAGCTTAGGGCCGCCGATTAATTTGCCGCCAAGCATAGCGTTTACATCTACCATCCAAATTACGGAAAAGAATGTAAGTAATAGCCAGCCAGACTCGTCTAGATAAGAAATTATCAGTAAAGAGGCGATTGGAAGGGGGATTAATATCTCCCCAAGTAGTCTAGATATTAGTGAGCCTTTAGTCATGTTGTACCATTCTAGTAACATCATTATGGTTACAAATAGCATTACAATATAAAATAAAGGTCGAACCAGCATGATTGAGGTTACAAAAATCAGGCCAATCACTGCCCCAGAGAGCATTCTAGTCATTAAGTTTTTCTTATCCATCATCTTCCGCCAAAGCTCCTTGTTCTGTTAGAATATTCTGTTATTGCTGTTTGTAGATCTTGCTCGTTAAAGTCGGGCCAGAATTTATCTGAGAAATATAGCTCAGCATAAGCGATCTGCCATAGTAGGAAATTGCTGATTCTGTAAAGGCCGCTAGGTCTTATCAGAAGGTCAACATCGGGCATTTCTGGGTCGTATAGGAATCCTTTGAAGTGCTCCTCTGTGATGTTTTGAACTCCGCTATCAATTGCCTTTTGGCAAGCTTGGAGTATTTCATCCCGGCTACCATAGCCAAAGGCGATTGTTGCTGTCATTTTGTTGTTGTCTTTTGTGGCCTCTACTGCTTTTGCAATTTTTTCTTGTAGGTTAGTAGATAATTTATCTAGATTACCTATAACTTTTAATTTGATTCCGTTCTCGTTTAGGATCTTAGTTTCGCTTTTAACATAATAGCTAAGCAGATTTATCAAGATAGAAACTTCATCTGCTGGTCGTTGCCAGTTTTCAGATGAAAAAGCGTATAATGTTAGGTATTTTATTCCCAGTTTTGATGCAGCGGGGAGTAGGGTTTTGGCAGTCTCTGCCCCTTTTTTGTGGCCTTCAGCCTTTGTTTTGCCGAGTGACTTTGCCCAACGAGCATTGCCATCCATGATAATGGCTAAGTGATTTAATTCTTGTTTCATCGTTATGTTTTTTTAGGGATTTGAATTTTCACAAGCAGACCTTTTAATTTTGGGCTGTCATCTAGGCTAATATTACCATAATGACCAGCAACGATCTCTTTAGTAATAGCTAGACCCAGACCTACGCTGGCGGCATTTGCTAGAGATCTTGATTTATCTGCTCTATAAAATGGCTTGAACACTAGCGCGCGCTCTTCTTTTTTTATTCCTTTTCCGTTATCTTCTATATCTATAAATACGTTATCTTCGTCAGAGTATACAGAAATTTTTACTTTTGTGGAATGTTTTAATGCATTGCTAATTAGGTTTGCGATTGCGCGTTCAAAGGAGTGTGGCTTTATATTAACGTTAATGGGAGCCTTCTTTAAATCCAGCGATATATTATCCTGAGACCATTTGTTTTTTATATAGTTGTTAATCCAAGCTGTTAGTTCTGTTTTTTCGAATTCTTCACCGCCTTCGCCTCTCGCAAAATCTAGGTAGGAAACTATCATATGCTGCATGCTGTTAATGTCATATTGCAGCTCTTCTTTTTCTTCTGAATCGTCCATTAGCTCAACCTGAAGCTTCATGCGGGTTAATGGGGTTTTAAGGTCATGAGAGATCATCGCTAGCATCTGTGTGCGCTTTGCTGTTTGGCGTTCTATTCGGTCTCGCATTTTTAAAAAGGCAAGTCCTGCGCGCCGTATTTCTTTTGATCCAGATGGTTTATATGAGTTTTCTTTCTCCCCGCGTCCATAATCTTCCGCAGCTTTAGTGAGTTCTATTATTGATTTGATTTGGTTCTTGCCAAAAATCAGCGAGATAGACAGTAATAATATAGTGATAAAAAATATCCATAGCACAAAGATATATGTAGTGGGGTTTAGTAGGGATTTGTAGGGGAGTTTGATTTTAAGTAAATCATTGGCAATTTGTAGGTATAAATTTACGTTGTAATCGTGGTCTAGCAGCACAACGTTTGTATAGTTTGTTTTTTCTTGAAGTTTAGTTTGGAAAATCTCTAGTTCGGTAATTACTTTCTTCGATGCTTGCGGAATAGTGGCGTTTGGTATGAATGTATAAACAAGATTTAGATAGCCTTGTTGTTGGTTCGGATTTTTTGTGTAGTCTGTATGTTCCACAAGGGAAGTGATCTCGTTTGTAACTAATCCGCTAGTGTGATAGATAACGTTATACCAATGGCGCTGATAGAATAAATGCACGGCCAATAATTGCCCAATTAGGGTTGGAACAATTATTATAAGCATGAATCTGCCAAGTAAGCTTTTAGGCAAAAACCTGCGCTTTATGTTATTAAGTATAGAGTACATACCCTTGATTTCTTATTGTTTTTAAAAACTTAGGAGCTTTGGGGTCTGTTTCTATTTTGTTCCGTAACCTTACTATTTGAACATCAACCGAACGTGGGTTTAGACCGCCCATTTTTTCTGATATATCATCGCGCGATATCACTTTTCCATCAGACTCAATAAGAGTATCTAGCAATTTTTCTTCCGAAGAGCTAAGCTTAATGTGTTTGTCATTCTGGGTTAGTTCTTTTGTAACTAGATTATAGTAATTATTTCCAAATCTAGCTATTTGCTGTTCTTTTTTGTAAAGGTTATGTGAGTTGATTAGATTCTTGATTCTAAGAAGCAATTCACGTGGCTCAAATGGTTTAGTTACATAATCATTTGCACCAGACTCTAAGCCTCTGATGCGGTCTTCAGGCTCTGATAGTGCAGTTAGCATAACAATTGGCATGATGCTGCCGCTATCTTTGATTTTTGTAGCGAACTCAATCCCAGTAACTTCTGGCATCATTACATCTAGCACGATTAGGTCGTATGTGAAGTTTGCAAGTAGTTCAGCCGCTTCTACGGCAGAAGTGCTTGTTGATACCAAAAAATCATTTTGAGTAAGAAATTTCTTCAAAAGTTTCAGTATTCTGCTATCATCATCGACGATTAGGATATGTGGTTTTTTATTCATTTATATTTACTTATAAATAATGTCATCTTTAAATAATATAACTCTAATTAAAAAAATTGACTAGTTATAAATTGGGGTTTTTAAAAAAATGCACTTTAGCGAATCAGAAAAATTATCAGATTTTGTGTGGATCAACGGCAAATTTGTTCCTTGGGAGGATGCAAATATACATGCTTTGACTCATAGTTTGCATTATGCAGGGGCTGTGTTTGAGGGCGAGAGGGCCTATGGCGGCATGGTATTTAAGCTTATGGAGCATAGTCAGAGATTATTGAAATCGGCTGAATCTATGTGTCTTAAGGTGGATTATTCGGTTAATGAAATCATGCAGGCTACGGAAGATTTGTTGCAAAAAAATAATTTGCGTAATGCATATGTTCGTCCGCTAATTTGGCGCGGAGCGGAAAGTATGGGGCTTGGAGCTAAAGTTAGTTGTAATTTGCTAATTATGGCGACTGAATCTAATCCTCCATTTAAAAGTGGATTGCGCCTGTGTATTAGCTCGTGGCAAAAGCCTTCGTCAGATTCAATGCCACCACAAAGCAAGTCATCTGCGCATTATGGGATGATGATTGTGTCACAACAATTAGCTAAAGAAGATAATTATGATGATGCTATTCTCTTGGATCAATATGATGACATAACTGAGTGCACTACAAGTAATATTTTCTTTGCAAAAGAAAAAGAAGGTGTAGTCGTTACTCCTATTGCGGATCGTTTTTTAAACGGAATCACTCGCCAGACAGTTATGGAAATGGCAAAAAATATGGGTATGAGAGTTAGAGAAGAGCGCTTGATGCTTGAGGATATAGAAGAATATGATGTTTGCTTTACAACCAGTACATCTGGCGAAGTAAAAGGAGTAGCTTCGATTGATGTTGGCAATAAAACTCTTGAATTTCAAGGGAAGGAGATGGTAAATAAATTGCAACAAGAATTTGCAAAAATAGTAGGTAAAGAATTATGATATTTAAAGGCGTGATAACTGCTTTAATTACTCCGTTTAAAGATGGTGGTATTGATTTTGATGCTTTGAAGATACTAATAGATCGTCAGATTGATGCTGGCATTGATGGTATGGTTGTGGGTGGCTCAACTGGCGAAGGTAGCAGCCTAAATGAAGATGAATATTATGAGCTGATAGATTTTGCTGCGCGCTATGGGACTAAGAAAACTAAGATAATTGCTGGAATAGGTGCTGCATCTACGCTAATGGCGGTAGATAAAGTTGAGCGGTTGTGCAAGGTACAAAATCTTGATGGCCTAATGTGCACAGTTCCGCACTATGTTCGTCCAGAGCAAGAGGGGCTTTATCAGCATTTTGAGGCGATAAATAAGGTAAGTAAGTTACCTATAATGATGTATGTTCATCCTGGTCGCACTGGCTGTGATATGTCTGATGATGTTCTGATTCGTCTTGCGCGTTTGAATAATATTATTGCCGTTAAGGATGCAACTGGAGACTTAGAAAAGCCTCTGCGTATTTTGCCTAAAGTATCCTCTGATTTTACCATGATGATTGGCGATGATTCTGGAGTTTTGTCTTACAATGCAAATGGCGGAAGCGGGTGCGTTTCGGTTATGGCTAATATTGTGCCAAAATTATGTAAGAAAATCGATGTATTATGGAGAGAGGGCGATGCGCCGGGTGCTTTGGCCGTGCAGCAATCTATGATGCCAGCTATAGGTGCAATTTTTGCAGAGAGCAATCCAATAGGAGTTAAATATGCAGTTAGTAAGATGGGGATATGCGGCACTGAAATCAGGTTGCCATTAACTACGTCTTCTTCGCACGCTGCTGCTAATATTGATAAAGTTTTGAAGGCTTTAATGGAGATAGAGACAAATGTCTGAATATAAGAAAATAGTTGCTCAGAATAAGCGGGCTTTGTTTGAGTATTTTATTGAGGAGAATTTCGAAGCTGGAATCATATTAACCGGTAGCGAGGTGAAGTCTATCCGCGAGGGGAAAATAGCTCTCACAGACTCGCACGCTTCAGAAGTGAACGGCGAATTGTCGCTATATAATTGCCATATCGCAGAATACGAAAAAGCAAATAGATTTAACCACGAAACTCGTAGGCCAAGAAAATTGCTGTTACATTCGCGTGAAATAAAAAAAATAATTGGTAAAATTAAATTAAAAGGTTACACTCTAGTTGCGTTGTCTATGTATTTTAATAAGAAAAATATAATAAAAGTTGACCTTGGGCTAGCTAAAGGTAAAAAACTACATGACAAAAGGCAAACGATGAAAGACCAAGACTGGAAAAGAGAGCAGGGACGATTAATGCGGGATAAAGGCTAATGAATATTACACCAGACTATTTAATAGAGCGAAAGCGTACAAAGAATCAGTTGGCGAAATGGAAAATTTTTGTATTGTTGCTGATTTTCGTGATCTTTTTTGTTGGCCGCAGTGAGCTGCCGAGTGTGAAAGGTATATCTAAATCTACCTTTCCAGTTTCGGATCATATAGCAAGCATTAGAATAGATGATGTTATTATGGACGATCTTGACAGAGTTCGCAGGCTAGAGAAAATAGAAGATAATGACAACATCAAAGCGTTGATTGTGAATATCAATTCTCCAGGTGGGAGCGTTGTTGGTTCTGAGATGCTTTATAATTCATTGCGAAGAATATCTACCTCCAAGCCAGTAGTTGTGATTATGGGCTCTGTGGCTGCATCTGGTGGATATCTTGCAGCACTTGGTGGTGATTATATTATAGCTCATAATGGCACGCTCACTGGTTCTATAGGTGTGATTATGCAATCAGCAGAAATAACTGAACTTGCAGAAATGATTGGAGTGAAGTTCCATAATTTCAAATCAAACGAACTAAAGGCTGCACCAAATCCTATGGAAAAGCTTACTCCAGAAGTAAAAGAAGCAACTATGGAAAGCATACATGAAGTATATGATTTCTTTACAGAGATAGTAGCAGAGCGCAGAAAGCTTGACCTTGAGTATGTAAGAAAAATAGCTGATGGTCGTGTTTATTCTGGACGCAGAGCGCACGAGCTTAAGCTAATTGATGCAATCGGTAATGAGGATACGGCTTTGAAATGGCTGCGTGAGAAAAGAGACATCTCTGCTGACCTAGAAGTTGTTGATACAAAGATTAATCCCAAAGAGCGTTTGATAGATATTATTATGGAAGATTTACAAACGAGTATTTCTAGTCTATTCTCATCTAGCTTTAAAGGCTTGAAATCAATTATTTAAAGATATAAAAAATGGCTACAAAAAGACATTTAGTTGAAAACCTAGCTAAAAAGCTAGATTATCTGAGTACTGAAGATGCAAGATACGCTGTTGATTGCGTGCTGGATTATGTTAAGGATGAGCTGGCAAAAGGTAATAGAATAGAATTACGTGGGTTTGGTAGCCTTTCTATTAGAAAAAGAAAATACACCGGAAGAGATGAGCATTATAATAGTGTATATTATCGCATGTCGAAAAATGTTCAAGAAAGTTTAAATAGTTAGAAAAAAATGAAAAAGAAAATAGTAGCATTGGTTGGACGCCCAAATGTGGGTAAGTCTACTTTATTCAACCGCCTTTCGATTAGAAAAAGAGCCATAGTGCACAATAAGCCTGGTGTGACTAGGGATCGTAAATATGCAGATGCGCAAATAGGCCCTATGGAGTTTATAGTCGTAGATACTCCTGGCCTTGAAGAGTCTGAAGAAGGCAAGCTAGAACACAGAATGATGCAGCAAACAATGGTCTCTATTGCTGAGGCAGATTTGGTCTGTTTGATTGTAGATAACGAAGTTGGCGTCACTCCAGCTGATAAGTTTTTTGCAGAATTCGTGCGTAAATATAGTAAGAAGACTATCTTAATCGCGAATAAATCAGAAAAAAGATTCATCCATGATCATGGATATTACAAAATTGGCTTTGGCACCCCAATTCCTGTGTCTGCTGAACATGGTCAGGGCATGGCGGATCTCTATGATGCTATAGCTGAGCAAATCGACACAGAAGATGGCGAGTATATATCTGATCCATTCGCTAGTAACGCTTTGCAAATAGTCGTTTCTGGAAGACCAAATGCTGGGAAGTCCACTTTTGTAAATGCAATCGTTGGTGATGAGCGTATGCTTACTGGCCCTGAGGCTGGGCTCACACGTGAGTCTGTTGAGATTTCTTGGCAGTATAAAGGGCAAAATATCAAGTTGATTGATACTGCTGGGCTTCGCAAAAGAGCCAATGTGCAGAGAAGCCTAGAGAAAATGTCCACAGGCGATGCGATTGGGAGTATTAAATTTGCTAATACAGTAATTCTGATGCTAGATGCAACAATCGCGCTAGAGCATCAAGATTTAACAATAGCAAATTACGTAATAGACCAGGGGCGAAGCTTGGTGATTGCTGTAAATAAATGGGATTTAGTCCGCAAGAAGCGTGAATATGAAGAAGAATTCGCCTATAGATTAGAGACGCATTTGGGGCAGGTAAAAGGCGTTCCTGTGGTGTACCTTTCTGCAACAGAGGCCGCAACAACAACCAAAGTGCTTGATAAATGTATTGATATTTATAAGCTATGGAATAAAAAGATTTCAACAAGCAAATTAAATGACTGGCTACGCTTCGCTTTAGAGCGTCATCCGCTGCCAATTCAGAAAAAGTTGGGCCGTCCAGTTCGTATTAAATATATTACGCAAACGAAAATCCGCCCACCTACATTTAAGTTGTTTACGAATGATCCTAGCAGTATAACAGACTCTTACAAGAAGTACTTAATAAATTCTCTGCGTGATGATTTCGACATGCCAGGCGTTCCTATACGTTTCTATTTTGTAAAAACTGATAACCCATATGCGAAAAAGAAATAATGAAATCCGTATTATTAACTAGATCAAAATCTGCTAATAATTCACTTAAAAAATCATTGGCAGATTGTAATTATGAGCTTCTAGATTGTAGTTTGATTGACTATCAATTGCAGCCTGTGGATTTTTCGATTCTAGAAGATTATACGGATATTGTTATAACAAGTAATTTTGCGGCGAATAATATTCCAGATGCTCCAAGAGCTGGAATGTATGCCTGGGTTGTAGGTGCTAAATCTGCACAAATTCTAGAGAGTAAAGGCTATAAGATACGGTCCTTTGCTAAGGATGCGCTTACTCTGAAGCATCAGATCCCCGTAGAAATATATGAAAACACTATTTACCTATCGAGTGATAAGATCACTGTCAATATGCCTATGCATATCACGCGGCAGATTTTTTATAATGTATCATATTTGGAATCTCTTTCTAAAGAGCAAATATTGCGCTATAAACAAGGCGTAGACTATATTTTGCTCTATTCAGAAAATTGCGCAAAAACCCTAGTAAAATTATTACTAGAAAGTGATTTGTTGAATTATCTAGAAAGTACCACGATACTTGCTATAAGCTCAAAGGTGGAAAAGGTAATGAAACATCATTTTCGCAATAGAGTCGTTTGCTCTGGGGCTGATTTAATTTTAGAATATTTGAAAAAATAATGACTGTAAAAACAAAATCAGAAGAAAAAGAATTTTTGAAAAAGAAAAAAGGCGGGTTCTTATCTAAATTTATTTTGATAACAATCCTATTTGTTCTAGGTGTTGCATTGCTTGCGAGGCAAAAGCCAGAGCTTTTTGAGGAAGCTAAGCAGATAGCGCTTGGTAATAAGGACGCTGCAAGTGAAGGCAGGGCAGAGCCGGATAATAGTTTGGTGACAGATGCATTAAACGAAGGTTACTCCGTAGGCGCTGAGCCACCTTTGACTAGTTTCGCACCAGAAGAGCAAGATGTAGAAGAACAGGAGATAAAAGAGTTTGCGGAAGAAAATCCCGAGCCTAAATTAACCCCAATGCCTAAAGATCCTTACATTAAAATAATAGAAAAAGAAGGCGCTACTGAGTCTGTAATCCGTGAGAATGTAGCCAAAGAGCTAGATGAATATCGCCTCTATCTTGCTAATGCGAATAAGCTGATCTCTAACTTTAGAGATTCTAATCCTTACGATGCTGAATTAAAAAAGCTAAAGTCACACAAGTTTCCAGCTCACATAAAGAAAATTGTTGCATTGCTAGACGAGTATAAACCTTATTTGTTAGAAGAAAATCCTATAGAGCCTATCGAGATCAAACCATTTGATTCGGCTTTACTATCTAAGTTTATAAAAATAAAGAAAATTCCTCTGCAAAATGAGCAACAGAGGGCGTTAAAGCAAGATATCGAAATGCGTTTAAAGATATTTACAGAATATCTTTACTCTGATGATCTGCAAAATAGTTTTGTTAATAGGTAAAAAATGATTAGATTTTTAATTTTATGCGTAGTATTTTTCCTGTTATATTTAGGGTTCAGTGCTATTAGTGAGTATGATTCAAGCTTAGAACTAACTGTGCTTGGCTATCAGTTAGAAACAACAATGTTCACAGCAGCCGCTTTGTTTGTTGCAGTGCAGCTAATATTGATGATTGTTCTGAAATCTATTTTCCTGATATTCGATATACCAACGCTTCTAAAGAAAAAATGGCATAAAAGAAAGCTTGTTAAAGTGAATAAGAGATTGCTGAATTCTCTGGCTCAATTGCTTATGGGTAATCGTCAGAAATCGCTTAAAATAACAAACAGCCTTGTGTCTGATTTGGATGATGAGAATAAAGATGTCGCTAATTTGCTTTTGTCTGAAACAGAAACAGGCTTTGACAAGCGTATATCATATTTGCGTAACCTGATTGATAAAAAGCATTACAGCGTTTATGCGGCCAAAGAGCTTGCTAAGATTTTTTATCAAAACAACCACCACAAACAGGCGGAAGAGTGCGCATTGAAGGGGTTTAATGAGGATGATACGGATACAGAATTAATGCTGATTCTAATACGCGTATACTCATCGCTGAATCTATGGCCAAAGCTGGTGTTTATTGTCTCCAAATTACAGCGTGCAGATGTTGCGTTATTAGAAGAGCATTCTACAGAAATTGCTGGTTATTATTATGCAGCAGCCAAGTTTTACTTGCAGTCTGGCTCTGATGCGGACGCGATTAAATATCTAGAGTCTGCCTTAGAACTAAAGCCAGATTATGTAGAGGCGCTTAGCTTGTTTACAGAGCTTTCAAACAATTTTGGCAATACAGCTTCTACTTTAAAAGTTCTAAAATCTGCTTTTGCTGCCAAGCCTTGCTTTGAAATAGGGCGTATGTTTGCGGATAATTCTAAAAGCTCTGAGGATGTTGCGTATGGTACGTTAGCTGGAATAGCGGACCCCGCTAAATATCCTGCTTTGTTTCTAGCCATGGCTGCATATCTTGGATTGATTGAAAAAATCAAAACTATAAAATCGCCGAAATTAATCACGCGTGAGGCAGCTTCTAAATAATCTCAACTCGATATAAAATGCAATTAGACGCAAGACAAAAAGAAATAGTTGGCCTGCTTACAGCAATTGCTGATAATCTTAAGCCCAAAAGTTTTATTGGCTCATTGAGGAATATATTTGCTGGTGGTGATAGAACTAAGGGGATATATATGCATGGCTCCGTAGGGCGCGGGAAGACTATGTTGATGCAGAAATTCTATGATCAGCTAAGCGTTTCTAAGGAAATAATCCACTTTCAAAAATTCATGCGCATGGTGCACGAGAAAATGCATAATTTGCAAAAAGCGTCTGCCAATATGGTGGTGCAAGATCTGGCTGCAGAAATCGCATCAAGAGCTTCTGTTGTATGCATGGATGAGTTTGAGATCAAGGATATCAGCGATGCGATGATCATCCAGCGCTTGTTCCGCCATTTGTCAAAGCATGGAGTGTTTATATTCCTAACAACCAACACATTGCCGGATAATTTATATAAAGACGGCCTGCAGCGTGAGTCTTTTATGCCGTTCATTGCTATGGTGAAGAAGAATTTTACTATTCTGCATTTGGATACAGACAAAGATTATCGCTTTGATTCAGTCGCGCAGATAGAAGAGCGGGTGCTGTTTCCAAGCGGCCCAAAAACCAAATCGCAACTGACTAAAATCAAGCATGATCTATGCGATGAGGCGGAGCTTTCGCCTGGTGTGATTGAGCTGTTTGGGCGCAAGATAGAATTCCAATCCGCGCATCAAAATACTTTGCTTACCAACTTTGCAGAGCTATTCCAGCGCGACCTTGGCTATGCGGATTATGTTGCTATTTGCGAGAAGTTCCAGATTATTGTGCTAGAAGATGTGCAAGCAATTTCTGAAGACGAAACAGATATCATTACTCGTTTTATCAATTTTATTGATAATGCATATTTTTATAGAGTATTATTATTTATTGAGATCGCTGTTCCGCCAGAGCAAATTTACCCCAAAGGCAAAAGAACAGCTGAGTTCGTTCGTACTATTTCGCGCCTTAACGAAATGAATTCACAGGATTATTTAAAGAAAAAAGATTAAAATTATGAACTTCAACAGACCGAAATTTATTACATTTGAAGGCGGCGAGGGGAGCGGTAAATCCACCCAAAGCAAGCTGCTATATCAATATTTGCTTTCGAAAAATATCAAAGTAATACATACCAGGGAAGTTGGTGGCACTCCGGAGGCAGAGAAAATACGCGATTTGTTGGTGTATTCGGAGCTCCTGCCAATGTCTGAATTAATGCTGGTAATGGCTGCGCGGTATGAGCATATAAATAAAGTAATCGTGCCAGCTCTTTTAGAGGGAAGGTGGGTGATATGCGACCGCTTTGTGGACTCCACAGCCTGCTATCAATCAGGAGATTCCGGCCTCACAATGGATGATATATACGAGCTACATGCAACTCTGATGAATGTTAGCTATTCCAATGAAGCAGAAAATGTGCTTCGCCCAGAGGTAGAGATACACGAGCTAACAGAGCAGGGCGTAATGCCTGATATCACATTCTTCATGGATGTCCCGCCGCAAATAGGCCTAGAGCGCAGCGCAAAAGCTGGTGATACCAATAAGTTCGAAGATAAAAACCTAGATTTCCACAATGTAGTATATGAACGCTTCAAATCAATCACCGAAACCCAAGGCGAGCGCGTTAAAAACATAGAATGCATCAATAAGTCTATTGATGAGATACATAATATAATTGTTGGTAAGTTATTTTAGTCTAAGCTGAATAAAAAAACCGCTACATCAGTGAAGAATATACAAAACAAAACGGAGAAAAAGTGTATATCCTTCACAAATGTAGCGGCGTTAATAGGCGGCCTAGTGTGGACGCCTATTCGTTAGAGCTTTCGTTAGAGTCTCATCTAGCAAGAGCATCAATTAGTCTTTGAGCAGCTTCTGGGATTTTATTAGCAGCTTGAAGAGTAGTGATAGAAGCAACCATTCTTTTGATAGTTTCAGAATATTGCTGAGCAGTCATTACATAGTCAGTCTTCAAATAAGAATCCGCAGCTTTTTGC
>CAXMOU010000110.1:0-7051 GCA_964195465.1 uncultured Rickettsiaceae bacterium
ATAGAGGTAAAGAAAATTCAAAATAAGCTAAATAATAGACCAAGAAAAATACTTGGTTTTCTAACTCCGATTGAATATACTACACAATACTATAATAAGATAGAACATTAGATCTGTCGCATTTGAAACTTTAATGCACCTATAGCGAATTATGTTATGGGTAGAGAAAATAAAGCTCAGAAAATCATACACGATAATCCAGAATTAATGGAAAAAATAAAACAAAATCTGGCGCCGAAGGGCAAAGTAAACCGCGGAGCAGCGCCGGTGAATAAAAATCGTGGAAAAGGTGGTGGTGCCCAGCGTTAATTGCGCGCTGTTTTCTACTTCATGATTTTATAGAAGATGTCCTCAAGGTCTGGCTGGCATATGCGGATGTCTTTTATCTCTTTGCCTACATTGTATATTTCTTTTAGCAGCTTTGTGGTGCTTTCCTTTTTTGATTTAAGGCTAAAGCGTAGTTGGTTTTCGGAGATTGTTTCTACGCTGACGGAGCTTGAAATGCTTAGATCAGCTAGGCTGATTATATCCTCGAATTCAACATCAATATGGCGCGCGCCAAGTTCTTCTAGCAAGTTCTGCTTGGAGTCTTGCTTGATGATTTTACCTTTATTTATAAAAGCTATTTCATCGCATAATTCTTGTGCTTCGGCTAAATAATGCGTGGTGATGATTATTGTTACGCCTTGTCTATTTAGTTTTTTTACGTAGTCCCAAAGCTGCGTGCGCAGTTCAATATCCACTCCAGCTGTTGGTTCATCCAGGATGAGTACAGGCGGGGAATGGACCATTGCTTTGGCGATCAAGAAACGGCGCTTCATGCCGCCAGATAGGCTGCGTGGCATGGCGTTTCTTTTGTCCCATAGGCTTAGGGCCTTCAGCAGCTCTTTGGTCTTACGCAAATGAGGCCTAACGCCGAAATACCCAGCGGTGAATTCTAGTGCTTGTTCAATTGGGAAGAAACTGTCGAAGACTACTTCTTGCGGAACTATACCAATTAGTGAGCGGGCTTTTTTGGGAGCTTCATCGATATTTATTCCAGCAACTTTTACTTCGCCAGAGGTTTTTATCACTGTACCAGCCAGTATATTGATGAGAGTAGACTTGCCAGCACCATTTGGTCCAAGAAGCCCAAAAATAGAGCCTTGAGGCACAGAAAGATTCAAGCCATCAAGTGCAAGATGGCCATTGCCATTTTTCTTGCCATATCGCTTGATTAGATTTTTTATTGAAATCGCTTCTTTCATTATTTGTTTAGTTTCCTACTTCTAATTCTGGTTTAGCGTTGATATTTTTGATTAAGCTAGAAAGCTCTCCGCTTTCGTACATTTCTCGTACTATATCGCAACCACCAACAAATTCACCAGCAATATAAAGCTGCGGGATTGTTGGCCAGTCGGAAAAATCTTTTATTCCTTGGCGTAAATCGTTGTTTTCTAGTATATTTATATCGTTAAATTTTACTCCCATAGTTTGGAGTATACCAGCAACCATTGCAGAAAAGCCGCATTGCGGAAAATCTATTGTACCTTTCATGTAAAGTACGATATCTTCTTTAGAAATTTGACCTTTAATTAGGTCGAAAATTTTATTTTCACTCATGGTAAAACCCCTGTAAAACTATATAATTACTTGTAAATTACAGTCATTATATATAAGTTGGCGTATAAAATAAACAAAAATTCCTGAAGGTTCAATATGGGCGCAAAACATATAGACGATATTTTTAAGATTTGGAGGGGTAATAACCCAGAGCCAGTAACGGAATTAGAGTATGATAATCACTTCACTCTCACGGTTGCAGTGGTGCTTTCTGCGCAGGCTACGGACGTTTCTGTTAACAAGGCTACGAAAACGTTGTTTGCGGATCATGACACTCCAGAGGCAATATTTGCTTTAGGGGAGGAGGGCTTAAAGAAATATATTAAAACTATTGGGCTTTATAATTCCAAAGCGAAAAATATCATTGCTCTTTGCAGGCTTTTGATCGATAACTATAATTCACAGATTCCAAATGAGTTTGATGAGTTGATTAAACTTCCAGGAGTCGGTAGGAAAACTGCTAATGTTGTTTTGAACTGCGCCTTTGGTAAGCCAACCATGGCTGTTGATACGCATGTGTTTAGGGTGGCAAATAGAATTGGCTTTAGTAACGGGAAAACTCCAGAGAAAGTGGAGAAAGACTTGCTTGAGCTAATTCCAGAAAAATGGCTAACACACGGTCATCATTGGCTGATATTGCATGGACGGTATGTATGTAAAGCCAGGAAGCCATTATGCGGGGAATGTAACATTAGCGATTATTGTAATTATTATAAAAAAGAATATGACTTATCCAGAAATAAAACCACTTGAAGAAAAAGCAAATAAATTAATGGTGATGATGCACGGCGTAGGGTCGGACGGGAATGATTTAATCAGCCTGGTGCCGTTTATGCAGAATCAATTGCCAGATTATCATTTTTTCTCTCCAAATGGTGTGGAGCCTTATGATATGGCTCCTTTTGGTAGGCAGTGGTTTAGTTTGATAGATCGCGCTCCAGAGACGATAATCGGTTTGACGGCAAAGAATGCGCCAAAGGCTCTTGAGATGATTCAAGCCAAGCAGCAAGAGCTTGGCTTAACTAATGCGGACACAATATTGTTTGGCTTCTCGCAAGGCACAATGATGAGTATATATTTAACTTTAGTGCAAGAAGAGCCATTTGCGGCCACGATAGGATTTTCTGGCAGGTTAATTCCACCAGCAACCTTGAAAAACACAAAAACTCCTATATGCTTAATTCATGGAAAAGATGACGACGTAGTACCTGCTTCAGAAAGTGAAAAAATGGCCGAGTATTTTGATGCTAATGGGATTAGTAATCAGCTACTTGTGGTGCCAAATCTTACGCATTCTATCGATGCAGGCGGGATGAAATTTGCGCTGAAATTTTTGCAGGCAGTAATTAAATAAATATGGAGCATTAATATGGATATCACACTTTCTAAGGCGGACCCTGAAATCGCTAAAGTAATAGCTCGGGAAACAATAAGGCAGGAACAGACTATAGAGCTAATAGCTTCTGAGAACTTTGTAAGCAAGGCTGTGCTTGAAGCTCAAGGCTCTGTGCTTACCAATAAATACGCAGAAGGCTATCCTGGGAAGCGCTACTATAATGGCTGTGAAGAAGTTGATGTGGCAGAGAACTTGGCTAGGGATCGTTTAAAAAAACTATTTAATTGCAGCTATGCTAATGTGCAGCCTCATTCTGGTTCGCAGGCGAATCAGGCGGTGTATCTAGCTCTGCTTCAGCCTGGTGATACTATTCTTTCTATGTCTTTAGATTGCGGGGGGCATTTGACGCATGGCGCTGCTCCGAATCAATCTGGCAAATGGTTTAACCCTGTGTTTTACGGGGTTGACCGGGAAACTCATATGATTGATTATGATGAGATAGAAAAATTGGCTCTTGAGCATAAGCCAAAGCTAATTATCGCTGGCTATTCTTGTTATACTCAAGCGCTAGATTATGCGCGCTTTAGAGAAATTGCAGATAAAGTCGGCGCTTATTTAATGGCGGATATAGCACATATTGCTGGAATCATCGCAGTTGGTGAGCATCAGAGCCCGTTCCCGCATGCTCATGTTGCTACATCTACTACGCACAAAACTCTGCGCGGGCCAAGGGGTGGTATTATCCTTTCCGACGATGAGGATATTGGTAAATTGATGAACAAAGCTGTATTCCCTGGTTTGCAGGGCGGTCCGCTTATGCATGTGATTGCGGCCAAGGCTGTTGCATTTGGCGAGGCTCTGCAGGATGATTATAAAACATACATCAAGCAAGTAATTGTAAATGCGAAGGCTATGGGCAGTAAATTGCAGGAGCGTGGGTATAGCATCTTAACTGGTGGAACTGTGAATCATATGATAGTTTTGGATTTGCGAAAGCATGGCATAACGGGCAAGCTTGCTTCGGAGTCTCTAGAGCGTGCTGGCATTACTTCTAACAAGAATACTGTCCCGTTTGATGATACATCGCCTTTTGTTACGTCTGGCGTACGCCTGGGGTCACCTGCTTGTACTAGCCGTGGTTTTGGCGAAAAAGAGTTCGAGAATATCGGAAATATGATTGCAGATGTACTAGATGGTTTGAAAAAATCAGATGATAATAGCGCAGAAGAGGAGCGCATTAAAGTAATAACTGGTATACTAACTAGACAATTCCCTTTATATGGTTAGTAAAACTACATGAAATGCCCATTTTGCCAAGAGTCTAACAGTTCAGTAAAAGATTCTAGGGACACAAGCGAAGGTAAGGTAATTCGCAGGCGTAGGCACTGCGGTAGTTGTGGTGGGCGTTTTACCACTTTTGAGCGTATTCAAATGCGTGAGTTAGTAGTGGTGAAGAGAACTGGAACCAAGCGTCCGTTTGACAGGAGTAAAATTCTCAAGTCAATCACAACTGCGCTTAGGAAGCGTAATTTTACTGAAGAGCAAATCGAAAAACTAAGCGACAAGGTTACTTTAGAGCTAGAGAGTTCCAGTAGTAGAGAGATTCCGTCACGCATGATCGGAAAATTAATCATGTCTGAATTAGAAAAAATCGACCTGGTTGCTTATATAAGATTTGCCTCTGTGTATAAAGATTTTGCCACCGCTCAGGATTTTGCTAGATTCATCAAAAAAATTAAGTAGCTAGATATGGAAATATTATTAATTGCACTATCAATATTCGTTTTAAAAGGAGAAGTAAAAATGCCCCCAATGCCTGAAAGCACAACGCCATCAATATCTGAAAATATTGCAGCACCAATTGCTAAAAAAATACCTCATGAGTTTGAAATTCATGGGCAGAAAATTGTGGATGAGTATGATTGGCTGCGCGCTGATGGATGGCCAGATAAAGTAGTTGATGAAGCGGTGATTTCTTATTTAGAGGCGGAAAATAAATATTTCGACAATTTTATAAGCCCGCTTGAGGAGAAGAAAAATGAGTTTTTTGAGGAGCTAAAAGGGCGCATCAAGCTTGCGGATCAGTCTACATATACTAAGAAGGATGATTATTTTTATTATAGCCGCACGGAGGCAGATAAGGATTATGCAATCTATTGCCGCAAGCATGGTTCTGTTGATGCTGCAGAAGAAATTCTGCTTGATGTAAATAAGCTAGCAGAAGGGCAGAAATACACATCCCTTGGCTCGTTCTCTATCAGCCCAGACCACAGGCTTATGGCTTATTCTGTGGATTTCACTGGTGGTGAGAAATATACAATTAAAGTTTTCGATCTAGAAAAGCAGCAATTTCTATCAGATGAAATATCAAGCACAATTGGCGGCATTGTTTGGCATGAGAATTTGCCTGGGTTCTTTTATACTCCTACCGACGAAAATTGGCGTCATGATAAGGTGATGTTCCATAAGCTTGGCCAGAAGATAGAGCAAGATAAGCTGGTTCTTCATGAGTCTGATAAATTATATTTTGTATCAGCTGGAAAATCTTCTAGCCGCGATTATGTGCTTATTAATATAAATGGGCATGATAGTAACGAGATTTATTTCATAGATATGAATGATAAATCACTGACACCTCATCTTATAGAAAAGCGAAAAGAGCGCGTGCAATATTCTGTGGACCATGCTGGTAAATATTTCTACAAGCATAGTAATGATGGCGCAAAGAACTTTCATATATTGCGCACTGACTCAAAAGATTATTCGGTGAATGATGTTTGGGATAGTTACATTGCAGAAGATAAGGAAAAATACCTATCTAGCTTTGATGTTACTAAGGATTATTTATTGTTGAACTACAAGGCTAATGGCTTGCCTGAATCTATCGCTAAGGATTTAAAATCAGGCGAAGAGAAAACTGTAAAATTCCCAGATGCTGCATATACAGCTGGTATTTATTCTACTAATTTTAAAGAAAATGATATTCGTCTTAGCTATTCTTCCCTGGCGCGCCCTGCGACTGTATATAGTTATGATTTTGCTAGCGAAAAACTGGATGTTTTAAAAACTCAGGAGATTCCAAGCGGCTTTAATCCAGACGAATATAAGGTGGAGCGCATATTTGCTAAAACTGACGGCGTAGAAGTGCCAATTAGTTTGTTCTATAAAAAATCTTTATTTAAACAAGATGGCTCTAATCCGTTATACCTATATGGCTATGGTTCTTATGGGCACGGTATGCCGCCATCGTTCCGTAATTCTGCAATATCTTTAGTGGATCGTGGATTTGTGTATGCGATTGCGCATATCAGGGGCGGTGATGATTTGGGGCATGATTGGTATGAAGCCGCTAAGTTCCTAACTAAAAAACGTACATTTAGTGATTTTATTGCAGTTGCTGAAAAATTGATTGAAGGCGGGTATACAAGCAAAGGTGAGATCGCAATTATGGGCGGAAGTGCTGGTGGTATGTTGATTGGTAACGTTATTAATCAGCGTCCAGAATTGTTCAAAGTAGCTATAGCGCACGTGCCTTTTGTTGATGTGTTAAATACTATGCTAGATGAGAAATTACCCCTAACGCCTGGTGAATTTAAAGAGTGGGGCAACCCGAAGGACAAAGAGTATTTTGATTACATAAAATCATATTCGCCATATGATAATGTAAAGGCACAAAATTATCCGCATATATTTGTAACTGCTGGCCTGTCTGACCCGCGCGTTGGATATTGGGAAGCAGCGAAATGGGTGGCTAAATTACGAGATCATAAAACCGATGATAATTTGATAATATACAAAACCAACATGGATTTCGGCCATGGCGGGGCATCTGGCCGCTTCGATTATTTAAAAGAAGCTGCGGATGATTTAGTGTTCGTGACTGAGGTGTTTGGGGCACGGTCACCTCATGAACGCTTCATTAATAATCCAATAAACTTATGAAGATAATTTGGAGACCATCCGATCATTTTCAGAGTTAATGTCAAATCTGGTGTATGGCATGATCAGGCAACGCTCCTATTTGATTGCTCTTGTACTAATTCACCGTCTACAAACGGCACATTATTAACCACCAAAGTTAATAACCTGAACCCTTGAATCTTCCTCCATTTC
>CAXMOU010000111.1:0-10974 GCA_964195465.1 uncultured Rickettsiaceae bacterium
CATATTCTTCTCTATATAAATTACTTATTTTAATAATATAGATCCTTATGTGTCGCATTTGAAGCTTTAATGCACCTATTCATATCAAATTTCATATTAGTCAAAACTGTAGGTTCATAGAACAATTCACCAATATCTGAACGTTTATTACCACCTAAAACAATTTTTGCACCTTGGTCTACAGCATTAGAAACTAAATTTTCAACTTTTTCTACCCCAGCTCTATTAAGCAATGGACCAAAATTAGTTTTAGAATCCAGTCCAGAACCAATTATTAGCTTCTTTGTGTATATAATAAATTTATCTATAAATTCATTATATACAGCTTCATGCACAAAAAAACGATTGATATTAACACAAACCTGCCCACTATTTAAAAACTTTAGCCCAGCACTATCACGTGCAGCAGCATCAATATCAGCATCCGGAAAAACAATTAAAGGCGAGTTGCCACCTAATTCTAAATTCACTTTTTTCACCGTGCTGGCAGCTTGTTTATAAAGAAGTTTACCAATTTTTGTTGAACCAGTAAAGCTAATCATATTAACTTTAGGATTGTTTGCCAATTCAGTCCCTATAGGAGAAGCGTTCTTTGCTATCACAATATTTAATACTCCAGGGGGAAAGCCAGCTTGTTTCGTAAGATAAGCTAATGATAATGTTGATAATGGCGTTTCATCCGAGGGCTTCAATACTACACAATTTCCAGCAGATATAGGGAACACCGTTTTTTCTATAGCAGTTAAAATTGGAAAATTCCATGGAGTAATACTTGCAATGACACCAAATGGTCGTCTTATAGTAATAGTTTGTTTATCTGCCGCGCTTTGCTGTAATGTTTTTCCAAATATAGGCAAACTATCATTAGCACAATAACGTATATGACCAATAGACCATGCAACCTCATCTCTTGATTCGCTGATTGGTTTGCCTTGTTCAGTTGTTAAAATTATCGCTAAATCATTAGAATTCTCAGATATTAAATCTGCCCAACGATTTAATATTTGAGCTTTCTCTCCTTGAGGAACATCTTTCCATGATTCAAAGGCTGCTGAAGCTGCATCAATAGCAGTCTTCGTTTCAATTTGATTTAATTCTGGTAAATCTGTGATTTTACTACCATCAAATGGATTAATAACCGAAAAAACCTTCCCAGATTCAGAAGCAACCCATTCATTATTAATAAACGCCAGATTATTGAATAATTTTTTATTTTGAAGTTTCACACTAATACTCTTATATATTTAATAGATAGAATTAGAGGCTATATAAATCAATATAAACAATCACTGTATAACCTGAACTACTAAAATAAATAGTTATGTATTATTACAATACGCCAAATCTCTCAAAAAAAAACAGCACGCTCTCATAGAGTGCGTGCTGTTCCATAAACATCCTTAAGCCGAACTACAACTTATTTTCTTAAGCCAAGCTTAGCAATTAATGCTACATATCTTTCTTCGCTGTTCTTTTTCAAGTAAGCAAGCAAGCTACGACGACGTCCAACTAGCATTAATAGGCCTCTTCTAGAGGAAAAATCTTTGTGATTATCTTTTAAATGATCTGTTAGGTTTTTGATTCTTTCTGTTAGAACTGCGCATTGCACTTCTACTGAACCAGTATCATTTTTTACGGTAGCAAATTCTTTCATGAGCTCTGTTTTACGCCCTTGTGTAATCGACATCGTCATACTCCTTTTTTATAAATTAAAAACTCTTGATGATTTGAAGAGCTTTGAATTCAAGCTACCAATCGCCACTATGTGACCATTGTTTCTCACCCAGATTAGATCATGGTTTTGATCAATATCAAATTCGCATTTCTGCCCGAATCTGATTTTCTGAGTTAAAAAATCGCTTGCTTCAGCTACCGGGATGTCGTCTAGCACATCTTCAACCTTCAAGCACTTCTCCTGCAGTAGTTTTGAGGCTTCTACAAGGTCCATTTCCTGGTAGTTTGCAATGTCTATCGCGGTTTTTGCGTCAAACATGCCGACTCTCAGGCGGCGCAATTCTACCACAAATCCTAGACTTTGCAAGGACAAAGAAATATCTTCTGCCAGCGTGCGTATGTAAGTTCCTTTAGAACATTCACAAATATAGCTCGCTTCCCCTTTGATTGGGTCATAATTAGTGCATTCTAAATCGTAGATATTAATCTTGCGTTTGGCTAATTTTACTTCCACCCCTTCTCTTGCTAATTTATAGGCGCGCTGGCCATTTACCTTAAGAGCGGAATAAGCTGGCGGGATCTGCTCCACTTCACCTATGAAGCTAGAGCATACTGCATTACATTCCGCTTCGGTTGGGATATATTCGGAAGTGGCAACCACTTTACCTGCGCTGTCTGCGGTATCTGTCTTAGCGCCGAATTTCACAGTGAAGCCATATTGTTTTTTGGCGTCTATCAATATGCTAACTAGCTTGGTTGCCTCACCGATTGCAATCGGTAAAACCCCTTCAGCCTCTAGGTCTAAAGTACCCGTATGGCCAATTTTACCTCCTCTAAAAACTCTTTTTACAAGCGCGACTGCTTTTGCTGAACTTATCCCTCTAGCCTTATATAAGTTCAACCAGCCGCTATATTTAAGTATGCTCATGATTCAATTTTCGTGCGATAAAATTCTTCACCAATCGTAATTTCATCACGATCATTTTTCTTGCGCCAATTGTTGGTATCGCGAAGAGAATAAATACAACCGCAATATTCTTGCTTGTAGAATTCTTCTTCTTTTGCAAGCTCATACATTCTGGCGCCGCCACCTTCTTTTCGCCAATTATATTCCCAGTAAGTTACGTCATCATAATGTGATGCCGCTTTAACGCCGCATTCATTAATCTGCTTCATATTCTTCCAGCGCGAAATACCAAGCGAGCTAGTGATAACTTTAAAACCATGTTCCTGCGCATAAAGTGCCGTGCGCTCAAAACGCATATCAAAACACATAGTACAACGAATGCCGCGTTCTGGCTCTTGCTCCATGCCCTTAGCGCGCGAAAACCAGTTTTGCACGTCATAATCAACATCGATAAAATCTAAGCCCAGCTTTTCTGCAAAGCGAATATTCTCCTTCTTGCGAATTTCATATTCTCTTTTAGGGTGGATATTAGGGTTGTAAAAGAAAATGGTTAAATCTATACCAGACTCAGCCATTTTCTCAATCAAAGGCCCAGAGCAAGGCGCGCAGCACGAATGCATTAGCACTTTATTATCACCGCCTGGGACTTCGAATATTTCATTATTCTTCATGTATAATATCTGCTTCAAGGTTATTTTTATAAGTTTCCTTGTAGAAATACAGAGTGCATAAACTAAATAATGCAAGCCCGGTTAAGTAATAGGCCAGCGATATTTGTTCACCAGTTACTCTATGCAGCCACGCACCCACCATCGGGGCAGTTCCGCCAAATATTGCAGCGCTCAAATTATATGAGATTGCTACACCTGTAAATCTAACTCTAGTTGGGAAAAGCTCGACTAGTAATGTCGGAACTGGCCCCATATAAGCACCCACTATAGCAGAGAAAAGCACCTGTGACAATATTGCCCAAGTATAATTCATTGTATGAAGCCCTAAGAAGATCGGATAAATACTAACAACAAGAACTATGCTAGACCATACAATCACTGGCTTGCGCCCCACTTTGTCTGATATATAAGCCGATATTGGGAATACTATTGTCATAACAACTAAAATCAACAGACACACTATAGAGCTTTGATTCTGCTCGTATCCTAAAGTTTTCATATAGTTTTTAATGAATACTGTAGTCGTATAAAATGGCGCAGTAACGTTGATATATATAGCAATCGCCAATAACACTTCGCGCCAGTATTTTGTTAGAGTCTCACGCAGAGGAGTTCTAGAAAGCATGCCTGCTGCTTTAGCTTTCTTATATATAGGACTTTCTGACAAATGCGTACGGATATACAAGCCAACTAGGCCAATAAATAGGCCAGCTACGAATGGCACTCTCCAGCCCCAAGACATCAAAGCTTCTTCCGATAGGAAATAAGTAAATGATTGCGCAACAATTAGCCCTAATATCATTCCAAGGCACATACTAACGAATGACGCACTACCAGCAAGACCGCGCTTCTCTGGGGGTGAATGCTCTACAATATAAGCAATACAACCACTAAACTCCCCGCCAAGCGAAAAGCCCTGAATCAATCTAATTAACACTAAAATTAACGGGGCAGCAATTCCTATTGCCTCATAAGATGGCAAAAGACCAATACCAGCAGTAGGTATAGCCATCATTACTATGCCAATAACCAACGCCATCTTACGGCCCATTCTATCCCCAATATGGCCAAATAGAATACCACCAATAGGGCGAACCACAAATCCAGCTGCGAACACAGCAAAGGTAAGTATTTCAACGAATTCCGTCTGAGGAAAAAACTTCAATCCAATGATATAAGCAAACTGCGCATATAGCGCGTAATCATACCATTCAAGCGCGTTACCTATCATGCCAGAGATTACAACTTTTCTCATATTTTATATTCTTGATTAATTGATGCCTGAAATAATAGTGAGATCAAAATTCGATGCAAGTAGTAAATGAATTTCCGAGAAAATAAGGAGCTTTTTAATTAAACTGTTACTAATCAATCAAACTGCTTTCTGCTTTCAAGCGCTGCAGACAAGGTTCCTTCATCTAAATAATCCAGTTCGCCACCTATTGGTATACCACTTGCAAGGCGAGAGGTTTTTATTGGGTAGGATTTGAAATATTCAGTTATAAAATAGGCGGTAGTTTGGCCATCTAATGTTGAGTTAGTGGCAAGAATCAGCTCATTTGTGCCGTTCTCTTTGCAACGCTTCATCAATTGCGGCAATTTTAATACACTAGGATCGCGGCTGCTTGCACCAGAAAGAGTAGTTCCCAGCACATGATATTTGCCATGAAAAACATCACTACGCTCAATCGCCCACAGCTCAGCTACTGTCTCAACAACAGCTATTATATCCTCTGATCGCTTATCATCAACGCAAATGCTGCAAATTTCATCATAGTCAATATTACCGCATATTCTGCAATTATTCAGCTTGTTGGCAGCGTCTTCTAGGCCTTCTATCAGCCCTTTTAGGCGCAGATCTTTATCTTGCAGCAAATGCAAAACTATCCTCCTGGCAGAACGCGAGCCCAGGCCAGGCAGCTTTGAAAAAAGATAAATTAATTGATCTGGGCCAGTTGTTTTTTTCATTGCAATGACTTTAGAATCCCATTCCAGGAGGCATGCCACCCATATCACCAAAAGCACCACTCATGCTATCTTGAGACTCTGCATCAACTTTAGATTTTACATCATTATGAGCCGCCACAATTAGATCCTCCAGCATTTCTTTTTCGTCTTCTTTTAGCAATGACGGATCGATTGAGAGCTTTTTCATCTCACCAGAACCGCTCATAATTACAGAGATCAAGCCACCGCCGGACTTTCCTTCAAAATTCTTAGCTGCAATCTCTTCCTGCATTTCTTTCATCTTTTTTTGCATTGTCTGCGCTTGCTTCATTAGCTGCTGTATATTCATAATACTTATCTTTTTAATTAAATTAACCTGAGTTCGGTGCAAATTATTTGAGGATTATATCTGAAATATTTGCATCTGGAAAATTATTTTTTATTACCTGATAATCTTCCGCACTCTTCACTTGTTCAAGCATTTTTTCTTTTAACGAAATAACTTTATTTTGCTTAATGCCAACAACTTTCCAGCTCTGACTGGACCATCTCTTTAGCAATTCTTCTATCTTAGTATTTAACGAAGAGCCCTTATTGCTAGCAATTTCTAAACGACCATCTGCAAAGCTCTTTACTTCCACCTCATTTAAGAACAGATAATATACTTCCATTTCTTTGTTTTGATGACAAAATTTCAGGAAGTCAAAAATGCTCTTTTCTATGTCGTCCGTAACTTCATTCTTAATTGGCAAAGGCTCAACCGAAGAAGGAACAGAAACAACTGGCGAGGCAGGGATATCTGCATCCATAATCTCTTCTACGCTAGGTAAATTACAAGCATAAATCGCCTTAATAATCAGCATCTGAGCAGTGATAAGCTCATTATGCGATTGCTTAATTTCCTGCACTCCGTTGCTAAATATTTGCCATAATATAGTAATGCGCGAGAAGCTAGTTCCTATTAATATATCCGCTATTTCATTTGAATAGCTTTTATACAAAGGGTTATGATAATCCGTAATGATTTTTGACTTGCTAAGCTCTGCCATAAAATCGGACATTTCTTGTATGAAATATTCCAAACTATTAGCATTTGAATATATCTCTTCAAGCAATTTAATTGCAGCGCTTGGGTCATTGGCGATAATTAACTGCGTAAAACGAATTATCGTGCTAGTTTGTAGCAGGCCAAGCATCTTGTTCACGATCTCTGCTGTTATAATCTCTGAGCTACTGGCATTGTGAACATAGCTAGCTGCCTGATCTAGCATAGAGGTTGCATCCCTAGCAGAGCCTTCAGACTTAATCGCTATGATCTTCAGAGCTTCTTCCTCAAATTCTAGATTCTCAGCTTTCGCAATATTATTTGCTAATATATGCAGCTCATCAAAATTAAGACGACGCAGATCATAGCGCTGACAACGCGAGATCACAGTCAAAGGAATCTTCTGAACTTCAGTAGTCGCGAAAATAAAGATCACATGCTCTGGTGGCTCTTCTATTACTTTTAGAAGCGCATTAAATGCACTCTTAGAAAGCATATGAATCTCATCAATAATGAAGAACTTCATTGCGCCAAGAAGCGGCCTATACTCGCAGCTTTCTATGATCTCCCTAATATCATCAACACCAGTTCTACTGGCTGCATCGATCTCTATTATATCTGGATGATTGTGATTATTAAAGCTCTCGCAATTTTTGCATTTATCGCACGGGGTAATCCCACCATCTTTCTCTTGCAGGTCTGTACAATTAACTGTCTTTGCAATAATTCTAGCAGATGAAGTCTTACCCACACCGCGAATACCTGTTAGCAAATGCGCCTGAGCTAATCTTTGATTCTTTATACAATAGGTAAGCGTCTTAACAAGCACTTCTTGCCCTAAAAGCTCAGAGAATTTTGACGGGCGATATTTGCGCGCAAATGGAATATAATTTGATTTTTTTTCTGACATAAGAGGATATTTATCCGGTCGAATAACAGTTGATATAGCTAGCACTGACCCACCTAAGAAAGCTCTGGCTGCTCCTTTTTAGGCCTGACCAACTAAGCAATATAAGTGCCCAGCACTAGCCATACGCAAAGATAATGGTTTTATGCATCAAGGGCAAGCTTTAACTTGCTAGCTTAAAGCTTTTTTGTAAATCTTTCTTATTAAGTCTCTTTGGTGCGCCAAAAACTTCTGGGCTTTGAATTATGAACAAACTCTTCTTAGCGCTACGAATTTGCTGGGTTTTACCAAATGTTAAAGTGATGCTATTATTCTCTTCGAATATCTTCATTTTTTGAATATGTTTTGTTTTAACATCAAAGCTAATTTCGCTTATCTTGTTCAAATCATGATTCTTGAGCCTCATCACATAACTATTACCTTGAGTCTTTGCGGAGAGTATTTCGAACTGATTATCGAAACTAACCTTATCTACTAGCAAGAAATTAAATATATTTTCTGCAGCTTTGATTCTACTCAAATGCTCCATCTCATAATCATAAACAGAAACATAATTCTTATTCCCAATAATCACTATAGGAAATGGTTCATAATAGTTGCAGCGAAATTTGTAAGGCTTATCTATAATCAACATTCCTTTGGCGACGCCACCATTTGCATCTGTTTGAGTGAATTCAACCGCAATAGATTTAACGCTGGATAAATATGATTTAATCTCACTGGGAATTTTGCCTGCCATTGCTATTTGAGTATTTAACAGCAGCATAATAGACATTAAATATTTAATTAGCTGTGACTTAGTTGTATATGTAGATATAAAATTCATGCGTTTATACTAAAATTATCTTATAAAATAACAAAGAGAGTATATCTTCAGATAAGTTTTAAGTCCAACAATTAGTATTTTTATGAAAATCGTAGCGATAAAAGAAAGAGCAAAGAACGAACACAGAACAGCCATCACTCCAGATATTGCAAAGCTTTTTGTAAAGAAAGGCTATGATGTTTTTGTTGAGAAAAATATCGGAACATCTGCGAATTTTACAGATGCCCAGTATCAAGACGCAGGCGCGACTGTTTCTGCCATCCCGCTTGAGATACTTTCAGATGCAGACATAATCCTAAAAGTTCAGTCAACTCCGCTTATTGACGAATTTAATGAAGTAGCAATGGCCAAAGAAGGCGCTACAATAATTGGCATGCTTAACCCATATAATAATGCAGAATATATTGATAAAACATTATCAAAAAAGCTCTCAACTATATCTATGGAGCTTGTCCCAAGAATCACCAAGGCGCAGGGAATGGATGTTCTCTCGTCTCAAAGTAACCTAGCTGGATACCGCTCTGTAATAGAAGCAAGCTATTATTTTGACCGCGCATTTCCAATGATGATGAGCGCAGCTGGAACCATAAGCCCCGCTAAAGTTCTCATACTAGGCGTTGGCGTAGCTGGCCTACAAGCAATCGCGACAGCTAAAAGACTAGGCGGCGCAGTTTCTGCCTATGACGTACGCGCAGCAACCAAAGAGCAAGTAGAAAGCCTTGGCGCTAAATTTGTTTATCCCACTAGCTCAGGTAGTGATGCTGAAGATAAATCTGGTTACGCGAGGGAAGTAACTCAAGATTTTGCCAAAACGCAAGAGCAGTTTCTTGCAAAAATCATCCCAGGATTTGACATCGTGATTACCACAGCGCAAATACCAGGCAAGAAAGCCCCCGTGCTAATAACTAAAAGCATGGTATCCCAAATGCGCCCTGGCTCTGTGATAGTAGACATGGCGGCATCTACTGGCGGGAACGTTGAGGATTCCGTTGAGGATAAAATAGTCTCTAAACGCGGCGTAAAAATCATTGGCTGGAGCAACATGGCCGCTAAGATAGCTAGCGATAGCTCCAAATTATACGCAAAGAACTTATATAACTTCATTGAATACGCAGTAAAAGATAATAAAATTGATTTCAAAGATGAATTAGTAGAAGAAATGCTAATAGGCATTGACGGAAAGATGATTAACAAAAAATTTAAGGTATAGAATTATGGATTTTGATGATGCACTTGAAATATCCATATATTCTTTAACAGCATTAGGAATGTGCACTTTAATATATTTCTATCACATATTGCATCATAACGCAATAAATCAAGATGATGCAGTTGAAGCAGTGGGCGAGAATGATGCGGCAGAAAATATTTAAATTATAAGAAATTATTATGAACAATCAATTACCCAGCGCCATTCAAGAGGCAACGGACATATCACAAAAAGCAGCCGAGCTTGGTAGGCATTTGCAGGAAATTAGCACCACGTTAGCAAATAATCAAATTACAGAAAGCGCTGCTGCTGGCGTTGACCCGCTAGTATTTGCGATCACTATATTCACGCTTGCATGCTTTGTTGGATATTACGTTGTGTGGAAAGTTACCCCATCGCTTCACACCCCGCTAATGTCGCTTACTAATGCAATATCAGGGATTATCATTATAGGCGCGCTGATTGCCGGGAGCTCTGCATCGTTTGGCATATCTTCTGCACTTGGCTTTGTGGCTGCATTTTTTGCGGCGATCAATATTTTCGGCGGGTTCGTAGTGACCGAACGAATGTTAGAGATGTTTAAAAAGAAATAATATTATGACTATACAATTAATTGAGTTTTCCTACCTGTCCTCTGCAGTCTGTTTTATCATGGCGCTAAAGGGGCTTTCTTCACCTAAATCTGCCAGAATGGGAAGCGTAATAGGGATAATCGGAATGGCAATCGCTTTGTTTGCCACCTTCAACCTACCAGGATTTGCACAGAAATTTCCACTACTTATGATCATAGCACTTGGCGCGGCGGTTGGCATAATCATCGCCCGCAGAATCCCTATGACTGCAATGCCGCAACTTATTGCTGGGTTTCATTCGTTTGTAGGTATGGCTGCAGTGCTTATTGCTTATGGCGCGCTCGCCGCGCCGCATAATTTTGGCATAGGCGTTACTGGATCATTACCTGTTGGAGCCCTGATTGAGATGTCTCTTGGCGCAGCAATCGGTGCAATTACCTTTAGTGGCTCGTTAATAGCATTCGGTAAGCTACAAGGCTTGATAGGCTCAAGGCCAATCAAATTCATGGGTCAGCAATATATATGCTTATTACTAGCTATTGCTATTATTGCGCTGATTTATCTATTTGCCAAACAAGAAGGGATGTTGCTATTTAGTGCTATCGTACTTGCTTCAATTATTATTGGGATATTACTGATTATACCAATCGGCGGCGCGGATATGCCCGTTGTTGTTTCCATGCTAAACTCATATTCTGGCTGGGCAGCAGCTGGTATTGGCTTTACTCTTGGAAATAGCTTGCTAATTATTACTGGCGCACTTGTTGGCGCTAGTGGCGCTATTCTTAGCTATATTATGTGCAAGGCAATGAACAGGTCATTATTCAATGTAATATTTGGCGCCTTTATGAAATCGTCCGTCTCTGCCAGCACTAGTAATGCAAAAGATGACCGCGTAGCAAAAATAAGCAGTGCAGAAGATGCCGCCTTCTTAATGCAGCAGGCTGAATCTGTTATAATCATTCCAGGCTACGGGATGGCAGTAGCCCAGTCGCAGCATGCGATAAAAGAAATGACTGAAATCTTAAAAAAGGCTGGAGTAAAAGTGCGCTTTGCAGTCCACCCTGTTGCTGGCCGTATGCCTGGCCATATGAATGTATTGCTTGCCGAAGCTAATATAGATTACGAAGATGTTCTAGAGCTAGATGAAATCAACAGCGATTTTGCCTCAACAGATGTAGCCCTAGTAATAGGCGCAAACGACGTAACCAACCC
>CAXMOU010000112.1:0-8372 GCA_964195465.1 uncultured Rickettsiaceae bacterium
ACGATTACGATGATTTTTAAATTTTAAATCAAATTATTATCAGATTCTATAAAAACGTAGATTTTAAAAAACTTTGAAATTCCTATACTATAAAATAAAAACGCCGCACCACCATATTTTGCTACATTTAGTAAGTAGCTATTTTCAGCAATGAAATGACCAAGGCCAGATACTCCAAGATAAATCATCATAGCATCAATCACAGAGCACATAATGGCCATGGTGAAAACATGTCTGCGCATTATTGCGTTCTTTAATATAAAGGCGTTTTGTGTGCCGATAGCAATAATCAGCCCAGCTCCAATGCCTAGGCCTTTAAAGAAAGTTAGTAAAATAGGTATGGTCATGTATGCATTACAAATTTGTTTAACAACGACTTATCGCGTTAATATATAGGAGTTATTTAGATTGGTTCAAGTGCTTTATTTAAAAATCTAGTAATATCTTGTTCTGTATTGCAAATAATTCTTTTGCAGATTCAGAGGCTAGCTTCATCATTTCCATTAGCTGGGCGGGAGAGAAGTCGCTTTCTTCGCCAGTGCCTTGTATCTCGATTAAGTTTCCGTTTTGGTTGAATACAAAATTTGCATCCACTTCTGCGTTGCTATCTTCATCATAATCTAAGTCTGCTACAATTTCGCCATTATATATTCCGCATGAAATAGCAGCGATTTGTGAGGTGAGAGGGTTGTATCTAAGCATTTTGCGATCAAGGAGGGCGCGTATTGCTAAATGCAGCGCAACATAGCTGCCTGTTATTGCGGCTGTTCTAGTTCCGCCATCTGCGTTTATTACATCGCAATCTATTAGGATTTGTCTTTCGCCTAGGGCTTTTAGATCCACTGCTGCGCGCATTGAGCGTCCTATTAGCCTTTGTATTTCTAATGTTCTGCCGGTTTGTTTGCCGTTTGCAGATTCTCTGCGCATTCTGTAATTAGTAGATCGTGGCAGCATTCCATATTCTGCGGTAACCCAACCAGAGTTTTTGCCTCTTAAGAAGCGGGGCACAGACTCATCAAGACTTGCAGAGCAAATCACATGCGTATTACCGAATTTAATCATGCATGAACCTTCCGCATGGTTTAGTACATTTGGTTCAATTGTTACTTCTCTGATTTGGTCTAGCTTTCTTTTTGAAGGTCTCATAAAATATTTTCTGTTTATTATCTTGAATTATCTAAAGTTATTACTATATTTACACATAACAGTAATAACGAAAATAAAGGTTCCAGCATGGAAAAACAAGAGAAAAATGATGTATCTGAAATTCACGAAGAAGAGCAAGAGCATATGGAGTCTGATAACACGGATTCTAAATCTAAAGCTATTGCGGATTTAACAGAGCAGGTAGAGGTTTTGCAGGATAAATTACTGCGCCAGTTAGCTGAGTCTGAAAACATACGCGCGCGCGGTACTATGCTTGCAGATGAGGCTAGGGAATTCGCTGTTTTAGGAGTTGCTAAGGACCTTGTTCCAGTGATGGATAATTTATCTAGAGCTCTTGAGCATCTGCCAGAAGATATGGACACTGATGTAAAAAACATGGTGGCTGGTATCGAAATGACTAAAAGCGAGCTGAGTTCATTATTTAAAAAGCACGGCCTAGAGTCAATTGAGCCGCAGTCTGGAGATAAATTTGACTATAATCTACACCATGCTATATCCCAAGTGATGACAGACGAACATAAAGCAGGTACTATAGTTAGTACTATGCAGGCTGGTTATAAGATTAAAGATAGGCTAATAAGGCCCGCGGCAGTTACTGTCGCTAAAAAGGACTAAGATGAAAAATAGAAAAATACAAGCGCAAACAAAGGCAATAAACGGTTCGTATATACTGATCTGTTGTTTGCTTGTTGCTGCGCTAGTTTTTTCTACTACCACTGCCAAAGCTAACGTGCCTACGCATGAAATTTCTGAGGTTTTTATTGAGTCTGGCGGTAACAATAAGCATGAGGCTAAGATAAAAGCTCATGAACTTGGAATGCGTCGTGCTTTGTTATTAGTTGCAGATAAATTATCTATACCTACAGAGTCAATTTCACATATTCCTTATCATGAATTGAAGGAAGCTTTTACTACTGTATCAATTATCAATGAAGTTAGTTTGCTAGAAAAATATAGCGCTACCATCACTTATTCATACAAAAGAGGGCATCTATATGCTTTGCTTCTGGAGTACGCCGATGAAACAATCGACGATATGTTCTACGAGACGCTAGTTATTCCTGTATTTAAGCAAAGAAACATCCTGAAAATTTGGGATAATGATAAAAAATGGAATGATTTTTGGATAGATTCTCGTAATATTCTAGATACTCACAAGATATTCTTCCCAAAGAAAACCCTCTATCTTTCACAAAAAATCACACAAGAGAATTTGTTTGATTTGAAACTGGAAGATTTTATGGAGATTTTTCATGATAAATTATTCAAAACGGTAACAATTGTTAGCGCTGAATTCTTTACTAATAGAAGAACCGCAGAAAGTCTTATGCAGGTTAAGAAGCACATTCTAACACCAGGTAATTCAGAAGCTGAAATCGTAGAAATGGATTATGATTTAGCCACTTGGGACGACATACCATATACTGTAGACCTAGTAATAGACAAGATGATAGACGATCATGGCGCGCTAAGAATAAGCGACCTTGCGGATGATTCAGACGATAACTTGTTCGACGAGCAAGAAGAACAAAAGCCTATCATCATGAATTTTGATGTGTTTGACGAAGAAGAGCTAGAGCTAGTGATTGCTAAGCTAGAAAAAGTTGATCAGATAGATAGTTTTGCCATTGAGCATGATTATAATAGCAGATATAAAATCCTAATTTATACAAGCGTTAGTGAGTATGAACTTGCGGAAGGTCTGTATCTAAACGGCTTGAGCTATAAAATACACGGTAGCTTGTATAATCTGATTGATATCAAAAAAGGTGGTTAAATTTTTCTATGAATATGGGTTCAGAGAAGAATAGGCCAAAAGTAGGTCTTGACGTTTTAATATTTAATCAACATAATCAGCTATTGATGGGCAAAAAAATTTCCTCGCACGGTAGTGGTGATATTTGCCCAGTTGGTGGTCATTTAGAATATGCTGAAAGCTTTCTAGATTGCGCTAAGAGAGAGTCTTTAGAAGAAGTTGGTTTTATTCCAGACGATATTACTTACCTAACAACTACAAACGATGTTTTTCCAGAAAAATTGCATTATGTAACCATATTTATGGCAGCCAAGCTTCCAGCAAATACCATAGTAAAAAACATGGAGCCGCATAAACTGGAGTCATGGGAGTGGTTTGATATAAATAACTTGCCTGATAATTTATTTTTAACAGTAAAAACATTTTTAAAAAACCATGATATAGAAGAAGTTTGTCTAAAATATAATACTTCTCTATAGTTTTTTTCTTTTGAATCTCGCTTTTTATTGACTCACCACTAAATATTAATGTAACATTTATTTATTAGGAAAGTGCAAATGTTTTGGTTGTGTTAATGGATAAAGACGTTAAAAAGGAATCTGAGCCAGAAAGCAAAAAAGATGATTTTCTAGATGAGCTTGATCCTTATTTGAAGAAGAGGTTTGAATCTGAGCTTGCTTCTGTTTTTGAGGAATTAGAGGAAGATCAAGATTTAGGGAAGGCCGTGGATGAGGTTTTTGAGCAAACCAGTAATCTGTATGAAATTCAGTCTAAACTAATTTTGATTATAAAAGGCTGTTTGAACGATTCGAAAGAAAATGATCCGGAGCTTCAGGAAGCTATAGATGCGGATGAAGCAGAAATAGCAAAAGATATTATCGAGCTTACCCGCAAGCTTATGAAAGATATTAACCCCGAAATGGAAAATGAGTTTGGGCGCATTAGCCATAAGGATCGAGCCTATATGCTTGATGCCAAAGCTAAGCAAAATTTTAAGAAAATCATGAAGAATTTTGCTGTTTATGAAGTTTACAAAGTAATGAACCCCAATAGAATAGCTGGCGAAACAGCAAAAGAAAATTACAGGCACAATCTATCCCGCGGTGGCCAAAAGCTGGCTTCAAAATATGAGGGCGGCAAGGCATCTGACTTGAAAGAATATGGCAAAGCAGAAGTTAAGAATATAAAAAGTCAAGCTAGGGCTATTAAGAATAGCGGCTTTGGGCGTGGTCGCTAAATTGAATATTATGGAGTATTAAAATAAAGAAATCTAATCTAAACCAGGACATTCCGGATTTATATCATAATCTTGCAAGTAAAATAGTAGATGGAGCTATTAACCATGGTGAGTTAAGAAAATTATATGATGCTTTTGGCGAAGTTGGCCCTGGCCATACTTCTAGAGCCGAGGCTATAAAATCTGCAATGGATGATTTGCATATGGATAAAGGAATATCTGATGAGAATTTTCACGGGTTTGTATCGAAATTAGTTGAGGTAGAAAAAGAAGTTCTAACTCAGAGCACTAATTCCCCTTCAAAGCGTTGTGCAGAGTTTTATAGAAATACATCTCTTGCGCGTGACTCCATGTTATATGAAGCATCTAAAGGCGATTTTGCTAAGGATGTGTATGAAAATTTAAAAAACGGCCATACAGATAGGGCTCTAGATAGTTTAGCTAATTTAGAAGTTCCAGATTTTTTGCAAGATCATTATAAATCTATAAAAACATTCTATAAGGAGAATGGAAATGAAATGGGCGCGAATACTAATCTTGCCTTTCACGCGATAAATGGCAGCATTGTTAAACATGCAAAAAAAGAGTTGGGTCAGGATGGTGTTAATAAAGTTATTAGGGCAACTAATAAAGTTATGAAAGCTACTTTTGATAAAAGCTCGCCTGAAACTTATGCTTCTTTAGATGCCCAGATAGATGGCGCTAAATTAGACAAAAAGCAATTAAGTGCTATGAAAGAAGCATCTGTTCAAAAATTTGTTGAGAAAAATGGTAAAATCAAAAAGCCATTAGGCGAGTATCTTGCTAACTTTAAGGATATGGTTGCTAATGTTATTAAAGCTATTAAAAGCAAAATATCAAACAACGCTAATCCAGCTAAGTTAGATCAGAAAGTTGAAATGGCAGTGGCAGCTAATCCACAAGAAAATCTAGTAAAAAAGAAGCAGCAAGCTGTTGCAAAGTCTATGCCGCCTCCATCTGTAGAGCTTAAAAATGCTGCGTTAGGTATAAAGGAAAAGATAAATGTTAAGTTGGGCAATAAGGAGCCTAATTTAAACAAGAAAAATGTTGAAAAGAAAAAAGAGGCTGGGGTTGCTAGGTAAATATATCTGCTATTTCAAATCAAATTCAGATTCTACGTTGCCTTCGAAAATAATATCCTTACCTGAATTTTTGGCTTTAAAACTATCGGCTTTGATGTTGGAGTTTTTAAAATTAACATCAACTGGTGTGTCGCTTTCTATGTCTTGGTTATCTAAATGTAGTTTGATTTTATCGCTATTAAATACGATTCCGTTATATTCTATTTGTGCATTGTTCTTGAGGGTTACGAATTGATTAAACTCGTCTATAGTGCCATTTATTGCCTTTAGGGTGATGTCTCCATCCGTTAGTGTGTATGTGCCTTCTATAGCTTTTAGCACATACTTATTTTCTGAATTCTTCATTACATTTTCGGCATAAATTGTATAAGGTAGAGAATCGCTGCTTATTCCCTCAAATATAGAGCGATTAATGCTTAGCGTATATTCTTTGGACAATTTTGGTTTTGCTGAGCCTTGTTTAGGAGAGTCAGTTTCTTCTTGTGAATTACTTTTGAGGTATAATGTAATGATGATAGCAATCATCACACATATGCCAGCGCTTAGGAAGGCGTATTTTAGTAACTTTATTCGGCTTCTGGTTTTGGACAGATTCTGCACTTAACCAACCCCAGCTTTTAATATATCGTGTATATGAATTACTCCAACTAGCTCTTGCCCTTTTACTACAGGCAGTGCGGTGATTGATTTTTTATTCATAATGTATAGCGCCTGGGTGGCTAGTGTATCTTCTTTTATACTCTCTGGAGCCTTAGTCATTACTTCTTGAGAGGTGATTTTTGTTAAATCATCGTTGATATGACGGCACAAATCGCCATCTGTTACTATGCCGAGTATTTTATTGTTAGAGTCTACCACCATGGCGCAGCCAAGGCATTTTTCTGTCATAGTTACTATTGCATCGGTAAAAGGTAATGTAGGGGCAATTAGTGGCATTTTATCGCCAGAGCGCATGATGTCTTTTGCTTTTAATAGGTTTGCTCCGATTTTACCGCCAGGATGAAATAATTTAAAATCTTCCTTAGTAAACCCGCGTGCCTCATGCAGCGTAGTCACCAGCGCGTCGCCAAGTGAGAGCGTCATAAGTGTGGAGGTTGTTGGGGCTGATAAATCTGAGGATTCTTTTTGCTGCGGTAGCTTTAGCAAGAAGTCGCTATTCTTCCCAAGCGTAGAATTTTCTTTCATAGTAATTGCCGCAATTGGTATGTGATATCTTTTGCAGTAATTCACAGTGTCAAAAAGTTCTTTAGTTTCGCCGGAATTTGAAAGCATTATAACTAGATCTGTATCTGTAATCATTCCAAGGTCGCCATGCGATGCTTCGCCCGGGTGGATAAAAAAGGAGGGTGTGCCAGTTGACGCAAGGCTTGCAGCAATTTTTTTAGCAATATAACTACTCTTGCCCATTCCAACTAAAATCACGCGTCCTTTGAGCTTTAGAATAGTCTCAACCAGCCCTGAAAAGTCAGCTGGTATGCTGTCCATTAAAACCCGAAGCGCATCCGACTGCCCCTCAATTACGTTCTTTGCAATGTTTGTATGCTTCATTTTTATGATTCCTAAATTTTATATTTCAAACTATAGCAGACTAGTGAAGGTCAGCAATACACGCCCTCAGGGGAGCGGCACGTATAGCGCTAAGAGCATAAATCAAGCTCGAAAGACCCGGCGAGCATTCTGTCTAATGATATTCTAGCTTTTTCTGCGACTTCTTTTGGTAGTTTTATTTGTGGAGCGCCGTTTACCATGCATGCATATATTTTTTCCATCGAGTTAAGCCTCATGTAAGGGCATTCGCTGCATGATGTGCATCCTGCTTCGTTTATGGAGGGTACGTCGTAGAATTTGCTATTTGGAGCTAATTTATGCATTTGGTGGATGATCCCAGGCTCTGTTAGCACTATGAATTCCATTCCATCATGATCGCCAACATATTGAAGCAATGAAGATGTTGAGCCAATATGGTTAGCATATTCAAGCAGGCTTGCTGGGCATTCAGGGTGTGCTATGATCCTGGCTTTTGGGTGGCTCGTTTTTAGGCGGATTAGGTCGCGTTCTGAGAAATTCTCGTGCACCACGCATGTGCCTTCCCATAGTGTCATTGGTCGGCCAGTTTTGCGTATTAGATAATTGCCTAAATGCTTGTCTGGTGCGAATAATATTTCCCTGTCTTTTGGGATGGAGTTGATAATTTTCTCTGCACTCGAAGAGGTGACGATGATATCAGACAGAGCTTTTACTTCAGCTGAGCAATTAATATAAGTAACGGAGACATGATTCTTGTGCTTCTCACGGAATTGTTTGAATTGCTCTGGTGGGCAAGAATCCTCTAGCGAGCACCCAGCATTTAAATCTGGTATCAGTACTTTTTTGCTAGGGTTTAGTATCAAGGCCGCTTCTGCCATGAATTTTACACCACAAAAGATTATGACATCCGCATCTGTTTCAGAAGCTTTCCTAGAAAGCTCTAGCGAGTCACCAATGAAATCTGCGATATCTTGAATTTCGGAGTCTTGATAGAAATGCGCAAGAATTACAGCATTCATATCTTTTTTTAATTTGCCTATTTCAGTTTCTAGGTCAAGGTAGGGGTCAATATTGACTAAATTTTGCGTCATTCTTTTGAGGATAAAATTAATTACTGATACAGAGTTTTAGCACAAATTGTTAGCATGGTCAATCGTGTATACTATATAGATTTAATCGGGTTTATGATCTCTGGGTCCACATTAAGCGGAGAGTCTTTTAACTCCTTTAATTCCAGGGTTTCTCTAGGGCGATCTTTGCTTGGCTTTGCTTTTCTCGCGGGTTTTAGTTCAAGCTGTTTCGCTGTTGGGCATTTATATGAGGATAGGTCTTTTTTAGCATCTTTTAGCATGGCTTTAATTTGCGCAAGTTCTTCTTTTAGCTCTAGATTGTCTGAATGCGCGCGCGGGTCTAATCTTCTATTAGCATCCACTATAGAAGGATATGCTTGGTTTCTTCTGCTAAACATTGATCTTTTGCGTTTTTTATTATCTCTTTCCATGTCCGCTTCAATCATGTCTCTGTACATCTCTATATTGCCTCTGGAGATGTTTTCGTCTTCGTCAAATGCATCATCAAATAG
>CAXMOU010000113.1:0-1422 GCA_964195465.1 uncultured Rickettsiaceae bacterium
CACGAATATCTTTGATGGGCTCTGCTACAAATTTCACGATAACAGGGCAGGCGGTTTTGTGTTCTTGATTAAATGATTTGTCGCCTTTAACAATCCATGCAGCTTTGATGTTTTCATTTTCCTGTAACTGTTCGTCTAGTGCAAGTAGGGCGCCGTATAATGCGTTAGTTGGCAAGTGATCTAATTTAGCTTTAACTAATAATCCACCTAATTCAATCAAGTGCCTAGTGCGTGCTTTTCGTTCAGTTAATCTAAGTCTAACTTCTTCTGCAGCAAGTTTATTTTTCTTTTGTTCCAGCTTCTTTTTTTGTTGTTTAATTTTTTCCATAACGATCTAATTCTGTTTTTGTTTAGTTTAAATTTAATATAAACCCCGCAGCCTACCAAACCAAGTAAAAAAAGAAAGAGTCTAGTACTAGACTAGTGGCTCTGAGTATGATTGTTGGAAATAGTGATAAAGTTATAACATCTCATTTCGAAGAAATAGTGGTATACGCAAGATGCATTGTACCAATGCTTGCTTTTAAAGGCTATCAGTATTAAACTATAGCTAAAGAATAAATGGGTATATGTAGGTTCAAATGGCAATTTGTTTTGTTAAATCAAGGTATGTAAGTAGAAGCAGTGGTGGTAACGCCTGTCGCACTAGTGCTTACAATGCTAGAGACAAAATAGTGGATGAGCGTACAGGCGAAGTTTTTGACTTTAGTGATAGGGGGGATAATGTATATCATGAAGTAATACTGCCCCAACATGTAGATAAGAAATTTAAAAACATCTCTATATTATCAAACGAGGTGGAAAGAAATGAGCGGCGTAAAGATAGTCAAGTATACGTAGAATGGGTTCTTGCTCTTCCGAAGGAAAAGGAAATATCTCTTGAGATGAAGCAAGAGATGATAAATAGATTTATTGAGAAAAAGGGGTGGTTGCAAGAAGGCCTGGGTATGCAAATTGATATTCATAGTCCGCATGACAAAAATGATAATGAACACTGTCATATACTTAAACCAACACGAAGATTCACAAAGGACGGCAAAGGTTTTGAGAGATTAAAGGCTCGTGATTTAGAACCGAAAATATTAGGTGGCAAGGTAGAAGAAACAAAAGACAGTATAGCATGGGCACAAATACAGAATGATTATTTTAAGGAAAATGGTCTTGATCTTCGTGTTGATTTGCCTAACAAAATTACCCAAGAGCATGTAGGACCTGTCCGTATGCGCAGTGTAATGAATGAAGCTGTTTATCGCAATGAAGAAAGAATTGTTGCTAACATTAAGCATTTAAATTCAGGCAAAAGAGTACTTGAGAATCTCACTGAGCATATGAGTGTGTTTAGCAAAAGCGATTTAGAAAGAGTGGTAAAGATTGTTCCAGATGCGGTGTTGAGGGGTAAATTAGTAGAAGAGGCCCTTAGTT
>CAXMOU010000114.1:0-26627 GCA_964195465.1 uncultured Rickettsiaceae bacterium
AGAGGTAAAGAAAATTCAAAATAAGCTAAATAATAGACCAAGAAAAATACTTGGTTTTCTAACTCCGATTGAATATACTACACAATACTATAATAAGATAGAACATTAGATCTGTCGCATTTGAAGCTTTAATGCACCCAGTGTTTTCAAATGCACCTTGCGCGAACAAAAGCTCTTCTGAATTCAATTTAACAGCTGCATCAATTAATAGCTTAGTTATTTCCGAATGTTCTTGCATAATTGCTATATGTAAAGCGCTATCTCCATCGGCATTTTTTGTTGAGAGAAGCAGTTTAACCTCTTGGATAGATCTGTTCTCTAATAAATCGCGGATTGCTGGCATGTCTCCATTCTTTATTGCCTCACTAGCTACATCGAATATATTACCTAATTTAGCTTTTTTCTGACTGGATGGGGAGTTATTTTCATTCTTACGCTTTGCCATAATCTTTACCACCATTAATAATAGAAAAGAATTATAACTAATTCATTTAATTTTGTCAAGATATCAATAAGTATTAAAACTTTAGATGGAAGGGGTTTTTCTTTTAAAAAAATATATAGAAAAGCCCTAGAGAACTATATATCATCCCCGATTTCGCGCAGCAGATGTCATCGCTCTCCCAATCTGCCATGGAGCACCCCAGCGCCCGTCACAACTGAGAGCGTAGCGCGGAGACCCATTCAAGCGCACCACGTTTTCTTCCGCTTCCTGGCTAGTCGGCGCTTCGCTCGCAATAATGGGGTAAACGATAAAGCCCATCACTTGGTGACGGGCTTTATCGTTTGTATCAAAGGGGTTAGATTAAACTTCTTCAACATTCACCAGAATCATTGGTGATTTGTTGATTTCGTTTCTGAGTATGCGGCGGATTACTTTTCTTACGCATGCATCTATTTGATCTAATACTAGATTGCCTTTTGTTGCTTTGCGTTGATCGTTTAGCGCCTTTGTGATTTCGCCTTTAATTTCTAAAAGCAAATCGCCATCTTCAACAGGGTCTAGTAGACCAGGCATTGAAACCATTGGTTTTGTTGCTAATTTTAGCTTATCGTCCAACACTATAGAAGCTACAACAACTCCTGCTTCACGCATTTTTCTGCGCATCTTGAATATTGGCGAATCTTCTGGAAGCAAGTAGTTGCCATCAACAGCTAGATAACCATTTTTAACGCGGTCTATGATTTTAGAGCCATCTTGCTGTAGCAATACAACGCTACCATTTTCTACTTCAACAGTGTGTTTAATGCCGTTTGCTTTAGCTAATTTTGCTTGCTCATGAATGTGTACAGGCTCGCCGTGTACAGGAACGCACAAATTAGGGCGCACAAGCTCATACATTCTTTTAAGCTCTTCAATAGCAGGGTGACCAGACACGTGTACGAAATGATCTTTTTCAGTGATTACTTCAATTCCTTTCTTTACAAAAATATTGAACAATTTGAAGATTTTTTTATCGTTACCTGGAATGATTTTCGAAGAGAAAATAACTGTATCCTTAGGAGCAAGAGAAATAGAATGGTGAGTGCCTGTAGCCATCTTAGATGTTGCAGCCATTGGCTCGCCTTGGCAACCAGTTGCTATAACAAGCAGGTCTTCTCTTTTATGTTTAGCAATAGAGCGCTCGTCAAGTAGTGGCTGAATATCTCTTAGGTAACCACTTTCTTGTGCGGCTGCAAACATTCTGTGCATGCTACGACCAGTTAGTACAACTTTTCTGCCAGTTTTTTGTCCAGCATGAATCAGAGTGTCAAGCCTTGCAAGGTTTGATGCAAATGTTGTAACTACTACCATCTTCGGGCATTCTGCGATTATCTTCACTAAGCTTTCTCTAACATCGCCTTCTGAACCAGAAATACCTTCATTGAAAACATTTGTTGAATCGCAAACTAAAGCTAGAACGCCTTCATCGCCGCATGCTTTAAGAGCAGCTTCGTCTGATGGTTCACCAACTATAGGGCGCGGATCAAATTTCCAATCACCAGTATGTAGGATATTACCAGCTTTGGTACGAATCATTAGTGCTTGCATTTCAGGGGCAGAGTGGGTTAGTCCAATCATGTCGATTGCGAACGGCCCTAGATTCAATGTGTCTTTCGGATCAACTTCATGAATTTTCATGTGATCTCCAAAAGAATATTCTGCCAATTTAGTTTTAAGGAATGTTTTAGTGAATTTAGTTGTATAGATAGGGCATTCTAGGTCGTTCCATAAATACTGAATAGCACCTAAATGATCCTCATGCGCGTGCGTTAGGATTAATCCCAATAGGTTTTTCTTGTTCTCTTCAATGAAGCTAAGATCAGCAATTACCATATCTACGCCAGGTAAATAATCGTCTGCAAAGCCGCTACCGCAATCTACCATGATCCATTTTCCTTCGAAATGGTACAGGTTCACATTAATTCCAATTTCGTTAGCTCCGCCAAGTGGGATGAACAGTAATTTATCTTCGTAAGCTTTTAGGTTGAATGACATCTATTTTTACTATATTATTTTAAAAAAATTTAGTTGCTATCATAATCTATTTTTGGGAAAGAGTCCATGATTAATAACCATTTGATTAATACAAGTATAATACTAACTGGAATAGCTACTATTATGTTGGCTATTTTTCCTGAGTTGGATTTGGCTGTTTCTACTCTTTTCTATGGCCCTGCAGAACTAGACTTTATTTATAAGCGCAATGATATTGTATATTTCTTTTTTGACATAGTCCCGATATTATCTAAGTTGTTTATAGTTACTTGCCTGATATATTTGATATATATCTCCGTTAAATATAAAAGCTTCAAAAAAACCATAGCTTCTTGGGCGATGTTTTTGGTTATCAGCGGCGCTATTGGGCCTGGAATTATAGTTAATTACGTATTTAAAGAGCATTCAGGGCGGGCTAGGCCAAGTCAGGTTATAGAGTTTGGCGGTAAAAAGCAATTCACGCCAGTGCTTACTACGGCAGATCAATGCCAAACGAATTGCTCATTTTCTTCTGGGCACGCATCTATGGCTTTTTACTTTACAGCCCTTGCATATGTTGCATCGCATCTATACTTCACTAGAATCTACCTGCTAGGATTAGGATTTGGTGCTGTAGTTGGTGTGTCTAGGATTATAATGGGAGGACACTTTGTTAGTGATGTGCTAGCTTCTGCATTTGTAGTTTTGTTATTTAATCATTTAATTTATCATTTATGGAAAAGAAAAATAATAAAATAGCACTTGTGCATAATGGCTCTAAAGCCGTTACAGACATTGCAGAAAAATTAAATCAATTATTCCAAGATTGCGCGCCAGAAGAGGCAAACTTGATTATCGTAATAGGTGGTGACGGAAGCATGCTTCATGCAATGCATAAGCACATGCATTTGAACATTCCGTTTTATGGAATTAACGCTGGTAGCATCGGCTTTTTGATGAATGAATTTCATATAGATGATTTTTTAAAAGATATAAAAAATCTAAAAACCGCCAACCTGCACCCCTTAGAGATGAAAGCCGTTGGTGTTGATGGTGAGATTTATACCGCGATTGCTGTAAATGAGGTTTCTATTTTTAGAAAGTCAAACCAAGCTGCAAAATTTAAAATCAACGTTGATGGCGTTGAGCGCATGGTTCTTTCTGCGGATGGAGCCCTAGTTTCAACCCCTGCAGGCAGTAGTGCTTATAATTTATCTGCTGGCGGGCCAATAGTACCTCTGGCATCAAAGACACTATGTCTAACCCCAATATGCCCATTTAGACCAAGAAGATGGAGCGGAGCCTTACTTCCTATTGACGTAACCATTAGTTTTGATATCTTAGAACATGAAAAGCGTCCAGTAAATGCCGTGGCTGATTTTTATGAATTTAAAAACGTAAAATCAGTATCTGTAAAATCTCTAGATAAAAAAGTAATCCAGATTATGTTTAATCAGAATCATACTTTTGAAGACAGAGTAATAAAAGAGCAATTTAGCAATTAAAATAAAAATAGTAATATGACCAAACATACTGCAATAGTAGCATATATCTGGCTTGATGGAGCAAAACCTACAGGACAACTTCGTTCTAAAACTAGAGTTATGCCATTACCAGCGGAACCAAAAATCGAAGATTTTCCAGAATGGAGCTTTGACGGCTCCTCAACAGAACAAGCTCAGGGCGGCGATTCGGATTGTCCTTTAAAGCCTGTGAATTTTGTAATAGATCCATTAGCTGATGGTGGCGACTATTTAGTGCTTTGTGAAGTCTCGAATCCAGACGGAACTATTCATGAATCCAACAGCAGAGCAATTTTGCGTCAGAGCTTAGCTAATATTGACAAAGATACAGATGCTTGGCTTGGGTTTGAGCAAGAATATACTATGTTCAAGAAAAACATTCCACTTGGCTGGCCAGAGAATGGATTCCCTGGAGTTCAAGGCCCGTATTATTGTGGAGTTGGGTCTAAAGAGATTTTTGGCAGAGAGCTTGCTAACCATCACAGAGACGCGTGCATGAGTGCTGGCATTTTGTATTACGGAATGAATGCAGAAGTAATGCCGGGACAATGGGAATATCAGATTGGTTACCGCGATATTGATGGCGAAGATGCTGGAGCACTTAATGTTTCAGACCACATATGGCTAGCACGCTGGCTAATGCACAGAATTAGTGAAGATTATAACATTCATATCTCGCATGACAATAAACCAGTAAAAGGTGATTGGAACGGCGCAGGAATGCATACAAATTTCTCAACAAAAGATATGCGTGATCCGAAAAAGGGCAGAGCAGTAATTAAAGATGCAATTAGCAAGCTGGAAGTTATGCATAAAGAGCATATAAAACATTATGGAGATCGCTTGGAAGAAAGACTAACTGGAGAGCATGAAACGTCTACTATAAACGAATTTTCAGCAGGAGATGCAAATCGTGGAAGCTCAATCCGCATTCCGCGCCCTGTAGCTCTAAAAGGCTATGGTTACATAGAAGATCGCAGACCAGGGGCTAATGCAGATCCTTACATGGTTGCGGCTATGCTTGTATCGACTATATGTGGTAAATAGGGAGATGCTAGACTTTCCAAGCATAGACCCAGTACTTATATCATTAGGTCCTTTGGCTATTTCTTGGTATTCGCTTTCTTATGTTGTTGGTATTCTTCTTGGGTGGTTTTATGCACTTAAGTTGATTGATACTGGCGATACAGACATAACACGCAAAAATGTTGATGACTTCATTACTTGGGTTATCATAGGCGTGATTGTTGGTGGGCGCTTGGGTTACGTGTTATTTTATGACCCTGCTAAATATCTTGCTAACCCCATTGATATAGTTAAAACCTATGAAGGCGGAATGTCTTTTCATGGCGGCATAATTGGATATATAACTGCTACATTTTGGTTTACTAAGCGTAATAGCATTAGCTTCTTCAGCCTAATGGACCTCTCAGCCGCATCTGTGCCTATAGCATTATTCCTTGGAAGAATTGCTAATTTCATAAATGCTGAACTATATGGCAGAGCAACAGATGTCCCATGGTCCTTTATCTTCCCAGGAAGTGACGGAATAGCAAGGCACCCAAGTCAACTATACGAAGCCGCTCTAGAGGGCGCGTTGTTATTTTGTATTTTGCTTGTTGTTGCTATTAAATATAAAGGCCTAAAAAAGACAGGCTTGCTATCTGGATTATTCCTGTTGTTTTATGGGCTATTTAGAATAATAGTCGAATTCTTCCGCGAGCCAGATGTACAAATTGGTTTCTTAGCCGGGAATTTTACTATGGGACAAGTGCTATGCTTGCCTATGATTGCCATTGGGGTATATATAATTTTTTATTACTTTCGTAAATGCTGATAGATTCAAAAGTTAGGAGTGTAATTAGGAATTATGGTCATATCAAGATTGATGATATGATGCGTCAGGTGCTGTCGCTTAACTATGATTCTTATTATAAAACTGCAAAAGATATAGGTGAGTCTGGTGACTTTATTACTGCGCCAGAAGTATCTCAGCTATTTGGTGAAGTTATAGCTCTGTGGGCAATAGAAAAATGGCAACAGCTTGGCAAGCCAAAAGAGTTCGCGCTATTAGAATTAGGGCCAGGGCAGGGGAAGCTTATGCAAGATTTCTTGCGCGTTGCAAAGCTAGTACCTGCGTTTTTCAATGGCGCCAACATTTATTTTATGGATATTAATCCTAATTTTATTGCTAAGCAAAAGGAAAATCTTACCGCTTATCAAAAAGATATCAAGTGGATCGAGCAAGTAGAAGATATCTCTTCAATGCCCACAATATTAATTGCCAATGAGTTCTTTGATGCTTTGCCGATCAAGCAATATATGAAAGTAAAAAACAAATGGTTTGAGTCTATTTTAGTTGCAGACCCTATCGATGGGCGCCTTAAATATGACAAAGTAGAACTTCACACCGTCTTGCAAACACAGCTTATGCTAGACTATAAAACAGCTAAAGACGGAGCAATTATAGAGGAATCTATCGAATCTCTAGATATTATGAGGTTTTTTGGTAAGCATATTAGCAAAAATGGCGGAGCAGGACTTATTATCGATTATGGCTATGACATTGAGCCTATGGAACGCACAAGAAACCAGTATAACTCAACCCTACAAGCAATTAAAAACCATCAATATCATTCTGTAATTGCCTCTCTAGGTGAGGCAGACTTAACTGCGCACGTGGATTTCAATGCGCTAAAAAAAGCCGCCGCAGAGCAGGGCGCTAACCTATCTAATAGCAAAAGCTGCACGCAGCGAGAGTTTTTGATAAATTACGGAATCAAAATCCGCTTGAATAGCTTGCAGCAGAAGGTATCAAAAGACGAGCAAGAAATTCTAGAGCGTCAACTGTTCCGCCTAATTGCGCACGAACAAATGGGGGAATTATTTAAAGTTTTGGAGATTTATATTGACTTGCGGTGAGGCATCAGATAATTTGCCTTTAACTCAACTAATTAAAAAAATAACTAATATGAATTCTAGAATTATAAATTTTCTTTCGATTTTAGCGGCTATACTAGCATTATCAAGCTGTTCTGTTTATAAAGCGGCTTCAAATGAAGGTGTTTCCGTAGCTGATGTTGCTAAATGCTCGGCAAAAGGCTGCTTCTTATCATTAGGAATGGATATTGTAGATAGCAGGCAAAATGAAGATGGTGATTATGTGGAAACGTATAGAGCTAAAGCAAGAAAGAGTGGGGCAAATTACCTGAGAGCCGCTGGGCATGGAGTGCTTGATGTTGCAACATTAGGTCTTTGGGAAGTAGCTGGAACTCCAGTAGAGGGAGCTATATCTAATAATCGTGGCTTTATAACAGTTATAGCAACTTATCCAAATCAAGACACTGAAGTAGCAATAAAATTAGATATTTTTGATGCTAATGGCAAGAAAATTAAAGCTAGAAAAAATGATAAATGGGAGCTTGAAAAGTAATAAATCAACTTCGATTTAAAAATAATTATTTTATAAAGAAATGCTATGTAATTTTACATGGCATTTTTTGTTGTTTTTGATAGTAATTTCTTAGTATCTGCTTGCAAAATTCAGCGAGTTGGGATAGTCTTTATGGGTTATAAATAATCAATTTTATAAGGTTATCAATTACCGTGACTGAATCAAACTCACAGAATGAATTAGAACTCAAAAACATACTGCCTATCAACATTGCCGATGAGATGAAAAGCTCGTATATGGATTATGCGATGAGCGTGATTGTTAGCCGCGCAATTCCCGATGTTCGCGATGGGCTGAAGCCTGTTCACAGACGAATCTTATTCTCCATGCATGAAGGTGGCTATGTTAGCTCTAAGCCGCATAGAAAATCAGCGAGAATCGTTGGTGATGTAATTGGTAAGTACCACCCGCATGGTGATGTTGCTGTTTATGATTCTTTAGTTCGTATGGCGCAGGATTTTTCATTGCGCGTGCCTTTGGTAGACGGGCAGGGTAACTTTGGTTCTATGGATGGTGATTCTGCTGCGGCGATGAGGTATACAGAATCTAGACTCACAAAGATCTCGCACACATTACTTGAGGATATTGATAAAGAAACCGTAGATTTTAACCCAAACTATGACGGTTCCGAGCATGAACCAACAGTTCTACCTGCTATGTTCCCAAATTTACTAGTAAACGGGACAGGTGGTATCGCAGTTGGTATGGCAACGAATATTCCTCCACATAATCTAGGGGAAATAATTAATGCAGCGTGCGCTTATGTAGATAATAACGATATTGATTTGTTAGAGTTGATGTCGCACGTAAAAGGTCCGGATTTTCCGACAGGCGGAATTATTCTTGGTAATACTGGAATACAATCAGCTTATCTGACAGGGCGCGGAAGTATAGCATTCCGTGGTAAATGCCATATTGAAGATCATAATGGCCGCGAGGTTATTGTCGTAACTGAAATGCCTTATATGGTAAACAAATCCAAGCTAGTTGAGAAAATTGCTGAGCTAGTACGCGACAAAAGAGTCGAAGGAATCAGTGACTTGCGGGATGAATCTAACAAAGATGGCGTGCGCGTTGTTGTTGAAGTAAAACGCGATGCTGTTGGTGATGTTGTGCTGAATCAGTTATATTCTTACACACAACTACAAACAAGCTTCGGCGTTATTATGCTAGCGCTTGATGAAGGCAAGCCGAAAGTGATGAATCTGAAAGAAGTAATAGGTGCTTTTGTTCGTTTTCGTGAAGTTGTAATTACTAGAAGAACCATATTCCTACTAAATAAAGCGCGTGATAAAGCTCATATTTTGCTTGGCGTACGCATTGCTGTTAGTAATATTGACGAAGTGATTAGAATCATTCGTGCAGCTTCTAACCCAACTATCGCTAAAGAGCAGCTAATGGCTAAAGGCTGGGATTGTTCGTCTATAATCAGTTTAATTAAATTGGTAGATGACAAAGCAAATATCAGTGATGATGGTAAAATACATTTTTCTGAAACTCAGGCAAAAGCTATCTTAGAAATGAGACTGCAGCGCTTGACAGCTATGGAAAAAGACAAGATAGAGAATGACCTTCAAGGTCTAACTCAAGAAATAACAGAGTTTGTTGATATTTTGAGCTCTCGTGATAAGCTTCTTGGTATTCTAAAAACAGAAATACTTGAAGTAAAAGAGAATTTCTCAACTCCAAGAAAAACTGAAATTATCGAAGGAAACTTCAACCAAGATATTGAAGATCTAATTCAAAAAGAAGACATGGTAGTCACGGTTACTCATAGTGGCTATATTAAGCGTGTGCCTCTTGTTACTTACCGTGCACAAAAGCGTGGAGGCAAGGGGAGGTCTGGCCTTTCAATGCGCGATGAGGATATCACTACGCAGTTATTTGTAGGAAATACCCACACGCCTATGCTTTTCTTCTCTAATTTGGGGCAGGTATATAGCCTAAAATTATATAAATTACCGCTAGGAAATCCGCAAAGCAAAGGGCGCCCTATAGTGAATTTATTGCCACTACAAGATGGCGAAACCATCACAAACATCATGCCTATGCCTGAAGACAAAGAGGAATGGGACAACATGCATATTATGTTTGCAACTGCCAAAGGTAATATACGCAGAAACGACCTATCCGACTTCAAGAAAATCCAGTCAAACGGTAAAATCGCCATCAGAATGGACGAAGATGATAGCTTAGTAAATGTAATGGCATGCAGCGAGGACGACCATGTTCTGCTTGCAAGTAGAATGGGTAAAGCAATACGCTTCCCAGTCAATGCAATCAGAGTGTTCAAAAGCCGTACATCAGATGGTGTGCGTGGTATGAAACTAGCAGAAAAAGACCGCGTAATTTCTATGACAATTCTAAATGGTATTAAATCCACCATAGAAGAGCGCGAGGCTTATCTCTCAATCCCGTTCGAAAATCGTTTAGCTATATCAAATGGTGATCATGAATTTGAAGCATCGAAATTTGATGTTGAACTGCTAAGCAAAGAGCAAATAATCGAAATGGCTGAGGCTGAAGAATTCATCCTGACTGTAGCTGAAAACGGCTTCGGCAAAAGAACATCAGCATACCATTACCGCATAACAAACCGCGGCGGTAGCGGGGTTGTAAACATGGTTCTTTCAGGCAAAACAGGTGAGGTAGTAGCCTCCATGCCTGCAAACATGAACGATGAGCTCATGCTAATCACCAATAACGGCAAACTAATACGCTGCAAACTAGGCACCGTAAGAGTAACCGGCCGCAGCACCAGCGGTGTAATATTGTTCAACACCGAGAAAAAAGAAAAAGTAGTCTCCGCATCACTAATCGCTGAGTCATCTGATGATGAGGAAGATGATGGCGCTGAGGATATGGATGAAAATATGGATAATGGCGGTGAGGGTGAAGATGCAAATACGGACGCTTCAGAATAAATAACTTAAAAAAAACTCCAACGCTTATGGCGCGGGAGTTTTTTTTAAGTATCTGTAGATACATCGTCCCACGCTTGATTCATATAACCAATAAGCCAATTTAGAACATAGTGTCTTTCAACAACTACACTAGAATCGATTTTCTGCGGTATATTTAAACCATTTACTCTGGCATCTACAACAGCCCAGTGATAGCGATATATAAGATCATTTTCATTCAGTATATCAGAAATAGACCTCAATTTTGCATCCCGAATAAACTGCTCCTTTGTTTTGTCGCGCATAAATAATACGGCAGTTCGAACATCACACATTTTGGTAGGAGTAGATAATTCAGGAATATAACCAAGAGCCCAAAGCAAAGCCCATGCGGCTTCATATCGCCAAATAAATTGGGTTTTATCGTGTTTACTTGGAGTAGGTTCATTGATGAATATGAATTCTTTTGGACTCAGGTGTTTTTTGAGATCATAATCTTTAATAATCGACATAGTAGTATTTTGATCCAATCCCTCTGCTTTCATGGCGACAACTAGCAGAGATAATGCGCGGTTTACAATTTCCTCTTTGGTTCTAACTAGCGCTCCATTTTCGTCTTCAATATACGGGAGATATGAATTTATAGGAACATTGAACTTTTTTAAAATAATTTCTGACCTTAATTTTCTCTTTTTTGCTAATTCAGATGTTTTTTCCTCCAGTTTCTTAATATACTCTTTTCTTGGGGCAAGATCATTGGCCATTGCATATAAAGAGCTCAAAACGATGAGCATTGCTAATAAAATATATTTTTTCATTTGTTCTCTTTGTTGATTTCTAAGATTATCTTAACACGAAATTGATTTACGCTATATTGATTTTTTCTACAAGAAGGATCAAGAGGATGTTATGAGAACTGCAAGCGCTGGTCTTTCTCGTGAGGAAATACTGAGGTTTAAGAACAATTGCTTCGTAATAAGCGCTCACTTTCCATAATATCGATTATGAAATTTTCATCACCCCTATTATATACTTAAGCCTATAATAGGAAGAAAGCGCAAGAAGCTCAATTAATCTACATCGCAATGACACAGCAAGTAAGTTGAGAGGTGTAGAGAATAAAAAAAGGTTGGAATTGGATGGAAGGTATAAGTTTGTTATTTAATTCGTCTGCTACTATTTATACAGCTTCTTTCTTCTAAGGGGTGGCATGAAACCACCCCTCTCTAATTTAAGTCTGTATCTTAATATCTAATATTATAGTTCAAGATCAAATGCAGATTCTCGTTGCAGCAAGATATCCAGTAATACCTTACTCCATTTTCTATTTTGATAATTTTTGGCCATGTTGGTAATTTGCCTGATGCATCTTGTGCGAATTGATATAGTTCTCCGTTTGATGCAACTACGCTTAGTGCCAAACCATCATCTGTATGGCTAACGAAAGGTGGTTGGAATGTAGCTGTTTTTGGTTTTTTAGCAGCTCTATCTTTTTTTGAGATAAGGTTCCCTACCCAAGTAACTTGGCCGTTATGAGTAGAAAGAGCGGCAACTTGCCTTGCATTATTTGTGACAAACAAATTATTACCCACTAAGCTCATAGACTGCACATCGTCAGCTGTTTTTACCCAAGCTGCGGCACCATTATCTAGGTCGATTTTTATTACCTTGCCATTGCTTGTTGCAAAGAATGCGTACTCGCCGCTAATAATCGGTGTTGTTACTATAACAGCAGGATCAAAGCTTGGAAGCCCTACATCCGTTGTATTTGTTAGGTTGTAGCTCCATTTTGGCTTGCCATCTGTTGCGTTAATATAAACAACCTCACCGCTGCTATAGCTAGCAATTGCATAGCCATTATAAACTACAGGAGGCACATGGTTTTTAGTTGATATAGTCTCGATACCGCCTTCATGCATCCAAACTAATTTAGATGATTTTATGTTATAAGCGATTAGCTGATTGCTTATGGTTTGTACTAATAGCAAGTTTTCTGTAGCCATAACTGGCTTTACCCTTATGATATCGGGGAATTCTTTGCGGATAATTTCTTGCCCATTTTTTGCATCTAGAACAACTAAATATCTTGAGTTGTTAGTTACATATAATCTGCCGTTGTTGAATAGAACTCCACCAGAATTGAAGTGACGATCTAATGCATCTTTAGCAATGTCCGCTGTCCATAATATTTTCTTATTCTTGATAGAAAATGCAGAAACATAACCTTTATTATCTACGCTATATTGCACGCCTTTAGCAAAAGCTGGCTGGCCTATAATAGTATTTTTGGCTAACTTGTATGATTTGGTTGTCTTTTTGGTAAATGGATTATTTCTGCCAGTTTTAAAAGAATTGAATCTTGACTCGTTCTCAACTTCCAAACGCGAAGTTAAATCTATCAAATTACTAGTTTTGCTACTACCAATGCGGTCGCAAGATGCAAGTAATAATGGCAGAATAACTAATGCTATAATTTTTTTCATAATGAACCTATATAATCCTTGTTATTAAAATGAGTGATTTATTTTGAATCCAAACTCGCCAAAAGCGCTTTGGCCTGCTCCTTAATAGCTATTGGAACACGATTTGAAGTAATTAAATTATTTGCATGTTCAGCAGCTAAATCATCCTGTTTATTCTTCTTATAGAAAAACGATTTCATCAATGTTGCACTTGCAAAAAATGGCTGCCTTTCATCTTTGAAATATTGCATATAATTGCGCGCTTTCATTTGCATTGTTTCGGTAAGGTCTTTTTGGTCTAGAACCAAGCTTATCCATATTAATCTAGCATATGATGTTGTTATTTCGTAATAATTTTCATGGCTTATGATAGACTCAAGGCGAGCAAGAGCGTCTTGAATCTTATTTTCACGAATTAATTTGTCGACTATTTTAATCTCGGCCAATTCAGATTGTCTGTTTTCGCCATTATCTATAAGCTTTTTAAGCCCTTCTATCGTAGCATTGGCATCACCATATTCACCACCAGTTAAGCTAACTAGCATATCACCAATTTCTCTGTTGTGAGCGTCTACTTTGTTTTGGTACCAATTATAACCAGCCATAGCAATAGCAATAACTATTGTAGTTACAATGATTGTTGGGAATAGTTTGCGAAATAATAGTAATCTTTTTTCGTCTTTTTGGTCGCTTAAAACTTCGTCAAGAATATCTGCCACTAGCTATAACTCGTTATATTTATTTTATTTACAATGGAATTTCGCCCTTGCCTCTTTTGCTCTTTTTATAGAACTAATCGGTCTTTTGGGGAATTCTAAATCCAATTTCTCAAGCATACTACACGCTTCTTTATGCTTATTCAAGCTAGCAAGTGAATAAGATAGTTTTAGCAAAGAGTCTGAAGCCTTTGAGCCTTTTGGATATTTTTTATAACTTTGCAGATAATTAATTGCAGCTTTGCTAAACGTACCTCTACGATAAAATGTTTCACCATACCAGAAAGTAGCATTGCTCTGCAGCCTGCTTGAAGGGTATTTTTGTATAAAGTCGTGAAATTGTTGCTCAGCAGCATCAAAGCGCCCTTCTTTTAAGGCAGATAAAGCTAAATCGTAAGCTACTTTATCTTTAGGTCCTCTAGTAGCCGCTGCTGCGACTGGTTTTTTAGAATCTTTTTCACCAAAAAAACTCTTTTTTGCATCTGGCCTCAATACGGCTTCTGCAGCTTCTACACCAACTACAGTACTTAGGGTTTTAACGGAAGCTCCAGCTGATTTTTTATTCAGCATTCCGTTATTTTTCATAGCTACTTTTAAGTCTTCAACCGTATTTTCTAGCTCAGAAACTCGTGATTTTAAATCCTGGATTTGTTTTGACTGACGCTGGATTATAGGGCCATAGCTTTGGCTATCTGCAACAGCGTAATTATTGAAAAAAATTACACATAAGATCCAAACTATTTTCTTATTCATAGTATATGCTTTAAATTAGGTATGTTAAAATGAAAATTTAGTATAGTAATATAGCAAAATAATGTCAAATGATTCTACTTATATTATACAGAGATAGTTTCGCTATATTCAAAAGTAATTGTTACAACTGTCCCTTTGCCTTGCTTACTCTTTAAATCGAACTCACCGCCCATAAGTTCTATTAGTTTTTTTGTCAACGGCAATCCAAGTCCCGTCCCTTCATATTTACGGCTTAGGCGGTTATCCACCTGGCCAAAGGAAGAAAGTGCTTTTGGAATATCCTGATCGCTCATCCCTATTCCAGTATCCGTAACAGTAATATATACGAGTTTTTTCAAAGCATTTTTTCTAATAGCTAAAGTCACGGATCCATCTGTAGGCGTGAATTTTACAGAATTAGAGAGAAGGTTTAGCAGCGCTTGCTTAAGGCGCTTAGGGTCTGCATAAATAATAATATGATGATCTGGAAATTTCTCTATTAATTGTACATTAGCAGCGTCAGCGCGTGGCTTAACGAATCTAAGGCTAGAAGAGGCAAGTTTGTTTAAATCTAGCTCCATTTTGTCTACACTAAGCTTGTCTGCTGAGGCTTTAGAGAAATCAAGAATGTCGTTAATAACACTCAATAGATGTTTACCAGAATTATTTATATCCCCTATATAGTCTTTATACTGCTTATTCTCAATTTTGCCATATGTTTCAGCAATAATAATCTCAGAGAAGCCAATAATCGCATTAAGTGGGGTTCTTAGTTCGTGGCTTATATTTGCTAAGAAGTCAGTTTTTGCTGTGCTTTCAGTTTCGGCTTTAACTTTTTGCTCTTCAAGCTGCCTGTTAGTTTCAAATTGCTTATTAATTATACGTTGTGCATAGTTAGTGTTATACATAACAATGGCAAAAAACAAAAAGAATACTACTAAAAACGCAATGAATATGCGCTTCTCTAAATATGCAATATTATCCCATTGCTGAGTTATATCTGTGGTGATTTCTATCACTCCAGATACGCTAAAATTCCCTCGAGTAGAAGTTATAATAGGAATATAGCTACTAATATACGATTTTTCATATTGGTTTCCATCTTCATCCGTAACAATAGCCCTTGAAACTAAAGAATGAGTTGTTTTCCCCTGAAACGCCTTGCTAATAGAGTGAGTAGATACGTATTCTTGTAAAAAATATGTATCTAGCCATAGCAAAAGTTTGTCATAATAATTCTGGCTGCTATGTGGTTCAATATTAGCAATGCTATATTCTTTGTTAGTAAGAATCTTATTACCATTCTTGCCATATATAGATGCTTCTGAATTTGTGTTTTCTAAAAAGGTCGCAGATTCTTTTAGGAAATTGATAAAATTCTGATCACGCAGTAAATCATAATGATTTTTATGATTTCTAATATCTGCAACTGCTTCTTTGTTATTCTCCCAAATACGGTTTTTATAAACCTCTGCAATGTGTGTATTTTGGACAGCAACTTGCTTTAAAACAACTTCTTCTATCATAAAATATCGATATAGCACGATATTTGCTACAATATTTATAAACAAACCTATAAATGATAATCTGATAATATGTTTGTTCTGAATCATATGTAAATAAAATTGATATTATTATGGATCACATCGGCTTTAAAGATATCAGAGTATTGCCAAACGCTCTAGATTTAAAAAACAATGCCAATAAATCGCTATCAGAAATATTAAAGCAGTTGCAATCTGGTGCGGTGCTGAAAGGATTGGTGGTAGGAACTAATAATAAAAACGAAGTAATATTCCACACTGCATATGGTAGGTTCGCGGCCCCCAACAATCTAAACCTAGTGCGCGGCGATACTATTAATATGAAGCTAGATGCTACTACAGGCCAAATAGCTGGAACGTTACTTTCGGTGAATAACAAGAATGTGCAATCTAATGAGCCTGTGCATTTAGGATCAATTCAACAACCACCTAAACAAGAAAACAACGCTCCTAAAGCGCTGATTGTTCAAACAAATAACCCTGTTGAGTTAAAACACTCTGGTAACATACCTAAAACTATAAATGGAAATGTTTCTTACTTGAATTTAATCAAGCTAGACAAAGGCGCCCCTCTTCCGAAATTACTGAGCGCGGCATCAAACAATGTTGTTAACAACAAAATGCCGATATCACTTAATGTTTTATCAGGGCGGTCACAAGGAGTTTCTGCTTTTATTGTTAATGGCGTTGTTAGCGGAAATAATACTCAAGGTAATCAATTGATTACTACTAACTTTGGTATTATAGCGTCTGAAGGTACAAAGATGCCTATAGGGCAGAAATTATCTCTGGAAGTTACTAGCGTTAACAACAAATCCCTTGGAAATAACATAGGGCGGACTGTTAATGAGTTTATGTTTAATATAAACAAAAATTGGCCTACCATAAAAAACTTTGCCCTACCCCCTAATCCCGGTCTTAACAAAACAGTTCAAGCGCAAAATATACCAGCAACGAACATACAAGCTCAAGGGGCAGCTAATATAACCCAAGCCACATCAACACCGCAAGTATCTTTTGCGACAATAGCAACAGATACTGCAGCTAAGAATGTGCATACTCAAATTGCTCCAAGCATAGTAAATGATAAGTTACTAACACAGAATGCTGAGTTGCTACAGACGGCCTCTTTAAAAAGCGGTAAAATTCGTAGTAGTGCAAAATTTTCTGAGAATGCTGCAGAAAGTAACAAAACACATAAAGCATCATCGGCAAATCGTGATACTACAACGCCAAATTCATTGCCACAAGCGCCTAAAAATGACGAAGCATCACGCGGGATGAATAGTATAATTAAAAATATGGGCGCTAATTTAGAGGAAATCAAAAAGCTTTCAACTGAATTTCATAACATCAAAGAGCTAATGACTGCCCAGATTAAGCCAGAAGAAGCAAATCAGCGCTGGCAATCTTTGATGCTTCCTTTTCAACACGGAGAGAGAGTGGAAGAATATGAAGTAAAAATAGACCGCAGCCGCAAGCACTTTCTAAGATTTTTATTTGATGTGAATCTAGAAAATAATAAAATGCAAGTGGATGGTTTAATTACATTTACGCATGACGACAAAACCCCAAAAGAGTTTGATCTAACCATAAGAAGCCAAAAAAATATGGACTCTGCCTTGCAAAAGCGTATAGCGGATATATATATGCTAAACCAGAACATGACAGGCGTACGCGGGAGCTTTTCACTAGAAGGTGCTGATAAATTTGTACAGACTTAATACGCAGCGTTATCCATAGATCCACAGCCTATGTTAACAGTCTAGGTTACTCACCAACCATATTTTCTGGCACCACGTAGCGGTCAAAATCTTCTGATGATATAAGGTCTAGCGCTATGGCCGCCTCTTTTAAACTTGTGCCATCATTGAATGCCTTTTTTGCTATTTTGGCTGCATTATCGTAACCTATGTAGGGGTTCAGAGCGGTTACTAGCATTAGGGACTCATCACGCAGCGTGTTTATTCTATCGATATTTGGTTCAATGCCGTCTATACAATTATCAACCAAGCTTACCATAGAGTCGCTAAGCAAATTAATTGAATGAATTACATTTTGAATAATCAATGGCTTGAATACGTTAAGCTCAAAATGCCCGTTCGAACCGCCAATAGTTACAGCCATGTGATTTCCCATAACTTGCGCTGCTACCATGGTCATTGCCTCACACTGGGTTGGGTTTACTTTACCTGGCATGATGGAAGAACCAGGCTCATTTGCTGGCAGGTTTATCTCACCAAGGCCGCATCTTGGGCCAGAGCCAAGCATGCGTATGTCATTAGCGATTTTCATCATGCTAACTGCTATTGTATTCAACGTGCCGGAAAACTCCACCAAAGCATCATTACAAGCAAGTGCCTCGAACTTATTCGGTGCGGACTCAAATTTATGACCAGTGTAGCTAGCAACTTCTGCTGCGAATTTCTTAGGAAATCCAGGTTTGCAATTCATGCCAGTGCCTACAGCCGTTCCGCCTTGGGCTAGAAAATATACCCTAGCCAAAGAATCTGTAACACGCTCCAATGCATATTTCATCTGCTGCGCATAAGCGGAGAATTCTTGCCCCAACGTCACTGGTGTTGCATCCTGCAAATGGGTCCTACCGATTTTTACAATGCTCTTCCAGTTTTTGGATTTTGTCTCTAGGCTTTTATGGATCTTCTTCAGAGCAGGAATCAGCTTCTCTTGCACCTGAAGCACAGTCGCAATATGCATAGCTGTTGGGAATACATCGTTAGATGATTGGCCCAAATTTACATGATCATTCGGATGAACTGGAGACTTTCCACCTTTGTTAGTGGTTAGCTTCTCGTTCGAAATACTGGCTAAAACCTCGTTCATATTCATGTTGGACTGGGTGCCTGAGCCTGTTTGCCAAACAACTAGAGGAAAATTATCGTCAAACTCACCAGCAAGGATTCTGTCTGCAGAATTTATAATCACTTCAGCTATACCCTTATCCAAAGCACCTATATCCATATGAACTTTTGCCGCCGATCTTTTTAAAATAGCTAAAGCTCTAATCATCTCCTTGGGCATTTTTTGATCAGTGATCTTAAAATTTTCTATAGATCTCTGCGTTTGAGCGCCCCAATAATATTTTGCCTCTACCTTGATTTCGCCGATCGAATCCGTTTCTATTCTATATTCCGTCATCATTGCCCCTAATTATTTTTATATATGTCGTATTTAGCAAACCCAGCTTTTTTATGTACAGATAAATGACTATTAGCTTTAGCGCAAAGCTTATGAAGATAATGCTCTCTGCAATTTGCAACCGTAATAGGCTGCTTAATATCTCCCATTAAAACGCGTTTTACTTCTTCTTTAATATCAAGATTAATACCATCGCTTGTTAATTCAACTGGGTGGTTTATGTCGCTTCTGATATATAGATCTATAGTGCCTACATAATTAATATTAGTAGCAGCTATCAGAGATAGCGTCATAGCAGCCTTTGCGATAGGTGAGCTTACATAAAGCATCCCCTCTTCTATGTGCATATTGACTATTACATCCGTGCTATTTAAGTAATCTTTAATAAGCTTAGAGATGCTTATTAGGCTCTCATCAGCATCTGCAGAACCATTGCCGTAAGCAGCGCGGAATAACTTAACACGATTGACCAAAACCTTTGACTCATCAGTTACAAGAGTTTTGGCTTTTTCACTAATTACTTTGGATCTATTAGCAATGAGGCTAATGCAATTTTCTATAGTCCCGACAGAGCTCGATAAATCATGGCAGATTCTTGCGCTCATAGCTTGGGATAGTTCGATATTTTTTGGCATATTTATTTTCCGTTTTGTTTTAACCTCAAGATTTAAATCGATTCCCCTAAGATTTGGTCAAATCTATATGTGTATCTGCTTACCAAAAGCTTGCAGTACGGACTCGTGCATCATCTCTGACAAAGTTGGATGTGGGAAGATGGTGTTCATAAGGTCAAGTTCTGTACCTTCCATCTCTTTTGCCACCACATAGCCTTGTATTAGCTCTGTTACATCTGCGCCAACCATGTGTGCTCCCAGTATTTCACCAGTTTTTGCATCGAATATAGTTTTTATTAAACCATCAGTTTCACCAAGAATCAAGGCTTTCCCGTTTGCATAGAATGGGAACCTGCCAATTTTAATCTCTTTACCAGTCGCTTTTGCTGCTTCTTCGGTCAAACCAACGCTAGCAATCTGCGGGCTAGAGTAAGTGCAGCCCGGGATATTCGCCTTGGTAATTTGATGAGGTTTTTTTCCAGAAATAGCTTCAGCTGCGATAACTCCTTCATGGCTAGCTTTATGCGCAAGCCATGGTGCACCAGCAACATCACCGATCGCATATACACCCGCCTCAGAAGTTTGCATCAAACCATTGGTAATTATATGCCCACGATCCAGCTTTACTTTTGTTTTTTCAAGGCCGATATTCTCAACATTACCAGAAATACCAACTGCCATCAGCAAGATCTCTGTATTGATAACTTCTTTCTTACCAGCATGCTCAAAACTAACAGCAACACCTTTAGCGCCTGCCTTTTGGGACTCTAGCTTCACGCCAGTCTTGAACTTAATTCCCTTTGATTCAAACGCCTTCTGCGCCATCTGAGATATTTCCTTATCTTCAACTGGCAAAATACGCTCAGCAGCTTCTAGGACAGTAACATCAACGCCTAGAGCGTTATAGAAGGAAGCAAACTCTATCCCTATAGCACCAGAACCTACAACCACCATTGATTTTGGCGTGGATTTTGGTACCAACGCCTCGCGGTATGTCCAGATATTCTTGCCATTGGGCTCAAAGCCTTTAAGCACCCTGGCTCTAGCACCAGTTGCTATTATGATATTCTTGGCCTTGACTTTGTCCTTGCCATTAACCACTATCATGCCCTTGCCCTCAAGCTTAGCCTCGCCTTCAATAACAGTTACTTTATTTTTCTTGAGCAATCCAGCAATACCGCCAACTAGCTGCTTTGAAACACCCCTCGAGCGCTCGACTATTTTTTTGATATCAAAGCTAGCTCCCTTAACCGAGATGCCATATTCGTCTGCATGCTGCATTTTCTGATATAATTCAGCAGATTTAAGCAAAGCTTTGGTTGGGATACAGCCCCAGTTCAGGCAAATCCCGCCAAGATGCTCGCGCTCTATCACTGCTGTTTTTTGCCCAAGCTGAGAGGCTCTAATTGCTGCGACATAACCACCAGGGCCACCGCCAATTACTACTAAATCAAAATTTTCCATAACATACTTCGCTGTTTTTAAGTTTAATATGATTGCCTAAACAAACATCAATATTGGTGATTCCATGTATTTCTTGAATGCGGCTAAGAACATAGCACCTACTGCGCCATCTACTACTCTATGATCGCATGAAAGATTCACATCCATCATTGTGCGCATTTCTATTTTATCATTCACAACCACAGCACGTTTGCTGCTCATGCCAACTGCAATGATGCAGCCTTGTGGAGGATTTACTATTGCGTTGAAGCTTTTTACGCCGTACATTCCAAGATTCGAAAGGCTAAAACCACCGCCCTGGAACTCTTCAGGCTTCAGAGTATTTTCTCTAGCCCTCTTCGCTAAGTCTTTCATTTCCACGGATATTTTTGTTATTTCTTTTTGATCAGCATTGCGAATAATAGGAGTAATCAGTCCGCCATCAATAGCAACAGCGACAGATACATCAACATTATTATAAATCATAATCGCATCATTGCTCCAGCTTGCATTCGCTTCTGGAACATCTCTCAAAGCTTTTGCTGAGGCTAAGATCACGAAATCATTTACTGATAATCTTTTGCTTTTATCGTCGCCAAACGAAGCATTTAACTGCGAGCGAACTTCAAGAACAGAATCCATCATACACTCAACTGACAAGTAAAAATGAGGAACAGTTTGTTTGGACTCAACCAAGCGCTTAGCAATCACTTTACGCATATTATTATTCGGAACCAAACGATACTCTTCTGCATGCCTAGAAACCCTTCCTTTAGCGCTGCCACCAGCAAGCACATCTGCTTTAATTATGCGCCCATGCGGGCCAGAGCCATTCAAACTACCAAGAGCTATCCCTTCCATTGCTGCAATGCGTTTTGCAAGCGGCGAGGCAAACACTCTGCCACCAGGAGCGGCCTTTGCCATAGTTTGTTTTGCTTGTGGCGCAGGAGATGCAGTAGCAGGAGCCTCTGTAACAGCCTCCTCTTTTTTCTCAGGCGCTGCGGGTTCTACAGCAGGCTTTGAAGCCTTGCTTTCTTTCGCAATAAAATCATCAAGTGACGCTGCATCTTCATCCTCTTCAAGCAGAACAGCAATCAGCGCGTTCACTGCGACTTCTTCCGTCCCACCTTGAACTACAATCTTCGCAAGCTTGCCTTCTTCAACAGCTTCAACTTCCATTGTTGCTTTATCTGTTTCGATTTCAGCGATTATATCTCCAGCGGAGATCATATCACCTTCTTTCTTCATCCATTTAGTAAGGTTTCCGTGTTCCATTGTTGGCGATAGCGCCGGCATCAATATTTTTATTGGCATGATTCACTTACTCTCTATTTTATTCTACGTAACAAGCTTTTTTAGCAGCTTCTACTATTTCATTTACTGTTGGCAGCGATAATTTTTCTAGATTCTCTGCGTAAGGCAAAGGAACATCCTTGCCCGCTACTATTTCAACGGGAGCGTCCAGATAGTCAAAAGCATCGCGCATTACAATAGAACTAATTGTAGCGCCAATCCCCGCAAAGAACCAACCTTCTTCAACAACTACCATACGATTGGTTTTAGTTACAGAGTCAATGATTGTTTGCTCATCAAGCGGGCGGATAGTGCGAAGATCAATTACCTCAGCATCTATGCCGGCTTCAGCTAATATATTAGCAGCCTCCATAGCCATTCCAACTTGAAGTGAGAATGCCACAATAGTTACATCCGATCCTTCTCGCATGATTTTTGCTTTGCCGATTTCGATAGGCTCTACTTCATCTGGTACATCAAAGCTCTTACCGTACATCATCTCATTTTCTAAGAAGATCACTGGGTTATCGTCTCTAATAGCACTTATCAACAGCCCTTTTGCGTCTTCTGCACTATAAGGAGCAATAACTTTCAAGCCTGGAATGTGAGCATACATAGCAGTGTAATTATGGCTATGTTGCGCGCCAACTCTGGCTGCTGCTCCATTTGGCCCACGAAAAACTATGGGGCAACCAAGCTGACCGCCAGACATATAATTAGTCTTAGCAGCTGAATTAACTATGTGATCCAGCGCCTGCATGGCAAAATTGAAAGTCATAAACTCAACTATCGGGCGCAAGCCACCAAAAGCTGCACCAACAGCAAGCCCAGCAAAACCATGCTCCGTAATAGGAGAATCTATCACGCGCTTTGGCCCAAACTCGTCTAAAAGCCCTTGAGTCACTTTGTAAGCACCTTGATATTGCCCTACTTCTTCGCCAATTACGAAGATTTTCTCATCACGCTGCATTTCTTCTCGCATTGCTGCTAGCAGCGCTTCTCTAACTGTTATTTCTGCCATTCTTAATTCCTTACTTTAATATATCTGTATATAGCTCATCTTCACTTGGAAGCGGTGAATTTGTAGCGAATTCACCCACTTCAGCTATCGTTGCTTTAATGCGCTTTTCAATTTCTTTGATTTGATCTTCAGTTGCAAAAGAATTGCTTAATATATGCTGCTTAACAGAGGCGATAGGATCGCGCTCTTTATATTCTTCCACTTCTTCTTTGCTACGATATTTAGCAGGATCAGACATTGAATGCCCACGATATCTGTAAGTTTTTACTTCAATAATACATGGACCTTTGCCAGAACGCACGCGTTCAAGCGCCTGAACTGTTACATTATATACAGCATTAATATCCATACCATCCACCTGGACTCCTGGGATCCCAAAAGACTCACCTTTGCGGTAAAGATCCGTCATTGCTGTTGAGCGCTCAAGGGAAGTCCCCATTGAATACTCATTATTCTCAATAACATATATAGCTGGTAATTTCCACAAAGCTGCCATATTAAAGGCTTCATAAACTTGCCCCTGATTCACAGCCCCATCACCAAAGAAAGTAAAGCAGACATTGTCTGTGCCATGATATTTTTCAGCAAAAGCTAATCCAGTGCCAATAGGAACCTGCGCTCCAACTATACCATGGCCACCATAGAATTTACCTTCGCTATTAAACATATGCATAGAGCCGCCCTTGCCCCTAGAGCAACCATCAGCGCGCCCCATAAGCTCTGCCATAACATATTTGGGATCAATCCCAGACATTATTATGTGCCCATGATCGCGATAGCTGGTGATTGTGCAGTCGCCCTCTTGCCTAGCAAGCGAGATGCCGCCTATCACAGCCTCTTGTCCTATATATAGGTGACAAAAACCACCAATAAGACCCATGCCATAAAATTGGCCGCACTTTTCCTCAAAGCGCCTAATTAGTAGCATCTTTTCAAATGATTCTACATATTCTTCAGCCGTAAGCTGGTATTTTCCTTGTTCAAACATATAATAAATATTCTTGCAATAAAAGCTGAACCATAATGCCATGAGGACATATTGTCAATAATGGCATACTGATTAATCATACTTGCTTTTGTAATAATTGCCTAACCTAATCCCAGCGCGATCATATTTTTAGTATATTAAGTTGCATTTTCTAAGAATTAGTATATTATTGCATTAATATGATTAATAAAATAATTGCCATGAAAGCTGAACAAAAATTAGTATCCTTTGCATACCACCCTACTGAACTAGAAAGAATCACAGAAGAAATGAAAGACGGATGGTCTATTGTTAGCCTGGTTAAAAACGGCAATTACTATGTAGGAATCATGGAATATAATCCAAACAAAGAACCTGGTACAATGTTCGTTCCTGCGCGCAAAAGAATTAAGATATTTGTACAAAAGAATTAAGATATTTAGCTAAATTATACTCGCACGCTGTATTTTAACGCCCCAAGCCCGCGGAACGCAATCATTACACATATTACACCCACTAAAACAACATAAATGTTGACGCCTCTTAATGTTTGCGCTAATATATTAATATAAATAAATAATATAAGCGGGCGCCAATGGCAAAACAAGTACACCAAGACGCGATATCTGAACTAAGCGGTCTTTTTCGTGAATATATGATCAAGTCACACCACCCCTCCTCAAAGACAGAAAGGCACCAACAACAACTCATAAAATTAATTGCTGCCAATAGCACGCTAATCACAGAAAACATCAGTTTTTTTTATTCTAATTTAGAATTTTTATCTGATAGGCATCCAGAAATAGCCAAGCTTATTAATACAATTTTACCAGACAAGTCTTTAAGCGCAAAAATAGACAACCTTGCCACAAAGCTAACAAATGGCGACGAGGCCTCAGTTAATGAATTAACGCACTTACTCTCCGCAAATGTTCAAGAAGTTTTTACAAATTTATATGCGTTTAAATCTCTCTGGAAACTTACAGAAGGGAAGCAAAACACTCAAGCTATATTTGCAGAATTTGCAAACGCACATAACGAAGCAATAGTTTCTAGCCAATACATAGAGCCAACACTAAGGGACATTTTAAGTGACAATTACTCATTCGCCATTGCATTAGAACACCAGCTACCTACTAACAAACTACATTATAATAAATATATTTATAACTTCCTAGAAAAAAACCTACAGCAAATAATCAATCTTAACCCCAACTCTAGTTATTTGCTTGCGCATATACTTTACAAAGCTTCAACAGACAAAGAAACCAACAATATTGTTGATAATTTTTTTGAAAGCAACACTTCTCTCTTTTTTTCCAACAACTTACTACTAAAGCACTTAATAAAGAACGCTCTAGAAAACTCTGATAGCGGACAAAAAGCAAAAGAACGGCTGTTTACAAACTTAATAAACTACAAAAAAGAAATACTAAGCTTACCAGAAGTGCTATCTTCTTTTATGAAGATAATAGACCAAGCACCTGAACTCCATCCTGCGTACATAAATTTTCTTAAAAAACCCCTGTCTTTAGATGAAGCAAGAGAAGTGTTTTTAGAAAGTGATAATGCTGAATATCTTATGGGAGAATTTACTTCGCTTCTATTTGTCTCACTACCTCCTGGGCCAGAAAGAGGTGCTTTTATTAGCGCAGCATTAAATAAACACGCCAAAATTATATTAACAAACCAATATGCTACAATTGGCTTATTTAAGGCCACGCCACTACCCATCCTCATAAATTTTTTAGAAAATAACATCTCGTTAGTTGCAAAACAACACCAACCTCTAAGCATAATAATGGGCCTAATCTCTATCATGCCAGACATAGCATTACCAAAAGAACTAATAGCAAATATTTTTAACCAAGAGACCTTAGCAACCTTAAAAATAAAAAGCAAAACCCCAGTTGAATTACTAAAAAAATGGGGCATCCAAACTAATCAATCTATTAACAAGATAGTAATTGATGATGAGATAGTAACCAACCCTATTATCAAATCAATTTTAAGCAAAATCACCGCCCATTTTGAAATGTCTGAGCAAGAAAATATAGCACTACAGCATAATCTTTCGCAGTGTCTGGAAATAGCAATGCAACATAATGACATTAAAGCAGCTTTAACGCTAAGCACCTACTACACAAAAACTATTGACGTCTACAAAGGTTTAAGCGCTAATAGCATAGGAGATTATAGCCCAATGGCACTAACTTAAGCTTAAAATCCATATTTCAAGCCACCTTCAGATGATAACAACTTCTAGGTTTTTGCATTTTAGGAAAAGATTTTGGTCTTCGTTTGACGACTCTAGGTTCGCTTCTCCTTGGTCTATTTC
>CAXMOU010000115.1:0-8478 GCA_964195465.1 uncultured Rickettsiaceae bacterium
AAATAGACCAAGGAGAAGCGAACCTAGAGTCGTCAAACGAAGACCAAAATCTTTTCCTAAAATGCAAAAACCTAGAAGTTGTTATCATCTGAAGGTGGCTTGAAATATGGATTTTAAGCTTAAGTTAGTGCCATTGGCCCAAGGGGGGATAGCGCTCATTATTTGGAATTGAAAGACAATATTATAAAAGTTGATTTGGTAGATTGTGTTTTTAGAACAAAAGCATCTGATTTGCCTAACTGGAAACAATCGTTGAATCTAGCTGTTGAAAGAGATATTTCGAAGGCAATTGACGAAATTGTACAGGATGCATCGAAGATAGAGAGTGTAGTAGATGAGTTTGGTGGGGTAAAGTTTTTATATGGTGACTGGGAGTGGATAGATGATCAAACATTAATTATCGCTTATACTAGAATAAGGGCAGCTCATGGTAATGAAATAGCTTCCAACTTTATTAAGTTGTTGGAAGACTCAGAAGTTGTATGTTCTGACGTGGTGGATGGCTGGCTTAGTGAATTACTGCTGAATCCTTATTATAATCCATACGCTGTAGGAGATTTAGAGATGAAAGGAGCCGCTCTTGAAGAAGAATGTATAGACGCTTACTCATATGAATCTGTAGAAGATATAAATATTGAAGAATACGAGGCTTCTGTTCTTGGAGGGTCCGATGATGACTTGGGAGGCATCTGTTGCATCCTATAATGTAGATGCTAAAAGCGCGCAGAATCTCATATTTTAGGTATTATCATGCCATGAGTGGGCGTCGCCCAAGTTAACGAAGCAAGTGTATAAAATTCGTCTTACTTCTCGCCTTTTAGCTTAATACTATTCTTAGTTGGGCTAGATAGGAAGGTTACTAGGTTGATGTGATCTGTGAAGGGTTCGTTGTTGTTTTGTAGTTCTTTGTACATGTCATGATTAATAGAGTAAGAGGGGGCGGATGCTAGGGCATTTGCCTCCCCTGTGTTTTTTATGGCGTGCATTAATGCTAGTGGAGATTCATATTCTAGCTCTAGCTGCTCCATATCTATTATATTCTCGGCAAAGCCTGCTTGTTGTAATAGTGGTGTTACGTGCTCAAACTGTATGAATGGCGAGATGTGTGGTGCATGTGTGTTTGTATGCAATGTTTCTAATTCTAGCAATTTGCGTCTTAAATTATTTAGGCTTCCACCAGAAGGGAAGTTACAAATGAATACACCGTCTGGTTTTAATATTTTGTGCGCGCTTGATAAGAATGCTTGTACGTCGCTTAGCCAATGAAATCCAAATGGGAATATGATTAAATCGTATTTGTTATGTGGTTGGTCTGCTATTTGAGCAGTGCTTATGATGTGAGGCTTATGCTCTGTAAGCTGGTCAATTAGTATTTGTTTGATTGGAGGGTCTATGAGTAATATTTCCTGAAAATCTTTATCTATAGGATCTAGGCGATCCATTAAATCTTCGTGCAGGAACTGATAGAAATGCGACTCATGCACTGCATTGACGGACTTGATACGATTCTGTTCCAGGCGTTCTTGGTCAAACATATTTGCTATTGTACTTTACGAAACCAGTTATTGTCTTTCAGCGTACCAACTCTAACTTCAACTTTTCCAAGGCCAAGATATTTTGGCTTGTTACGTTTCTTAGTTGCCTTATCGATATCTTGCTGTGTGCTGCTTTTATTATATTTAGGGTTATAAGTATAATTATGCAAGCTTTGTTTGTAAGAAGGCATGGAATTGCTGATTTTTTGTACATTTGCGCGGTAATGTTTTGCTTTATCTTCTGTTCCAGAATGGTAAAGACCTACAGCCTTGTTCCAGTCTTTAGTTTTTTTGTAATGATCTTTTAGTAATTTAGCGGCGTATGCAATATTCTTGCGTGGTGAAAAAGCTTGTTCTACGGAAGAAAAAGCTTTCGGGTGATATTTTAAATTTACCTGCATACAGCCAATATCGATGCTTCTATTGCCAGCAGCTATTTGTGCTTTGGCGAATTTGATGGCTTCTGTCTTGTTCTTGAAGTGATAACCCTTGCCCTTGGCATTGATAGTCCATGGCCAAACTAGTCCTATTCTGTGCTTTGAATGGGATTTTTGAGTTTCTTGCAATGAAACAGAATGTAGAGTATCTTTTGGAAGCTTGTATCTTTTTTCAAAATATGAAAACATACTAGAGCATTTCTTTGACTCTTGTATCTCTGGGTCAATCCTTGCTTCTGCGGATAGAGCAAATAGGCTAAATATGGCCAGCAATGTGAATTGGACTTTATTCATAAACCAATTAATTGTTAATAATTGTAAACACTATATTGCATAAAACTTAAAACCGCAAGCGCTATAGAGAATAAAAATGGATATTACTAACAAATTGTTGCTTAAAGTCAAAGCGGGAGCGAAGAAGAATTCTATTGATGGAACGTTAGAGATAGATAACAAGCAATATATAAAACTATCGATTAAGGCGCCACCAGAAAAGGGGAAGGCTAATAAAATGATCATCGAGTTTATGGCTAAAGAGCTTGGCGTGGCCAAAAATGATTTAGAAATAGGTGCAGGCAAAACTAGCCAATATAAAGTTTTGAAGCTAAAGAAAAGGTAATTCAGGTTGATATAGAACCAAGTTTTGTGGTATAAAATAATGCGTAATGTTAGTTTAGGATAAAAATGAAAAATACCATATTAGCAGTCGTTGCAGGCTTATTATTTATAGTTTTGTACACCTCTACTTCTTATGCAAAAATAGTTGAGCTTGGCGATGTTGAAAAAGCGCTTGGAGTTAAAGCTAAGGGCGGATGCGCTAATCCTCCGTGCCCTGCGGATGTTGACTCCTTGTTAAGTAAACTAACTTATGAACATGCTAGAGAGCAAAATAATCGCAGTAATATTAACGATACAAAAGAAGCAATAGCTAATAGCAAAAACTCTACTTTAGTGAAGATGGAGAAGGCTAGCATAATTATTCTGAACAAAATTACTGCTAAATCAAGTAAGGAAATATTCAAATTAGGTGAAATTAGGTTTTTCGGGAATGTTTCTATAGAAGTTCATAAATGTATTAAAAGCACCGATCCATTCAATGAAAATAACCTGATGTTACTTACTATTTTTGACAATAAAATTGAAGACGACAATTTATCTGTATTTCATGGCTGGGTGGTTTCTGCAAATCCTTCATTATCTACTTTAGAGCACCCGGTTTATGAGGTGATACCTGTGGATTGCATTTCTGAGTGATGCATTTTAGGTTAATCCTAGTTTTATTTTGTTGACACGGATATAATATGGGTCTATCACATTGTGTGTTGGAATAAGTCTATTGTCTATTCCCGAACTAGCAAATTATTATAGGTACTAACAATGAAAAAATACTATCTACTAATTCTAGCCATTATCTTCAATGTTACATGTGCAAATGCAGACCATGAGCTGCGCACCAAAGTAAGTAAAGCTAGCTCAGAATATCTTGAGTCAAGATTCATGAATGGGTCATATATGTTCTGTGATGATGAAGGTGTTATAGAGCAGGGTTCTAAAGGGATTCATTCTCTTACTAAAAAAACAAAATTAAAGCCAAATCAACAAATGCCAATTGCATCTGCTACTAAAATTATGACAGCTGCTGCTATTATGAAGCTGCGCGAGAGTGGTAAGCTGGATGTTCAAGATAGCGTTGCAAAGCATTTGGACGCAAAAAGCGGAATTTGGAAAGATGGAAAAGTTCCGGAGTGGGCAAATAAAGTTAAAATACATAATCTGCTAACTCATAGAAGCGGTATACCAGAATATTTTATGGCTGCAAAGCTTGATGTAACAAAGCCGAATGAGCAATTAGCTAAAGATGTTGCAAATTTTGCTGGCGGTAAGGAGCTTAAATTTACTCCTGGTGATAAACATCATTATTGTAATACAAACTTTGTTCTTCTTGGCCTTATTATCGAAACAGTTAGTGGTAAAAAATTAGATGATTTCTATCGTGCAGAGCTGTTTGAACCTCTTGGCATGAAAGATACTAGAATGATTACGCTAGATGAAGCTGTAAAGCATCAAACAACGCCAGACTCAACGGTTTTTCCTGTACGTTATTTTATTGCACCAACAGGCGCCAAGCCGCATTTTAATGAAGCAAAGTCAAAATTCTTGATGGTTCCATTTGCAGATGGAGGAATGCTCTCAACAACTTCAGACATGATAAAATGGCATAAAGGATTGCATTCTGGCAAAGTTGTTTCTGATGAATCATATAAATTAATGACTTCAAGACATTACGATATTGGTATAAAAAGCGGGATGAAGACTTTCGCTGGGTATGGTCTGTATATTGCTGAAATGGCAAATGGTGAAGTGATTTATCATCATGCTGGTAAGGCAGTGGCTATTAGAAGTGAGTCTGGTTATATTCCTTCAAAGAAGCTATATTTTGCTGTGCTTAGTAATGTAATGAATTACATACCAAAGAAGATGCAAGATAAAGTTGATATGAAAAAAGTTGAAAATCAGCTAGATATTCGTCATTTTACTCATCATATATTTAACTCTATTTAAGTAAAATTTTTGCTAAATAAACCCAATTTAAAAATCCTAGGTTTGGAATCTAGTTGCGACGATACTGCTGTTGCGATTATTGATTCTGAGTCTAGGATTTTGTCTAATATAGTAATCGCACAAACAAAAGAGCATGCACCTTTTAAGGGCGTTGTGCCAGAGATAGCTGCTAGGTCCCACCTTGCTAATATGGAGAGGGCGTTGGATGAGTGTTTGGCAGAGTCTAAACTATCACTTTCGGATATTGACGCAATCGCTGCAACATCTGGCCCTGGCTTGATTGGCGGGGTGATTGTTGGGTCTATGTATGGCAAGGCGCTTGCGAGCGTGCTTAAAAAACCATTTATTGCAGTGAATCATTTAGAAGGGCACGCGCTTACTGCTTGCCTTAGTGATGGTGTCGAATTTCCATATCTATTGTTGCTAGCTAGCGGTGGTCACTGCCAATTCGTTGCAGTCCTTGGCCTTGGGCGCTATAAGATATTGGGGCAAACTTTGGACGATGCAGTTGGTGAGGCTTTTGATAAAGTTGCAAAAATGATGAATCTAGGATTCCCAGGTGGTCCGATTATTGAAGAGATCGCAAAAACAGGTGATGCTAATAGGTTTGATTTGCCGCGTCCGCTTTACCATAAGAAAAATAGTGACATGTCTTTTTCTGGTCTTAAAACGGCGGTGCGCCTAAAAATCCAAGCGCTTGGTGATCTAAAATCTCAAGATATGAGCGATGTAGCAGCTAGTTTCCAAAGGGTGGTGTGCGAAGTGCTAGTTAAAAAAACTGAGTTCGCTATCTCTCAATATGAAGAGGAATGTTCCTCCTGGTCTACTTTAAATAGAACAGTAGTTGTTTCTGGCGGCGTGGCTGCAAACATGCAGATTCGCGCGGCTTTAACGGAGCTTGCTGCTAAGTGCCAGTATAATTTTGTTGCACCGCCAATAAAATTATGTACAGATAATGCAGCTATGATAGCTTTTGCTGGACTCAAGAGGTTAAAATCAGGTATAATGAATGGTATGGATTTTAAGCCGAGAGCGCGCTGGAGTCTAGAGGATGTATAGTTTATAAGAGGCTTGTTGCCTTGAAATGTTATTTAATATTTGGGAATTTATGTCGGGTTTAGAGCTAAATAAAATTGTCGCAGCAATATTGCTTGCAAGTTTAATTGCCATGGTTGTTGGCGTTGTAGCAAACGTTCTTTATAAGCCAAATTTAGAAGTAGCCACGCGCGGCTATCAGGTGGAAGTAGCAGATGAGTCTGGTGCAGAAGCGGCGGTAGAAGAAGTGCAGCTTACTATACCAGAACTTATGGCTAACGCTAATGCTGATGCTGGCGCAAGAATTATCAAAAAATGCGTTGTTTGCCATACTATGGAGCAAGGTGGCGCTAATAAAGTTGGTCCAAATCTATGGAAAATTGTTAACGCTCAAAAAGCTAAAACGCCTGGGTTCAAATATTCAAAAGCCATGTTAGCTAGTGGCGGCAATTGGGATCAAGAGAATTTATTTGCTTTCTTGAAGAAACCAGGCAAATATATGCCTGGTACAAAAATGTCTTTTGCTGGAATACGCAAGCCACAAGATATAGCAAATGTTGTAGCTTACTTGCAAGAGAAAGCTGGCTAATATTTTTTAATTACATAATGCAGTTTTGCTGATGGATGATATTACACAAGTTCAACTATTATGGTTTGCAGTTGGGATAGGGTTTATTCTGCTGGAATTCACAGCGATTCCTGGTATAGGATTTTTGTTTTTGGGCCTAGGTTCCTTGACAAGCGCTACATTAATGTATTATTTTCCTGATCTTGAATCCTACCAAGTAGTTGCTATTGGCCTATGTTCATTAGCTTGGTTCCTGCTTCTTTGGTGGCCGTTGAAAAGATTTGTTTATGGCGCAAAGGGTGGCAAGAGAGATTATTTTGATATAGTAGGCATGCAGGTAGAAGTGGCTATAGAGGATATAGAGCCATCTGGAATGGGTCAAGTATATTGGTCTGGCACTATCATGAATGCAAAAATGGATGCGCATGACAGGGAAGGCGCAAAGGTTGGTGACATGCTATATGTTGTTGAAGTGCGTGGAAATATTATGATCTGTACACATAAAAAACCAGCTAAGTAAATTATGAAAAGCGTTTTAAAGCAGAAAATTATTGATGTTTGCGATAATAAAATAGAGAAAAAAGGCGATAATGTTGGCCTGTCATTCTATGCTTTTTTTGCCAATAAAAACGATAATCCAGAATTGTTGATGGAAGCGGCCACATGGTGGATTATAACCCATAAATTGGACCATTTTGAGAAGGCTGTAAAAATCAAGAAAATGGTAGAGAGTAATTTGTAATATTTAATCGCGGGCATTAGTTGTAGTGGATTCAAATATAATTTTAAAAGTACTGTTTTGGGTAGCCCTACTTATTTTTATAAGTTATGCGTTTTCCTTAAGGCGAAAAAGAAAAACGAATCCATCACCCAGCACAAAAAATGGTGTGATTATATGGTTGATGATTTTCTCTGTGCTAATAGTTGCATATGCATTTCGCTTTGAATTAGAATCTGTTAAAAACCGAGTTCTGGCCGTTCTTGTTCCGGCTTATAGCTGGACTAATGAGAAGGGGGAGCTTGTTATAGCGCGCAGTCAAGATGGGCATTTCTATGTTAATGTTCGCACTCCTCGGGGGAAAGACATTAAGTTTTTGGTTGATACTGGCGCGTCTAATATAGCGCTAACTAAAGATGCGGCGAAGAAATTTGGCTTTAGCCTTGCGAACTTAAAATATACACAGAAATATAATACAGCCAATGGCGTTAGTTACGCAGCGCCAGTGCGCATTAAAAAACTCACTATCGGCGCAAAGGTTTTCTATGACCAAGAGGCGCATATTACCTCTGGCGGCCTAGATGTTCCTTTGCTCGGCATGTCTGTGATAGGGGAGTTTAATCATTTCAAAATAACCCAAGATATGCTGATTCTAAGCTATTAATAATAATTGCCTTGATTAACGCGATTCAGTTGTGTTAATAATTAATGATAGCAAATTTTCAATAAAATCAACTAGGTATATTCTTATGTCCAAATCTAATTTGTCTTCCATACAAGATTCAATGCAAAAAATGGCTCAATCTCAAATGCAATCAGTTGGCTCTGGCCTTCTAGATAAAATGGAGAAAATGGCGCTTAATCCAGAGCAGAAGAAAGCTGTTGGTGATGCGTTTGATAAGTCGCTTAAAGATATGCAAGGCAAGGCGACAGGCAAGGTTGGTGATTTAAGTGAATCCCTGCAAGAGGCTCTTGAAGAGCAGTTAAAGAAAATCAATATTTTGCCAGAAGATATGAGAAAGAAAATTGCCGCAGCTGGCAAGGATGGTATCGAAAAAATTAGCAAACTAGCAACAGAAGCAATAGGCCACGCAGGTGATGCTGCAATGGAAGTTGCTGGCGCAGTTATGGAACAATTTGTTGAAGCTGTAAAAACTACATTCAGCAATGTTCGTGATGTTCTAAAAGGTGACAAAACCAAAGAACAAGCAATGGAAGGAATTAAAAATGCCTGGAAAGACGCTGGACAAAAAGTAATGGAATCCGCAAAAACTGCCAAAAAATCCTTCGTAGAAAAAATGGGCGGTTCTAAAGGTGCGGATAAAAAAAGTCACGTAGAAAAAGTAGCTGCACAAAAATCAAACCCCGCTCAATCTCAAGGAAGAGGATGACTCTTTAATTTGATACCAATCTTGTATTTCTATTTGTTGCAGGAAGCCCGCATCATGTGAAGCAATAACATTGTTGTGCTAAAGCGCCCCTGGGTCTGTCCACCCAATTGTGTAAATTCATAAATAAGCTCCTAAATATTGTTCTGAATTCTATCGTCAAATTTTATTAAAAAGTGAGCCATAGCTTCATTCCAATTTCGTATCGGCATAGTCCATTTTGCCGTGATATAGT
>CAXMOU010000116.1:0-1494 GCA_964195465.1 uncultured Rickettsiaceae bacterium
GCATTCTCTATTGTTTTACTAGTATTAGAATCTACTCCATCATTATCTGCTGCAATTATTATTTTTTCTCCTGGCGTAGCTGAGTAATTTTTGATATTACTTATACCGAGTGAGCATAGAGTTTTTATATCTTTGATACCTCTCAGTGTATTAAATCTATGTTCACTTAAACTTTGCTCTATAGACATTCCAGTTTCTAGCCCTTCAGCTATTATTGTTACCTTATCGGTATGACCATTGAGATCATCTTTATTAGCAGATGGCTTAACAATATTTCCAACATGAACAAATGATCCAGCTATTTTTCCAAATGATTTCTTGGGCACGGCAATATCTGCTTTAGCACCATTATTCTTATCCAAAAATACCTGCTGACCACCAGTGACACGCCCCTCAGAATCTCTAGCAAACGCCACAAGGACAGGCAGATGCTTTCCTTTCTCAGCGCTGTTTTTGTCTGAACCTACATATATGCCAGTAGTTTTAATGTCGTTACTAATAGACTTAACGCCGCTAAAATCCAACCCTCTATGTTTGGTTAAATACCTGTATGCAACCGAGCGATCACCAATATCTTTTGCCCGAGTATATAATTTTTCAACATGCTCAGCTTTGGCTTTCGCTACGCGCTCCTCTTCAGCTTGCGCTTTAATATGCTTCTCCGTTAAATCCTTGGTACGGTGAATGTTCACTATCTTCAGGTGGCTGTTACCGCTTGCTTCCTTACCAACACTCTTGCGCAAATATTCAGCAGCACCTTTAAAGTCACATCCTTGCCTATCTTGAACAAGTGCAAACATATCTCCACCTTTGTCGGCGGAGAAGTCGAACCAATTACCCATGCGATCCCCGCTAATGCGTACAGCGACCTTACCATGCTCACCAAAACGCAACGTCTTACCATCAGAGAGATTTTTGTTAGGATCACCAAGCAAATTACGCGCAATAATCTCAGCTTTGAACTTCACTTCATTACGCAAACGTTCAGCTTCTATATCCCACTGCGCCTTTTGCTGCGCCCTGTTTTCTTGAGAACTAGCAGCGCGCACATAATCCGCCCTTTTGTAAAAGCGCTCTTTAGCAGATTGCTTTGCTTTTGGCGTTATTGATATTTTGCCATTAGCAATGGCCTCATTGCTAATGGCAGATGTATGATTAAGTATTGGTGATCCACCCACTACTGCTTTTTGCTCAAGCATTACACTACTGCCAATAGCTTCTTGCTGCATCTCTTCTCCCACCTTTTCTAGCACTTCTTCCACTGATTGCTTTTGGAATTTAGGAGCTACGTATTTGTAGTAGGCATTATCAATGAAATGCTTATCATTGAATGCAGTGATTTTGTTAACGGTGAAATCAAAAGCGTTCATTATCATACTACCTACTAAGCCTTTATTTTTTTCAAACTCAGCATCCAGAGCTTTGTCAGCCAACTCCTGCTTAGTAAAATAACTTAAGCTGCTCCCTATCTCAGAATCATGACCAAGCTGCTTA